>DUMC01000177.1 GCA_012840075.1 Clostridiaceae bacterium | reverse complement strand
GATGATGACATATTTAGGAATAACTGAATTAAAATGTTAAAAAATCCATGAGGGAATCTCTTTGGTAAAAGTCAAATTCTAAGAATGAGCGAGAAATATTAAGAAAATCAAAGATAATAGAGGGAGGTGTTGATATGCATCCCGAGTGGGAGAATGAATGTAAGAAACTTGAAAAAGTGAAACAGGAGATAGAAAGTGAGTTGGCAAAAAGGCAGAAAAAGTTAGCTGAATACAGAAAACAAATGCGTGATATAAATAAAGAAATGTGGGAGGGTGTTGGCGCACTTTCCGGCATCCAGACATTAGAGAAAACCCCAACGTTTATACAGGACATTATGCTCTTAAAAAGAAGTTTGATCGATGCATCGGAGAATAATAAAAGGATCAAAATGCTTGAGAAACAACTTGCTTCACCATATTTCGGCCGTATTGATTTTCGTGAGGATGGTAGGGATGCAGAAAGTTTTTATATAGGTATTTATGGACTTCGAAAAGACGATACAGGAGAGATTCTTATATATGATTGGCGGGCCCCTGTTAGCAGCATGTTTTATGACTATGAGCCGGGAAGGGCTCAATATAAGAGCCCTTCAGGTTATATTAAAGGAGATATGCTTCTTAAAAGGCAATATAGGATAGAAAAAGGCAAGCTTATTTTAATGTTCGATAGTAATATTACCATCGAAGATGATATTTTACAGGAGATTCTTGCCAGAAGTGCAGATAACAGGATGAAAACCATAGTTAGTACAATTCAGAGGGAGCAAAATCAAGCCATTAGGTATGAAGGTAAAAGAATAATAGCAGTGCAGGGTCCTGCAGGCAGCGGAAAAACTTCCATAGCTTTGCATAGAGCGGCGTATTTGCTTTATCGTCACCGAGGCAGTATAAGAGCGGAAAACATTTGCCTTTATACACCAAATGGAGTTTTTACAGAATATATATCATCAGTTTTACCGGAATTAGGTGAGGAAAACATATACAGCATTACATTAACAGACCTTGCACAAAAGATATTAAGAGATACGTTTGGAAAATACGAATCATACTCTGAAATGATGGAATGGCAGCTTTCCCATAAAAATAAGGATAAAACTGAAAGCCGTTTTCAGAGCATATCTTATAAAGCATCAAAAGAGTTTATTTCTGTATTGGAAAAATTTGCGGAGATTTTTGAAAATAACATCATACAGTTTGCAGAAATAAGACATGGAAATAATGTTTTTGCTGATAAAGAAGAATTGGAAGAGCTTTTTTACGAAAGCTACCGTCATATGCCTTTGGCTAAAAGACTTGCCAGAATGGAAAATTTGGTTGCAACAAGAGTAACGGAATTTGAGAAAAAGAGATCCCAGGAAATTATAAATGAGCTTTCTAATAGTGACGAATATATTGATGAAGCTAAAATTAAAGCATTAAGCCGGGCAAAGTTAGCTAGGGAGATGGAAAAGATTATTAGGGATGTAAAAAATATGTTTTCTATAAAAATCAAGACAATTTATCGCATGTTATTTGAAAATTCAGAAATTTGGAGTGCTTGTGGCGGTATTCTTTCGGAGGATGCACGTAATCATACTATAGAAGCATTAGATTCAGGTATCCTTTATTATGAGGATCAGGCTCCAATACTTTATTTGATGTTTTTGCTCGGAATGATTGACCCTGACCAGGAAATAAAACATGTAATAATTGATGAGGCGCAGGATTACTCCTATGTAGCTTATAAGTTGTTTTCACGACTTTACTCTCACTGCGCTGTTACACTGTTGGGTGATGTGAATCAGAACATAAACCCGGCAAGTGGTATTGGAAGTCTGAAATCCGCAGCAGAACTTATAGAACCGGGAAATTTTGAGTATTTTGAGTTAAATAAAAGCTATCGTTCCACACTTGAAATTATGAATTTTGCAAATCGCATAATTCCTTCAAAAGCTGTTCTTTACGGAAGAAGTGGGAAAATGCCGGGGGTAAAAACCGGTGTTACGGCAGAAGATGTATGCAATTTAATTACAGATTATTTAAAGAGCATAAAGAAAGAAAATTTTCGTTCGATTGCCGTGATATGCCGAACATTAAATGATTGTTATCAAGTATACAATTATCTGAAAAAGGATTTACCGGTAAAACTTGTGGCCAGTGGAGATGATAAAATGCCATCAGGTGTATTAGTGTTACCGTCCTATCTTGCGAAAGGTCTTGAATTTGATGTTGTTGTTGCGGCAGTACTGTCAGTTGATGAATATGCATCAGACGAGGATAAGCTATTTTATACTGTATGCACCAGGGCGCTCCATAGGCTGGAGGTATATGCTGTGCAAAAAGCAAGGATATTAGAAAGAATAAGTTAATATTGGAAAGGCTAATTAAATAATAGAAAGACTAAACTAAATTAAGTATCAGAAAAACTAAATTGAATAAAAAGAATATATGATGAATAAACAAATATATGAACAAATAAATGCCGGATGAAAATAAAAAATATAATAAAAGAGATAGATAATAAAAAAGATATAAAAAATAAAAAATTAAATATTAAATAAACAAAAAAACGCCATTAAATTAAATTAAAGAAAAATAAAAAATTAATTGAATTTTAATTAAATTAAATTAATACTACAATGCTGAGTTATACTATGCTAATGCTGAGTTATACTATGCTGAGTATACGAAAGTTGAAATAAAACCTTATTTGCACTTTGTTTTATACAGTCTTTGAAATTTTCTATTAATTAGTGCAAGGTAACTAATTGGCAAAATAACAATTACTATAACTAATTGGCAATATAACAATAACTATAATAGTATTAAATTAAAAATTAAATCCTTGAGAATGATAAAGAGAACTATAAAGAGATTATAAAGCCCATATATTAATGGGCTTTGGTTACTATATTCCAAATAATTTCAATAATCTTTGCCAAATTGTTAATTTTGCTGGCTCCGGTTTTACAGTTTCCTGAATTTCAGGAAGATTTATAAGATCTGTTTTTAGTACGAATTGAACAGCGGTAACGTTTGTGTTTTTATCTGATACAAAAGATACTACTTTATCATCACTACCAGTTATACTATCAAGTATTTCGCTAATTTTACTGTCTATTTCGGAATTTATATCAGATATACCTTCATTAAATTCTTTTGTACCTGCTTTATACGAAGCAATGCCATCCCTTAGTTTTTTCATTGCAGCGTTTAGATCTACTCCTGCATTGTAAAGTTCGTTTGCAGATGCAGCTATTGTTGAGGTTGAGGTCTTAAATTCCGATATACCCACTACTAATTCCGAAGTTCCGGCATCAAGTTGCGATACTCCATCCAAGTAGCTTTTTAATCCTTGGGTGAACTGGATTACACCGTCAAGTTGTTGCTTGACGCTGGCAAAATCGGAGATAGAAGATAAAGGTTCACTTGACAATATTTCATTATAATTTTCTGGGGTGAGAGGAGGTATGCTTAATCCTATGTTACTAAGCTGAGTATTTAGTTGAGCATTGACGGCATCAAAAGTGGCTTGTTGTATTGCTAATGAGCCGTTCAATATGGATTCGTTTTGTTTTGATAATTCAGATAAACCATTTTTTATTAAAGATGCACCTTCATTTAGTTTGTCCACACCTTTAGGAATCTGCTCCAGAGCGTCCTTAAAAGCTTTAATCCCGTCAAGATATTTTTGCATTCCATCTGATAATTGGTTAATGCCGTCCAGCAATTCAGAAGCGCCATCATCAAGTTTTTCTACGGCATCGATAAGTTCTGCAATTTGTTTTTTAAATTCACTGCTATCAATGTTAATATCCAGAGCAAGCTTAATTCCGTTTATTGATATCGGTTCCATTTCAAAATTGCGAACATCAGCCGTAACAGTAATTTCTGCTTCTTTGCCGGGTAAAACTGTGAAAGAAAGCTGCTTTTTATTTCCTGCTTCTGCTACAGTTGCGTTATCGGCTTTTATGTTTGAACATAGCTTACTATCCAGAGAAATGGTAACCTGTAAAGCATAATTATTGAAAAAGGTGCTGTTTACTTTGTTATTCCGTTTTATAGAAATAATGATTTTTAGTGCACCGCTTTTTCCGCCAAGGTCTTTTCCTTCTAGTTCTTTGCCGTCTAAAAAGTATTTAATTGAAATATCCCAGGGC
This sequence comes from Clostridiaceae bacterium, assembly GCA_012840075.1. Taxonomy (GTDB): domain Bacteria; phylum Bacillota; class Clostridia; order Acetivibrionales; family DUMC01; genus DUMC01. Next base: position 4,233 of record DUMC01000177.1, on the reverse strand, counting down.
AGTTCCCTGCGCTCAAGAGTTCCTTGATAGTAAAATTTATCAGCAGTTGTATTTATAGTTATTTCATCACCGTTTTTATTGAGCTTTTCAGATGTGGTCAAGTTTCTTATGTCGGAATAATTGCCGTAATCAATAATTGAACCGCCATCAAAGATATTTACTACATAGAGATCTTTAACACTTCCGTCTAGATTAAGAAGGCCGTAGACAACTTCTTCCTTTGGTGATGGGGTGTTTGCGGCTGATGCAGGGATAACATAGGTTGATAAAAGGGCAAATATAAATGTTATGGTAAGTATGAAAACCATGGATGAAATCCTTTTCAATGATAAAATATTTTTCATTACTGATTGCACTCCTCCTTATTTATGTTTTTCAAAGCTTTTGACATGTCATTTTGTGTTTTTATAAGGCTTTTGGAATTATCATTTATATATTCGTAAAACTTTTGGCATTATTTTTTTATATATTCATTAAGCTTTTGATATTATCGTTGGTGTATTCATAATTGATGAATGAAATTTAACTCAAACTTGATGCAATTGATTCTTGGCTTTTTTTGTTCTCGGCACCTTTTATTTTTTTTATTCTAACTTTGAACTTAATAAAGGTGAAATATCCAAGTCAGGCTTAGCTTGGAAGCCAAGCAAGTTAATTATTCAAGCAAATGAATTATTCAAATGGACTACTCAAGTATGATTCAGCTTATAAATATTATTATTCAAGTTTAACTTAGCTTGAAAAAGCTAAGTATATTATTCAGGTGAATTATTCAAACCTGACCTTGTTAGTTAAAGCCTAATCTAGTTTGCTAAAGCTTGACCTCGTTTGTTTCGCCTGTCAAATAATACAAGTAAAGCCGGAAGTACGAAGGATACCATAGTGAGGGATAACAGTGTTCCTCTTCCCAGCAGCATTCCAAGGTCAGAAATAATCGGGTTGCTTGAAGTGTATGCCAATGCGAATCCTGCTGTTGCAAGAATGCAGGCTGATGTAAGGATAGCTGCCAGATTATCTTCTATAGTAATTCTCATGGCATCTTTTTTAGGCAAAGTTTTTCTGTTGTTCAAATAATTGTTGGTGAACAATATGGAATAATCAACAGTTGCTCCAAGCTGAACCGTGTTAATGATCAGGTATCCTACAAAGCTTAAAGCATTTCCTGTAAAGTATGGGATGGATAAATTAATCCATATTGCCGTTTCAATTGTAAATATTGATATTAACGGAATGAACAGGGAGCGAAACGTAACCAACAAGACTATAAATATTCCAATTACAGCTATCAAGCTAACAATAACATTATCTGCGGAAATAATGTTTTTCATGTCGTATAGCGCGGCACTTTGACCTGCGAGGTAATGAGTATCATAATACTCTGCAGCCGTGTTAATAACAGCCTCAACAGTATTGAAAGTTTTTTCACCTTCTTCTTCTGTATCGGTATAAATGATTATTCGCGAATAGTTTTCGGAATAGAACTGGTTAACGGCATCTTCAGGAACGAATTCTCTCGGTATTTCGGTCCCTATGGCCGTAACGAAAGATACGACATTTGTAACATGTGGTATCTTAGAAAGCGCATCACAAAGTTCTTTTTCTTTGCCCGGACTTTCCTTTGGCACCAATAATACTAAAACATTTTCCTCGCCGAACTTTTCTTTTATGAATAAAGTGTCTCTTCCAACTCGGGATGCATTTGCAATTTTGCTTGTTCCATACAGAAATTCCACGTTGGCTTGACCAAGAAAGCAAGGTATGAGAACGATCAACACAAGTATCAAAAATGGTATTCTCAATTTCATCAACAGATTTCCTGCTTTTTTAAAGTCCGGCATAAGTTTTTTATGTCTTGTCTTATCAATAGCTTTGTAGCTCATGAGGGTTATGACAGGTAAGAACACCATAACAGAGATAAAGCTAAGTGTGACACCTTTAAGTAAGCTAACTCCCAGATCTGCACCAATAGTGAAGCGCATGAAGATTAATGCAGTAAAACCTACTACAGTTGTCGCCGCACTCGCTGCAACAGTAGGTAAAGATTGCTTTATGGCAAGTACCATTGCTTTTTGTGGCTCATGAGAATTACGGTATTCGTTAAAACTATGGAGCAAAAATATAGCGTAATCCATAGATACTGCAATTTGCAGAATCGGGCTGACTGTTTGTGTTATGAAAGATATTTCACCGTATATAATATTTGTTCCCATATTAATAATAACTGCAACTCCTATAGTAGTTAAGAAAAGCAGAGGCTCTATCCATGAGGTTGTTGAAAGTATCAATATGACTATTATAATTGGAAGTAAAATTGCCATTGCGTTTAGTACTTCCGAAACTGCCATAGCTTGCATTCTCGCAGCATTAACAGCTTCACCTGCAGCAGCGTTATTTTCATCTATTAGCTCATAAATGGCATTGACTGCACCAGTTTCTTTCCCACTTTCAATGGATAAAGTCATCAAGGCAGTATTGTCGCTGTAATAGTTATTTACTATAGAAGTATCTAAAAATTCAATGGGTGTTGATTTAAGTGTATCCAAGCCTATAACATCATCAAGCCAACTGACAGAAGTAACCCCGTCTATTGCCGATATTTTCTCCTTATACTCCAGCGCCTCTATAATTGACACATTTGTAATCATCACTCTTGCGTTGGGAAACTCACCTTCAAACTCATCTTTGATTATATTAATTGCAGTAGTGGATTGGGCGTCCTTAGGCAGATAATCCACAATGTTGTAATTTACAAAAACCAACGTTGATAAAAAGGCACATATAACGGTAGCAGTTAAAAAGGTAAATAATACGGTTTTTTGGTGTCTAACAATTGAGTATAAGATGTTTTCCATTTGTTCCCTCCTTGTTTAATGTACATGCTTGTTTAACATGTGTGTTGTTTAATAATTATCGTTTTAATGTAATGATACTGAAAATAGTTATGTTAACATACACAATGTTGACAAATCATTATATATATAGTTTAATAACATCGTGGCTATAATACAACAGACAGATGTTTTTTATATGTTAGTTGTTAAACACAAAACCTCAAACATGATTAATACTCAACATATTTAAAAAAATTGGGGGATTAACAATGAAAATGAAAAGCAACAAAATCGACAGAAGGGTTAAGTATACCAGAATGGTAATAAAAGAAAGCCTTATAAATCTGCTTGAAAAAAAGGACATTTCCCAAATAACTATAAAAGAAATTTGCGAAAATGCCGATGTTAATCGTTCAACTTTTTATTCCCATTATACTGATCAATATGATTTACTTCGGAAAATAGAAGATGAGTTTCTTGATAATATTAAAGACTATCTTAGCGAATTGGAACAGAAAAATAAAAACGAAGTTAATCCTGTTTTACTTGCGGAAAAAATTTTCGACTACATAAAAGCAAACGCCAAATTATGCAAACTACTGTTAAGCGAACGCGGAGGACTAAATTTCCAAAAAAGAGTTATGACCCTTGTATATGATACAATAATTAACGAACTAACCGACAACAGCAAGATCACCAAGGAAGATGCAGAATATGTTTATTCCTTTACAATAACCGGATGTGTTGGCATTGTTCAAAAATGGCTTAACGACGACATGAAAAAATCCGCCCGTTATATGGCTGAAATGGTAATAAAGCTTACATTGGGAGTGATTAATTTGTTAAAAAGATAGGGGGACGGTGAGACAAGGGGACGGCAGACTGTGTGAAAAGTAATTTGCATTAGTTTACAAATTAGACAGAGGGACGGTTCTCTTGTCTTTGTGGGTAAGGCAAGACAAGAAGATGGTTCTGTTATATCTGAAGAGCAAAAAGCTGTCTATTTTACTTATGATCTTTGGCTTTTTTTAGACAAAAGAATCGTCCAAAACTGCTGAAAAAAGCTGAAAAAATTGCCACTTTTAAAAAATGCTAGCGGAGTTATGAGGTGTTTTAGTGCTTATTTCTCAAACAAAATTGATTTTTCAGTTCAGCAGTCTTGAACCGTCTCTCTGTCTTAATTCCTCTGTCTTAGATGGAAGAACCATCCCCCGTCTTATTCGCCTTTTTGAGACGAAAGAACCGTCCCCCTGTCTTATGAGACGAAAGAACCGTCAGACTGTGTGAAAATTTCATATTAAGCTTTGAAAAAAGCTGTTTATTCCATCTGCTTAACCCTGAACAAGTAAAATTTTCCTTTTCTTTTTAATTTATGGGGAAGCCTTTGCTTTATATCAGCACT
>DUMC01000176.1 GCA_012840075.1 Clostridiaceae bacterium | reverse complement strand
TTTTTAACACCAGGATCAGGTTTTATTAGTAATTTCCTTGTTTCATTAGGTATGGAACCCATAGATCTGCTTTCATATCCGCGGTATTTCAGAACACTTTATGTTCTAACCGATATGTGGCAGCATACCGGCTGGAACGCTATTATTTATTTTGCTGCAATATCAAATATTAATCCTTCTCTGTATGAATCAGCAGTTATGGATGGTGCAAATAAATTTCATCAAATAATATATATAACAATACCAAGCATAATGCCAACAATTATAACACTGCTAATTTTGAGAACCGGATCACTTCTTAGTGTTGGTTTTGAAAAAACACTATTAATGCAAGTACCCGCGACTTATTCAGTAAGCGATGTTATATCCACATATGTTTACCGTCAAGGACTTGTAGGTGGACAATTTAGTTACTCCACGGCAGTTGGCTTATTTAACTCATTAATTAACTTGGCATTCTTAGTCACTTCAAATTATGCAGCACGAAAATTCTCAGAATATAGCTTATGGTAAATAAGCTTTAGCACTTATTCCGCATATTTCTGTTTAAATGCCAAAAGGAGAGAATGACATGGTAACTAAAAAATTTTCAATATATTCGGTATTTAAGTATTTATTCATAATACTTGTTGCCTTTACAATTATTTATCCCATGTTAAATATCATTGCTGTTTCATTATCTGATAATATATATATAATGAAAAATGAAGTTACATTCTACCCTAAAGGATTTAATCTTAATGCATATAGAATTGTTCTCTCCGATTCATCCTTGTTGCTGTCATATTGGAATACTATTAAATATGTTGTTCTAGGTACTCTTATATCAATGGTTGTGACAACCTGCGGTGCATATGCCTTAAGCAAAGGTAAAAAGCTCTTTGGATATAGGTTTTTTTCAGTAATGATAATTATTACGATGTTTTTTAGCGGTGGTCTTATCCCCGAATATCTTACAATGAGAGCGCTAGGCTTGATTAATACTACATGGGTAATTGTTTTAATTGGAGCTGTAAGCGCATGGAATTTAATGGTTATGAAAACATTCTTTTCAACTATTCCACAAGACCTTCAAGATTCAGGTAGGATAGACGGCCTCAATGATTTTGGAATTTTATTCTACATTGTATTACCTTTATCCTCTGCAATTTTAGCAACAATCAGCCTTTTCTATGCCGTTGGATTATGGAATTCTTATTTTACACCATATATTTATCTTAAAGATCCAAATAAATATCCTATACAAATCCATTTAAAACAGCTTCTTATCGCCGGAACAAATAGAAGCCAGGAAGCAGCAATGGGAATGGGCGATAATCTTATAATGAGTGAATCCCTTGTAAACGCTACAATTATTGTAGCAATTGTACCAATTATTATAATCTATCCTTTTCTTCAGAAATATTTTGTGAAAGGGATAATGATTGGCTCATTAAAAGAATAACTTAATACGCTTATTTTTATTTTAAATTATATTTTATATATTTTAAGGAGGGTTTAATTTTATGAAAATTATGAAAAGATTGTCTTTGCTAATGGTTGTAATTCTTATTATATCAACCATTGCAGGATGCCAAGGCAAGGATACCGGCACCGGTGACAAAACAACGCCTTCTACGACATCCAGTGGAACATCCAGCGATGCAACACAACCTGCAGGAAGCGGCAGCAAGTTATTTGAAAAGCCTGTAAAACTAACAATGTCCATAGTTGAACATCCTACTTATCCATACAATCCGGATGCATTCCTTAGAAAAAAGATTCTGGAATTGTATAATGTAGACCTGGAAGTAACAGCCATCCAAGATGGATACTATGAAAAGCTAAACCTTGATATGGCATCAGGTGAAATGACAGATTTAATTTACCAGACAGATTACAATCAAGTAATTAAAATGGGTTACCAAGGAGCTCTCATTGATTTTAACAAATATCTTGACAAGATGCCAAATTTTAAGAAATGGGCTGAACAACATAAAGATTACTTGTCTTATTATTACTCAGCCAATGGAGAATTATTTATGCTTCCGAACCTAGGTTACGGTGAAGCAGGAAACAGAACTTTCTGGATGTATAGAAAGGATCTATTTGATAAGCACAATCTCGAAATTCCAAAAACAGATGAAGAAGTATATCAGGTTTCGAAAACTTTGAAGAATTTATATCCTGATTCTTATCCCCTGTGCAACAGAGGTTTCCTTAGCATTTTTGGAAGAATCGGTGTTCAATGGAATACCGGATATCCGATGTATTATAACAACAGTCTGAATAAGTGGGTATATGGACCTATTGAAGATAACTTCAAGGAAATGATAGCATTCTTTAATAAAATGTATAAAGAAGGGCTTATACCTCCCAATAGCCTTACACTTGATACAAAAGGGTGGCAGGATTTGATTTCTACCAATAAAGGTTTTATAACCTCAGACTATATTGCCAGAATCGATTTCTTTAACGTTCCAATGAGGCAGGAAAATCCTGAATTTACACTTGCTTTTATGCCGCCTTTTAAGGGAGGCCCCAATGGTATTGCCCAACATTCAACTAACGATACACTGTTAATTTTGGGATTAAGTGTTTCTTCCACTTCAAAAAACATAGATGCTTGTATTAAATATTTGGATAACATGTATACGGAAGAAGCAATTAACCTCTATACCTGGGGTGTTGAAGGTGAATCGTACGAAGTAGTTAACGGTAAGAAAAAATACAAGGATATTGCAGACGGTGCTGGTTATGTTGACGTGATTGTTAAGTACGGGTTCTTCCAGAGAGGATTCTTCCTTGTAATAGATCCGGAAGGAATGATCAGCACTTATTCTCCGGAAACAATGAACGCCCTTTATGAAGCTAAAAAATATGATCATCCTTACAGAGTACCATTCGTTCCATTTACACCTGCAGCAGAAGAACAAAAGAATATACTTGAAACTAATATTAATACATTTATGGAAGAAAATATATCCAAATTCATCCTTGGTGAAAGACCTCTGTCCGAATGGGATGCCTATGTAAAAGAACTTGAAGCTTTAGGTGTAAATGATTTAATTAAATTATATAACGACTCTTATAATGAATTTAAATCAAAACTTAACTAGTTTATAATACCAATAAAGCCAGGTTGCATTGTGATGCACCTGGCTTTATTGTTACTCATCAACCTTTTCTACTTAGTATCTCTCTACCAAGCATTGCAGTATTTTTACTCAACCACTGTGTCAAGTATTTCTACTCATAACTGCCGTATATGTCCTGTACTCACCTGGTGAAATTCCATAATATTTTTTAAATATCCTGATAAAACTGTTTACATTTTCTATCCCTACTTCGTTTGCGATGTCTTTTATTTTCAAGTCCGTATTTTTCAATTTTTCACAAGCTATTTCCATTCTATATTTATTCAAATAATCAATAAGGTTGATCCCTACTTTATCTTTAAAGTGTTTGCATATATAAACTTTAGATAGATTCAACTTTTCAGCAAATAAATCCAAGCATATATCTTCATAATATTTTTCTCGTATATATTTTAATATATAGTCAATAACATAATCATCATTATATTCTGATTTAACAAAATAACTTGATATTTTCTCAATAAAATTTTCACATACTTGAACATAATCTTCATAGCAAACGATAGATTTAAGTACATTCTGGACCTGGATAATATCTATTTCTTCCGGTAAATAAGAACGTGCATCAATAACGGCTTTTATACATAAATTAATGAACTCGTAACACAGTGAAGAAAACTGAAAACAATTTATTTTCTTTCTGTAATTATATTCCATCACCCTTTTCATTATATTAATACTTTCCTTGGTATAACCATTAGATATGGAATCAATAAAATATTTCATTTCGTTTGTTGTAAAAGTATAATGACTTTTCAACTCTGAAATATTATTCTGATTTATTACCTGGGTCTCTGTTCCTATGCACCTTTTATTCAATAGAATTAGTAAATTATTATAAACCATATCTAATCCATTTAAACTT
>DUMC01000175.1 GCA_012840075.1 Clostridiaceae bacterium | reverse complement strand
TCCATTAATAAACGCTTTACTTCCGCAGGTTCATCATATAAATCGAGACAAACTTGTTCCGGTCCCCGCAAACTTACTAAAGCATCAAGCCCGGCATGAATGTCGGTAACTCCTACAAGATAATCACCATTTGAATCTTCTACCAAAGCTTTTGTCATTTCCATGGTTTTTTTCCACCAAAAACCTTCTTCATCAACTTTTGATAGGTCATAATCCTTTAATGGCCTGCTGGTATCATGAACTGCCCAGCTTGTACACTCATCATGAATCAACTCACATCCATAAAGACCTGCAAATACATCGGGACCGAGATTTAAGTTTACGCAAGGCAAAGCATCTCCATAAAAAAGGGTCCTATTTAACCGGTCACGGTTAGCATTTATCACATAATCAATATCTAACCAGCGGTCAATTATCTTTTCCGGCGTATTTATCTCTTTATATATATAATTAGGGTTTTTTGTTGTTATAGCTATTGCCGGCCGGTTATGGTTTTCAAACCGCCAGAATTTATATAGATGTTCAAAAGCTTGTTCTGCATATGGCGCGTTTATCATTTAATCACCTTTCTTTACAGTAATAATTTTATCTTTCAATGCTATCAATTCAATTAGTTCAATACTTTCTGTTTATTCTTTAACCTTACTCTTTCAATGTTTCAATGCTGTAAGCGCAACAATAGATCCAATTAATGATATAAACCCTGCTGATAAAAATCCGACCCACATTTCCGTCGCTTGTGAAATAAATCCGAATACCGCAGGTCCCGCTACCATTCCGATTGCATATATAGCCTGGAAAGCACCCATAGCAGTTGCCCTTTTGGCCGGTTCAACATTTTTTATTCCCAATCCCATTAATACAGGTATTAAAATTCCTCTGAAAAATCCGTTTAGAAATTGGGTGAAATACAACATTTCCATAGTTTTTACAAGAGGTATGACTCCTGAAAAAACAGCCGTTAAGAAAAATGCAATTGTTAATGTCTTTTTCTCTCCAATTTTAATATATACTCCTTTACTCCCTATTATGGACGCAAATATTCCTGGAAGCTGAGAGAATAAAGTAAGCAAACCTAATTGAAATTTATTTGCTCCTATAGCTTCCGCATGTAGAGGAGTAAACCCCGTTACTGTTGCAGTATTGTTAAACTGCATCAATATAGCAAGAAATGATACTGTTAAAAGTACACGGTTGTTTATTACTGATATTAGTTCTTTGATTGTTATTGTAGATGTTTTACTGTTACCGTTACTCCAGGCATCGGGCCTGCAATTTGAGTTAATGGCTTCGTAATTTGAATTAATTGATTCATCTTTTTTTTCTGGCAGTTTTGTATTTGTTAATTCCTTGCTGTCATCTTTTACAAAGACAGCCATAAGTAAAGCAATTAAAGCTGCTATACCTGCGGCGACAAAAGAAGCTTCCCATCCAAAACTCTCCGCAATCACTCCTCCTATAAACATAGCTGCCATATTTCCGGCATTTTGGAATATAAATATTCTTGAAATCGCTTTGGAAGAATCCCCTTGTTTATAATACGACGAATAGAGCACTGAGAATACTACCCAGGAAGATGCTGCAACACCTGCAAGCAGCCTTGATATGTAGATTAAAACTGGATGCTTAAAAAGGAGTAATCCCAATGCGCTTATTACTGAGAAAATTATTCCTGCAATAACGAAACTTTTTCTATCTTTTAATTTATCAGAAAAAATACCGATGGGTATTCTGAAAATAACCTGGGCAAGTCCATATGAACTTAATATTATTCCTATTGCGCCGGTATCGATTTTTAATTCTTTTAAATAAGGAGAAAAGATTGAAGGATAAGTATATAGGGAAAACCAAAAAAATAAAGTTGCTATTTCAAGTGGCATTTTCGGATACTTTGCCACAATGGGGTTTCGCGACAAATTAATTATACCTGCATTTGTTTTTTGAATTTTATTTGTTTTTATTTCCACAAGCTCACCACTTTTTCATAATATTTATCATCGTATAATTTTCATATCGAAAATTTTTTATGAAGGATAATATCCATTTAATATTTAATATTTTTCCTGTTTTTCTTGACTTTCAACACTTCCAACACATTATTGCAAATTATTGCAAAAGCTCCAGCATAAAACTATACACCATATCATCAAAGCCGGGCAATGCCTCATGTCCGAAATCAGGATATATAACAATTCGCTTTTTTGATTTTATTTTGTTATATACGGCAAACTGAGTTGAAGGTGGACATATTGTATCCTGAAGGCCGGTTCCCATTAATACTTCTCCCTTTATTCTTCCGGCTAAGTGTTGTATATCAATGTATCCTAACTTTGTAAAAATTTCATTTTCTCGTTCATGTTTTGGATCAAACAGCCTAAAATACATCATGAGTTCTTCGTATGCAGCTTTTGCAAGGTCCATATCCCAAACTCGTTTATAATCCGCAAGAAACGGAAATACAGGAGCCAGTTTTTTTATTCGCGGTTCTAAAGCCCCGCAAGCAATGGTCAATCCTCCTCCCTGGGAGCCTCCCATTGCACCTACTCTTGTTTCATCTACTTCGGGAAAAGACATCACAATTTTAGCAAGCTGCGCAGTATCAAGAAATATTTGTCTGAAAAGAAGATTATCAGGATCAGGGTCATCTAGCCCTCTTATTATATGCCCTTTGTAGGTATTACCTTTTACCCCTCCAACATCCTCGGATAATCCACCCTGTCCGCGGCAATCTAATGCAGCAACACAAAATCCCGCAGCTACATAATTTAGTTTACTCTGCCAATCTCCGCAGTTTCCCGAATAACCGTGAAATTGAAGAACTGCCGGATGTTTACCCGGGTACAACTTATCTTTCGGCCTTAAGTACTTGGCATGGATTCTCGCTCCTTTTACTCCTGTAAAATACAGATGAAAACATTCAGCAAAAGGAACTTGGAATTCCGCCGGAACAAGCTCAACTTTAGGATCAACGGATTTCATTTCTGTAAGAGCCCTATCCCAGTAACTATCAAAATCTTCAGGAATCGGGTTAATCCCCATATATTGCTTTAGTTTTTCCAAGGGCATTTCAAAAAGCGCTGCCATAACTGAATCCCTCCAATATTAAGTAAATGGGTATCGATTTACTTTGATAAAATAAAATAAAATAGAAGTCAAATTAATTATATTAGTTATTTTATTATATAAAAATCTGATTGTAAATCCTGAGGTTATCCTTTTACGTTGCCCTGTTACCCTTACTTTAGCAATAATATTTATTTCCTTGGACCTACATCCTTCACATTTATTGGCTTAAATCCTATCTTATAAGCAGGTGAATTTTCGTCAAGTGTGAAGTCGCCATCGAATGGATCTCTGAAAAGCGGATCCGCTACAATAGAGTGCAAATCCTGTCCGAACAGGCTTCCCCACTGATTCAATGAGTAGCACAATAAGTTATCGGCCAGCTATCTTCATAAGTAAATACTATAGGTTTTGTTAGATAATAAATACCGCCTCTTAAATAAACTTTAACAGGCCAACTTAATGTCCCTTGTTTCTTCATATTTCGCAAGGTATCTCTGGCTTTCGTGATAGTTGCAAAAGGGCCGTCGTTACCTGCCTCATTCGGTTCCGGTAATCTGCCTGACCATTTATCATTGCCTATGGGAGAAACATAGAAAATAAGCTCTCTGTCTGTTCTGTCATTGCTCATGATAATACCTCCTTTCTGCAGGTTTAATAGTGAAGAGAAGAAAAGTGTAGCCAAAAAATTACATTTTATATTTTTATACATAATCATATCCTTAACCTATAATTTTATCATTAGTTATGAATTTTTAAATAGGGTCAATTATTTTTGTGTTATTGCTTACGAGTTCAGCTTGAAACTTGTTATTGCTGTAAATTCAGCTTGTACTTGTTATTGTTATAAGATCAGCTTGTATTTTTCTAATAGTGGTTCTATTTTTGAGCTTTAGTGATTATTTATTATTTAGATGTATTAGATTTATAGAATATAAGGTATTCCTTGAGTTTTTAGGGATATCTCCTTAAAGTGAAGAAACGTCCCTAAAAATAAAAAAATGAAGAAACGTCCCCGTAAATTAAATAGAAGAAACATCCCCATATAAACTATTTGTGAGGTTAAGATGGTAGTTATTATAATAATTATTATTAATATAATTGTAGGAAGCAGTTGCTTAATTTACGGTGTTAACATGCTCAGCAATGGCTTGGAAAGAATTAATTTGCAATATATAAAAAAAATGTTAACCCGTTGCACAACTAATGTTATTTCTTCCTTACTAATCGGAACTATCATAACAGCCATTGTTCAGAGCAGTACTGCCGTTACCGTAATTACCATAGGACTTGTTAATACGGGAGTATTAGGATTTAGTCAAGCTGTCGGAATAATATACGGTGCAAATATAGGAACTACTATTACAGCTCAATTTATGTCTTTTAACATTGTTGATTATTTTCCTGTTTTTATTTTACTAGGTGTAATATTATGGTTGATTGGCAACACCAGAAAACAGCCTGTTAAACATTTAGGAAAGGCTATAGCAGGTTTTGGTATAATGCTCCTTGGTATAAAAATACTTAATTGGAGCATACCATATATACAAAAAAGTACAGTTGTAAAGAGTTTATTTGTAAAGTATGGTAAAAATCCGTATTTGGGAATGATTATAGGCACCATAGCTACCGCAATTGTTCACAGTAGCAGTGCTACCGTAGGGCTTACAATCGTACTCTATAACGCCGGGCTCATAAGTTCTGATGCTGCTATAGGTTTAATTCTCGGAGATAATATAGGCACATGCTTTACATCAATATTGGTGAGTATAGGTTCATCAATCCCTGCTAAGCGTACTGCATGGGCACACACATTGTACAATATAATAGGGAGCCTGCTTGTCCTTTTATTCTTAACTCCTTTTATATCCATAGTTAATGCTTTTACTTCGTCCTTGGGACAGGACAGCACTAGATTTGTAGCAAACGCTCACACAATATTTAACATATTAAGTGCACTTGCCTTTTTGCCCTTCACAAAACAATATGTCAATCTCATTAAATGGCTTATAAATTAATAGATGGGATCAGGCTTAAATTATTTACTTAATAATGTTTAATTGAATTATTCAAGATTTAAGCCTGACTCCATAATTGTTTATAATATAGCTGGCTGTATATGCCGCCTTTCTCAAGCAATTCGCTGTGGGTGCCTATTTCCCTTATCCGTCCTTTATGAATTACTATGATTTTATCACAATCCTTGATTGTTGATAGTCTGTGGGCGATTATTATGGTTGTTTTCCCTCCCGAAATGTTTGACATTGCTTTTTGGATGGCCTGCTCAGTTTCTGTATCTATGCTAGCCGTGGCTTCGTCAAGTATGAATATGGACGGTTTGAAAGCGGCGGCTCTGGCAAAAGAAATCAACTGCCTTTGTCCGGCTGAAAAAGTGACCCCTCTTTCTTTTACTTCTTCATCGTATTTTCGTGGAAGAGATTCAATAAATTTGTCTGCACTGACTAATTGGGCCGCTTTCTTAATGTCTTCGTCAGTGATGCTGTAATTCTTAAGTCTTATATTTGATTTTATGTCCCCTGAAAACAAGAATACATCTTGCATAACAACTGAAATCTGCCTTCTTAAATCCCTAAGGTTGTACTCCCTGATGTCTTTTCCATCGATTAATATTTGACCTTTTTGTATATCATAAAATCTTGCAATAAGACTTATTATCGTAGATTTTCCTGAACCGGTGGGTCCTACAAAGGCAACTGATTCACCGGGTTCAATCACAAAACTGACATTCTTTAATACCCATTCATCTTCATTATAAGCAAACCACACGTTCTTAAACTCTACCCGACCGGTAAGGCTTTCTATCCTCAATCCTTTATCAAAGTCTTCCACATCCTCCGTGTTGTCCATAATTTCAAATATTCTTTCTGCAGATATTATTGCAGATTGTATGGATGTATATTTGTCAGCCAGGTCATTTATTGGTTCAAAAAATTGCCTGGAATAAGTAACAAATGCATAAATAACACCGACTTCTATTTGACCCAGCCCAATTTTATCGATACAAAACCATATCAGAAATGCAATAGTAATAGTATTTATTATTTCCATCAGAGGTCTTCCAAGACCATGTAGCATGACCTCTCTTAAGCTTGTGGCAAAATATTCCTTATCAAGTTTCAAGAGTTCCTCATATTTTTCCTTTTCTCTATAGAATATCTTTACAAGTCTCATTCCTGCTATATTTTCAGCAAGAAATCCATTTATTCTTCCTATCAGAGATTTCATTTTCAGGAAGTTTTTTCGGGCAGCTTTTCTGTAAATATATGTAACTATTACTATCAAAGGTATGCTTATCATGGTTATAAATGTCAATGTAACATTCATTGTGAACATCGCTCCGAAAATTCCTACGATCATGATAAAATCTCTTATAACATTTACAACCATACCGGAAAAAAGTTCATTTAAGGCTTCCACGTCATTTGTTACACGTGTCAGTATTCTACCTGACGAATTTCTGTCAAAAAATCTCATGGACATTGTTTGTATATGATTAAAAAGCTGATTTCTAATATCATACATGATTTTTTGCCCTACATAAGTAAGTATATAAGTTTCAAAATAGCCGAAGGAAGCTCCCATAACTACAATTAAAAAGTAACCGATACCTGCCAGCCTGAATACCCTCATGTCATATTTTCCAACTGCAAGGTAATCATCAATTATATATTTAATGATATAAGGTCTTACTATTACCGAAACATTTATAAGTAATGCAAATAATAGGCTCAATAGGATTAACGGTATATAAGGTATGAAATATTTCAATAATCTAACAATCTGCGTTTTTCTCTTACTTTTTATACCTGAGCTTTTAATATCCTGTACGTCTATTTCGTTTGCTCTTGACTTGCTTCTTTGTTTGTTATATTTAACATATTTATTTTCATCAGTTTTCCTACCCGCTTCCATTAGCAATCTCCTCCCCTCCTGATATCAATATATCAATTGAGCTTTGTATTTCTCTTTTAAACTCCCAGTATCATCTGAATCCTTCATCTTTCCCATGCTATCCGGTACTTTTTCTTCATCATTGTCATCTCCATTATTGTCATCTATATCTTCGGTCTGGGAAACATACAATCGGTAATAGTTGCCTTTCAAATTCATTAATTCATCATGTGTTCCCTTCTCGACAATTTGCCCATTATCCATAAATATAATCTGGTCGGCATGCTTAACTGTCGATACTCTGTGAGAAATAATTATACCTGTTCTTCCCCTTAAAACTTCCTTTATATTTTTTAGTATTTCTTCCTCAGTTTTTGTATCAACTGCTGAAAGACTGTCATCAAGGATAAGTATGGGAGGGTCTTTAATAATAGCCCTTGCAATAGATACTCTCTGTTTTTGACCTCCTGACAAAGTTACCCCTCTTTCACCTACAACAGTGTTGAATCCATCGGGAAAAGAAATTATGTCATCGTATACACCGGCCATCTTTGATGCCTGAACTATTTCTTCATCATCGTATATGGGTCTGAAAAATTCAATATTCTCTTTTATGCTGGTGGAAAAAAGAAAATTATCCTGGGGTACATAACCAATATTTTCCCTTAAAATATCTGCCGGTATTTTATTTATATCTTTACCGTCAATAAATATATTTCCGTCATCAACTTCGTAAAGCTTCAAAAGTAAATTTACCAAGGTTGTTTTTCCCGAACCTGTTTTGCCTAATATGCCAAGTGTCTGCCCTTCTTTAAGTTCTAAATTGATATCCTTTAAAACCCTTCTTGTTGTTCCGGGATAAGTAAAATTCAAATTTTTAAACTCTATTCTTCCTTTTAGTTTTATTAAATCTTTCTTCCTATTTTCATCCTCATTAATATCCCCATCGTTTAATTTTTTATTATTGCTGTTTATTCGATTATATCTCTCTTCTATTTTGTATAAATCGCTTTCGCTTTCAACTGAAAATATCTCATCCAACCTCTTTCCTGAGGCAATTCCTTGCTGCCATATTTCCACTATTCTCCCTACATTAATTATAGGACGCATAATAACACCTATATATGTATTAAAAGCTACAAAGTCACCAAGTGATATTATACCTCTTGCAACTAAGTCACTTCCGTATATAATAAAGAAAACAAAACTTAGACCAAAGCATATCTGAGTTATTGGTCCCAATGCTGCTGAAACTCTTGTTAATTTCATCTGAGTATCAATTCTATGCTTGCTGTACTTCGTGAAATCATTCATTTCTTCCTTTTCCTGGGCAAAGGCTTTAATTACACGGATTCCGGTTATGTTTTCTTGGACTTTTTCAGATATTGATGCAAAAGCTTTTTGCACCTCGCCGAATTTTTCCCTTATTTTCTTTCTTAATATTATTATGATGAATACTACCAGCGGTGCAGGAGCCAATGCCATAAGTGAAACGATTGGATTTATAGTTTCTATCATTAACCATATGGATATGCTGTTTATTACAATACCGTCAAGTATACCTACCAAACCAAAAGCCAAAGTTCGTCTTATTGCCTGAATATCATTAATTGCATATGCAACTAAGTCACCGGTTTTTTTATTATCAAAAAAAACAACAGGAAGAGTTTGAAGATGTTTAAAAAGCTTTGCTCTTAAATGACATTCCAAATTTCTTGAATTGCCTATTATTAAATATCTCCATATAAATCTGAAAATAAATGTACCAAAAGCGCTTAACAGCAACAATACCACATATTTATATATTACGGAAGGCGGTCTTGCTTCAGCAATACTATCGGTAACAGCACCGATTATTTTAGGAACTAATGAAGTAATAACCGAATTTATCATCAAAAAAATAAATCCCGCTACATACCTCCATTTATATTCCTTGGCAAAATCCAGAAGTATTTGTTTTACTCTCACCATTTTTCATACTCCTTATTAACTTTTATTTTTATCTTCCACTGTCACATTTTATGGTTATCATTTTAATTACGCGTATTGTAGTTATCATTTTAATTTTTAATAAAGAATTACTTTATTTGTAATACAATAAAATTTAGTATTATCAATTTGCAATAATAAAGTTTGTTATTACTAAAACAAATTATTTCACATGTTAATTATTTACTAAGAAATTATTCTGATGTTAAACTTATTATATTATATAATAAAATTTTGAGAATGTCATCTCTTATATGGACTTAAAAAGCAAAATACAGTTCAAAAATGAAAACTAATATGATATAATAGTGTCGTAAATATTAGTACAATAAAATTGTTTCATTACAAACTAGCAGATATAAATAAACGGATCAGCCCAAAAGCTAATTAAATCATTTATATTACAATCTGCCTCGGAGGGCGTGCGTGATATGAAAATAATATCTCACAAATCAAGGACATTGTATAAATATATTCTAACTTATGCAATTACGCTGATTATACCTCTCATTACTTTTTTATACCATATTAATTACAATGTTATTCCTCTGTTTGAGC
Organism: Clostridiaceae bacterium; assembly: GCA_012840075.1. GTDB lineage: Bacteria > Bacillota > Clostridia > Acetivibrionales > DUMC01 > DUMC01. The sequence goes on along the minus strand of DUMC01000175.1, from coordinate 3,649 downwards.
AGCAAGCGATTGAAGCAGTCCGTAGAAACCTCCTTAATGGAAAGGAAAGAACAGAAGAAAAATTTAAGGAGATGCACAGAATTTCCGTAAGTATTGAAAAAAATCTGATGTTATTACCTCCTAATATAAACCAAAACTACTACAAAAAGTACATGGCTGTCGAAGAGCTGAAGAAATACAGGTCAGGCGATGAGTTTTACTATGATATTGCTTATTACATAAGAGGTGATGATATAATATATACTTCATCTTATCCATTCAGCATTGAAGCATTTATTAATAGCGTTTATAAATTCAGCAATTGGAATTATGATGATTTCTACTATGACATAAACACAATCGAATCACCTGTATTGAGGCCGGTTGACAGAACTATAGGAGAGTTCTCCGTTAAAGAGGAATTGATAGTATATATGTTTCCTTTGAGAAGACATAATCCTTATGCAACAGTTATCTTTCTGATCAAGAATAGCAAGATGAAGGAATTACATGAGGGTATCTTTGAAGAATACAATGAAAATGTATACATGCTTAATTCCGAAGGAAAACTGATAACTTCGCTGAACAATAAAGGTGCTCATGAAGATTTTTTCAAACAATATTTGAATTCCTTATCAAATAAAGATAATTCAGGATATTCAAGTACCTTAAAGGATGGTTATATTATATCTAGTGTAGAATCAACAGACGGTAAACTACAGTTTATCTCAGTGGTAAACAGAGACAGAATAATGGCAAAGGTTGAGAATATAAAAAAGCATGTATATGCAGTGTTTTCCCTTGTATTTCTTGTGGGGGTGGCAATTATAATCATTGCCTTATATATTAATTATACTCCGTTGCACAAATTATATAAAAAAATAACCAACTTTCTACAGACCGGCTTTGTAACTAGGGATGAAATGGCAACTGTTAATATGGCCTTTGACCAAATGGTGACCATTATTGATAGGTTAAACAGCAGTGTTGAAAAGTACAAAAATAACTTGAGAAGTTATGTCCTGAAAGAATTGGTAAACGGCAACAGTTTTCATGGTGAAAGACTCGCACATATAGATTTACTGGCACCAGAGCCGCGGGATTATACAGTTGTCGTTTTAGCATATCCGGATCCAGGCGATGAATTAAACAGAACTCCATTTATGCAAGCAGTTTGTGAAATATTCAGAAAAAACATAAAAGACAATATGGATTTTTATAGTATTGATAATTTTGAAGAAGATAAGTTAATACTTATTTTGTATTATGCTGAAGGTTCAGTTAAAGATGAATATGTTAAAGAATTATTAGAAAATATATATGATCTTATTTGGCAGGAAACTAAAATAAAACCGATAATCGGAGTTGGGAATAGATACAATGACATTCTGTCAATTGGGCAATCTTATACGGAAGCATCAAAAGCAGTTCATTATAACTTTGTCAACAGAAACAAAGATGTGGTGTTTTTCAAAGAAATTGAAATGATTGAAAGCTCGGCAAAAACTTATACCTATCCTTACGATGAGCTTACAAAACTGGCGGCTCAACTACGGTCCGGTAACCTAGACAACGCAAGTGAAACAATTCAAAATCTCATTAAAATTCTATTAAAAGAAGATATACCGGAGTTAATTGTCCGCTGTATTATTTTTGATATATTCAATATGTTAATAAAAACATCCATAGAAATGAATATATACTTTACACATATAAAATATATTTCATACATATACTCAAATGTACTATTACTATAGAATTTCATTGAACCAGGCTGGTCTAGCTTATCTGATATGGTATATAGCCATCTTATCTTAATATGTATCTAGCTCATCTTAATACGGTATATATGTTCACAAAGCGGTGCGAATTCATCAATGAAAAATCCTTCATTTGCAGTAATTTCACGTTCTTCGTCAATAACCTCTATAACAGTACCTTTGCACAGTCCTTCTACCTCAATCTTGGCAGAACCTCCTCGTGGACTGATAGGATCATACTGGCCAAGACTTTCTACATTGGCTCCTAAATCCGCATTCTGAATAAACAAGTATAAGCAACCTTCATATTCGGTTGCCATAAACCGGTTAAGAAGCGATGTAATACCATCATCACAAATCATTTTAACAACAATATTGCGAGTGCTGTATGGTGCAACAATTGCCTGAGTCAAGCGGGTAATCTGCCCGTTTAACCTGGTAAGCTCATCTTGCATATCCTGTGTCGGAGCAAATGAAGTAAACTTGGGAAACCAGGCATGTGTGAAATAGCCAATGGCCGTTGCTCCGTTTATTAATGCACTCCATACCTGGTAACGGGTGTGTATGGGTAATACATCTAACTGCTTTTCATATGGCATCCACTTGCTACCCTTACATGTTTCAATCCAAGCATATACCGGCCTGCCATTGGCCATTTGTACCAGTTGTTTCACACCGGATGCCGTATGATTAAGCCAGCACGGCCTACCCCATCCATATATTGGGTACACATCAAAGCCAACGACATCGGCAGCACTAATTAGCGGAGGATATACTTCCTTCTTTTTTTCTTTACTATAACGGTTTTGTGATTCTTTCATAAAATGTGCGGTAAACGTGACAAAAACCGGCCTATCGATATTGTTGTCACGCAAAAATTGATAACGTTTTTGTATATCTTTAGGGTTCTGCCTGGGCTCATAAACCCCTTCCTCAATTTTTGTTGGCATATCCGGTTCATCAGGATGATGCCATGCAAGGACATGTGAATGTCCGGCGGTTTCAGCTACCTGTTCCGGAGTGTGTTGACAGACCACAGCATAACCTCCTGCCTTTTTAGCTTCTTCAGCCTGTTCAAGTGGTGTAATATCCCTTGGTGTGCCCATAAAAGTATTAAAATTAAGGCTTCTGAGATAACTGTAACTGCTGTATTCGCTTTCCGGATGTTGCAACCATGACATTATGGGGATAAATGGTTTGCCGTTTACTATGATCTCACTTCTGGAACCTATTTCAACCTTCTCAATAGGAGGCAGCGCTGTTGAACCGTTTTTCATATATGCTCATTCCTTTCTTTATCTTTTCTTGCCTTTCTTTACTTTTCTACGCAAATTTTATTTTTTGTCAATTTTATATATATGTACTTCATAAGGTGAAAAGCTGTCTGTAAACTTGCCCTTTACAGCGCTTAAAGTTCGTCCTTCATAAAGGACCTCAACTTCATAATCCTCATTTATCTTTACTGTTTCAAAGCTTCCCTCGGTGCTGTCGTTTCGCATTCCAATTGAGAAAATATATATGCTTCCTTCATACTCCTTCACCATATATGAAATAGGTACATCTTTCTTGGAACTTGTAACCGTTACCAGCTCATTTTTATTCGGACTGTTAAGTATCGGTGCCATTGAATGTATACGGTTATTTACTTCGGTTACGGCTTCCAGGAGAGGAGGGTCATTGAGCAAAGAACTGGGTACAGTAGTAGGATAAAAACTGTGAACAAAATACACTATTCCTTTTGAGCCATGAATGAGTGACATCCAGACCTGGGATTGAAGTTGTTTAGGTGTTACTTTTCTGTCAGGAGATCTGATATTTGACGCTTCTATTATGTTCCATATAATCTTATCCTCATCAGCCCAGGCATAAAGCTGATCAATGCCTTTGGCTACATACCACATATAGTCCTC
>DUMC01000174.1 GCA_012840075.1 Clostridiaceae bacterium | reverse complement strand
TTGAGATTGTGGTAGAAATGCTGAAAAATTATCATATTTAGGCTCTGTAGAAATTTAGTATGGATGGGGATAATATGAATGTATTATTTTTAACATTATCTAATATGGAAAACATTGATGAACGAGGGATATATACTGATCTTGTAAGGGAATTTGCAAATAGGGGTATAAATATATATGTGGTTTCTCCTAGGGAAAGAAGAAGAGGTTTGCCGACAGAGCTTATTCGTAGAGATAAAATAAATATTTTATTAGTTAGAACTGGTAATATAACTAAAACGTCAAACTTTGTCGAAAAGGGAATATCGACGCTCCTTATACAAAGACAATATTTAAAAGCCATTTTAAAGTATTTTAAGGATGTTCATTTTGATTTGGTTTTATATTCTACACCTCCTATTACTTTTGAAAGAATTGTAAGATATTTTAAAACTAAACATAATAGTAAAACTTATTTAATGCTTAAGGATATTTTTCCTCAAAATGCAGTGGATATAGGAGCTATAAAAGAGGGTAGTCTTATTTGGCGATATTTTAGAAATAAAGAGAAGAAGTTATATAATGTATCTGATGTAATCGGATGTATGTCAGAAGCAAATGTAAACTATTTGTTAAAACATAATCCATATATAGAAAATACAAAGGTAGAGGTTTTTCCAAATTCAATAAAACCAATCGAAAGAGTATATAGAAAAAGTAAAGATAAATCTCTTTTGGATAAATATAATATTCCTGAAAATTCTGTATTGTTTGTTTATGGCGGTAATTTAGGGAAACCACAAGGGATAGATTTTTTATTGGAAGTAATTAGCAGCTTTTATAAAGTAAAAAACGGATACTTATTGATTGTGGGTTCAGGGACTGAATATAGTAGGATAGAGGAGCATATAAACAATGTGAAACCCACAAATGTTAAGTTACTAGCCAAACTTCCTAAAGTAGAGTATGACAAATTACTTACAATAGCGGATGTTGGTTTGATTTTTCTGGATAAAAGATTTACTATTCCCAATTTTCCTGCTAGATTAACTTCATATATGGAATATTCGCTGCCTATTTTGGCAGCGACAGATAAAAATACCGATTTAAAAGATGTTTTGCTTAATTCCAATAGTGGTTTTTGGTGTGAGAGCGGGGATATTTCTTCTTTCATCAATTATGCGAATAAACTTTCTTCGGATGAAGAGCTGAGACTAAAAATGGGCGAAAATGCAAGAAAATATTTAGAGGATAACTATGATATTACTAAAACGATAGATATCATTTTGAAACATATTCTATAATGGGGGTAAAACAAAAATGAGCATATTTAAAGACAAAGTACTTCTAATCACTGGAGGTACTGGTTCATTTGGCAATGCTGTATTAAAAAGGTTTTTAAATACTGACATTGGTGAGATACGGATTTTTTCCCGTGATGAAAAAAAGCAGGACGATATGCGTAGATTTTACAAAAACGATAAAATTAAGTTTTATATTGGTGATGTAAGGGATTTGGCCAGCGTTAAAAATGCTATGTATGGCGTTGATTACGTTTTTCATGCGGCAGCATTGAAACAGGTGCCTACGTGTGAATTTTTCCCGCTTGAAGCTGTAAAAACCAATGTGTTAGGGACTGACAATGTGCTTACGGCTGCGATAGAGTGTGGAGTCAAAAAGGTGATATGCCTGTCCACAGATAAAGCAGTATACCCTATAAATGCTATGGGGATTTCAAAAGCAATGATGGAAAAAGTCCTTATAGCGAAATCAAGAACAGTGTCACCTGATAAGACTTTGATTTGCGGTACACGTTATGGAAACGTTATGGCATCACGGGGTTCTGTTATTCCTTTGTTTGTTCAGCAGATAAAAAGTGGACAACCTATAACGGTTACAAACCCTAATATGACTAGGTTTTTGATGAGCCTTGATGAAGCAGTAGAGCTTGTACTATTTGCTTTTCAACATGCTCGGTCGGGGGATATTTTTGTTCAAAAAGCACCAGCCTGTACAATAGGTGATCTGGCACAGGCGCTCAAGGAAATTTTCGATGCAGATAATGAAATAAAAATAATCGGTACAAGGCATGGGGAAAAACTGTATGAGACCCTTCTGTCAAAAGAAGAATTTTTGGTTGCTGAGGATTTGGGACGGTATTATAGGGTGCCTGCCGATAATAGGGATTTAAACTATGATAAGTATTTTGTACAGGGTGATGAGAGATTATCTGTTGGCCAGGAATATAATTCTAACAATACCGAGCGCTTGAATGTTGAGCAGATAAAGGAGAAGCTCTTGGCATTAGACTATATACAGGAAGAATTGAAAGGTTGGAGAAAACAATGAAGATATTGATTACCGGTTCAAAAGGGTTTGTTGGGAAAAATCTTATAGCAGAATTAAGAAACAGAGGGTATGAAGATATTTTTGAATTTGATGTAGATACTGATAAGGTCCTTTTGGATGAATATACAAAGCAATGTGAATTTGTGTTCCATCTGGCAGGGGTTAACCGTCCAAAAGATGAGAAGGAGTTTATGGAAGGAAATTTTGGGTTTACTTCTGAGCTACTTGCACTGCTAAAGAAACACAACAATAAAGCTCCTGTACTTATTACGTCTTCCATACAGGCAGAGATGAATAATCCATACGGTAGAAGCAAAAAGGCAGCGGAGGATTTGATTTTTAAATATGGTGAGGAAAACGGTGTAAAAGTATTGGTATATAGGCTGCCGAATTTATTTGGCAAATGGAGCAGGCCAAATTATAACTCTGTGGTAGCAACGTTTTGCTACAATATAGCAAGAGATCTTGAAATCCAAATACACGATCCAAATACTGAACTTACGTTGTGTTATATAGATGACGTCGTAAATGAATTTATTTCTGCTCTAGAAGGCAAGGAAACAAGGGACGGAATGTTTTGCAAAGTGCCAAAAACGTATAAAATTAAATTGGGAGAGCTTGCCGAGAAGCTTTATTTATTCAGGAGAAGCAGGGATACCCTTGTAATGCCATCGCTTGAAAATGAGTTTGACAGAGCTTTGTATGGGACTTATTTATCTTATTTGCCAGAGAACCAATTTTCATATAAGCTTGAGAAAAAAGAGGATGATAGAGGTTGGCTTGCTGAATTTATTAAGTCACAAAGTATGGGGCAGATATTTATCTCAAGGACAAAACCAGGCGTTACAAGAGGCAACCACTGGCATCATACCAAAGCCGAAAAATTTCTTGTTATTCAGGGAGAAGCTGTCATCAGATTTAGAAAAATTGACGGTGATGACATAATAGAGTACAGGGTAAGCGGTGAGGTACCGGAGGTTGTCGATATTCCTACGGGATATACCCATTCCATTGAAAATGTTGGCAAAGAGGATGTTATCACGATTTTCTGGGCAAGCGAGATATTTGATCCACAAAAACCAGATACGTATTATTTGGAGGTATAATTGCGGATGGAAAAGCTGAAGGTTATGACGGTAGTTGGGACAAGACCCGAGATTATAAGGTTATCAGAAGTTATAAAAGCGTGTGATAGGTATTTTAACCATATACTGGTTCATACAGGTCAGAATTGGGATTATACCTTAAACCAGATTTTTTTTGAGGAATTAGGTATAAGACAACCAGACTACTATTTAAACGCGGCAGGTAAACATTTAGGGGAAACTATTGGAAATATCATTGCAAGGTCATATGAAGTGATGTTAAAAGAAAAGCCTGATGCATTGTTAATACTGGGAGATACCAATTCAGCGTTGTGCGCTATATCTGCCAAAAGACTTAAGATTCCAATTTTTCATATGGAGGCTGGGAACAGGTGTTTTGATCAAAATGTGCCGGAGGAGATTAATAGGAAAATAGTTGATCATATATCAGACATAAATTTGCCCTATACAGAACACAGCAGGAGATATCTACTTGCTGAGGGGATAAGAAAAGAGTATATATTTGTTACTGGTTCTCCGATGACAGAGGTGCTGCGTAAAAACCTTGAAAAGATACATCAAAGCAAAGTCTTAGAAGAACTTCAGCTTCAGCCAGAGAAATATATTCTGGTTTCGGCACACAGGGAAGAGAATATCGACAATGAAAAAAACTTCTTTTCGTTGATGAATGCTTTAAATGCTATTGCTGAAAGGTATCAGCTACCAGTTGTATATTCCACTCATCCGCGAAGTTGGAAGATGATTGAGAAAAGAGGGTTTAAATTTCATCCATTAATTAGGCAGCTTAGGCCTTTTGGATTTTTTGACTACAACAAATTACAGCTTAATGCCTTTTGTGTGTTATCCGATAGTGGAACACTATCCGAGGAGTCGGCAATACTGGGTTTTCCTGCTGTGCTTATTAGGACTTCTACGGAGAGGCCAGAGGTACTGGATAAGGGAACCATTGTAATAGGCGGTATAACCGAAAAGGATATTATCCAGGCTGTAGAATTGAGCAGGGAAATGTGGGAGAACAAAGAAAAGACTGTAATAGCTAATGACTATGTGGATGACAATGTTTCAGTAAAAGTAGTTAAGATAATACAGAGCTACGCTAAGATAGTAGATAAATTTGTTTGGGGGAAATAGTGTGAAGGTATTGCAAATTAATTCGGTATGCGGCCATAGGTAGTTCTTGTTGAAAAAGTCAAGTAAAAAAACTTGATTTTACGAGGAATTTTTTAAAAAACCAAAAGGAAATTCCGTTGAAATGTCGAGTATAATTTATACTGTTAAGGACAAATGGTGTTACCTTGCGACAGTAATAGATCTTTATACCAAGAAAGTTATTGACTATGCGTTTTCTAAAACGATGGATACAGAGCTCGCTATTCGTGCTGTAGAAAATGCCCATAATGCTCAAAAACAACAGGGAGAGCTTATACTCCATAGTGATTTAGGTTCACAGTATATAAGCGTCAAATTTCAAGAACATATATTATCCAAAAACACTCATTTAGTCACAGAGGATGCCCTTATGATAATGCATGTATAGAATCTTTTCATGCTTCTTTAAAAAAGAAGAAGTAAATTTAGTTACTTACTATGATTTTGATACTGCCAGACTTGCTATATTCGAGTATATTGAATCCTGGTATAATAGAAAAAAACTACGTAGTAGTATAGGGTATATGACTCTGCAACAATTTGAGGATTTAATTTAAAAGTCAGCATAAAAATTTCGAGTTTTTGTATCTACTATATTGACATAAATCCATATGATGGTTGGATTAAAAAAGAACGTACACTTCATCAAGGGTTTAAAATATTAGAGACATAAAGAAAAGATGCGTTAGGAGTTGTTAGTGATTATAGTATGCCAAATGTATAGGATATGATATTAAGTATTATTTTGTCTCATACAGATTATGTTAATGAACACTCTCGAAAAGTAGTAGGTGGGAATAATTACAAGAAAATTAAAAAAGGGTTATTTTGACAAAATTAAAGGTATCATCAGCAAATATTAGAAATGAACCTTGGAAAATTCATATGGTAATACCTGGATAACCGAAAAAAGGGTATAACAACCTAAGCTTTAAGAAATACAATTTTTTAAAGCTTCTAGTTTTAAAACTATCAAAGCTGTAAACTGAGCTATCTATGCCGCTTCAATAAAGGTATCTACAAAACTGAAGTTTGTATGTTTAACCCAAGCATCGAGATGGATATTGACTGCAGCAAAGGTAGCCATGGCAAACCTCATCATATTGCTTCTGGAACGTACTCTTTCAATATTGTAGTCGATAAATAGCCTCTTATTAGTACGTTCCACAGATGTTCTGGTTTTGAATTTCTCTTTAAAAGCTTTGGTATGGCGAGGAACAGGTGGAAACATTCGAGGGTCATAGTCGGGTTTTATATAAACAACTTTACCATAGGGGCTATTGGAACACAAACAGTCCTGAGGAGGTTTTTGGCCATGGCAGGCAAACCAGCAGCGATATTTAATTCCTTTAGGCTTACTGTAGCCCCAGTTTTCGTAAGGAATACCACCAGGGCATACAGGTCTTCCCTTGTTGTCGAAACAAAGGATGTGAGGGTGAGGGTAGTTAAATTTAAGTTTAGTACGGGAATCCAGTGCTATGAAAGGTATCATGTTATAGTGTTTTAACAGATCGTAGGTTGGGTAATTGTCCATAGCACCGTCGGCGATAAAGTACTTAAAATTTAAGTTGGGATAGAGGGAATGGATATCTCTCAAGGCAAATATGGTAGTAACGCTGTCGTGACGATTAGCCTGGACTATTCTCATGTATATAGGTAGGTCATAGGGGCTATCAGAAGCGGTGACAGTAAAGAGAGTACTTCCATAGAACCACTGGTTGCGGTAGCTATCCCAGCCCCAGGTTGCCTCAGGGTCAGAAAAGCGTCGTTTGCAGGTACAATTGTAGATACCTTTAGAGCGGCAGTCACAGACTTTGACGCCGTAATGGCTTGCTCCAGATTTGTAAGGTGAGCCATCGAAAGCGACGGATAATTGGGAGGTATCGCCTAAAAGGCCCATTTTGGCGGAGATATCGACTAGGCAGCGAGCCAGGAATTCTTGAAGGATTTTTTCAGGTCTAACGTCAGGGAGCTTGCATTTAATAGTACGATCTACAAGTTTTTTTACGATACCTGGGTGTTTGTTGGGTAGCTTTTGGTTAGGTTTAAGTTTTTTATTTGGTTTAGGAGTGAAGGGGCGGAGATTGCGTATTCTTTTTAGAAGTTTTTTGTGGGAGGCAAGCCAGAGGCGCCATAGCAGGTCGTAGTAGGAGCCGACGCCAGGGGCTTTAACGGAATCGAAGCCACAAATATCGAAAAGAAGTTGATCATGTTGTATTCTTTTGGCCCAATTTGTGATAGAATATACCTGTAGTTCGAGCATTAATGTAAAAGAACGAATAATGCCCTGCTGATTTATGGCTGGGCGCCCGAACTCAGGGTAAAGAGGTTTAATTATGGGGAGCAGGTTATCCAGGTTGAGTAGATAGAGCTTAGAGATAGCTTTATCAAGCTGGAAAAGCCTGCCTTTTTCTTTTTGAGCATGGACAGATAGGTGCTGTATAAGATGTTTTTGATAATCAGAATGAGATTGCCAATTACGTAACATATAAAAACCCCCAAACGAAAGAGAATTAGTAAACATAAAACTATTTTTGGGGGAAGAAGTATAAAAAGTGAAGCTGTAATAAATGGAAATTCGGATATGAAAGTTGTTTACAAAGTAGGGGTGAAGCTTAAAAGTTGAGCCCTGAAACATATAAAAATAAAGCTCTTGGACTTTTCGAGAGCATACTTAATAGAGTTGGGGGAAATGGAATGAAAAATAATTCAGAGAATAAGTATCCAAGAATACTGGTAATCAGCAATAATGCTTTTAGTAGTACTTCAAATAATGGAAAGACATTAGCTTCCTTTTTCGATAAATTACCTGCAGAAAATATTGCCCAATTGTATTTTAATCCCGAAATCCCAGATCATTCTTATTACCATAATTATTTTAGAATTACTGATAAAGAGATCGTAAAATGTATTTTTAGAAAAAGTGATACCTGTGGTGAAATAATAGACCGTAAAGCTGCTAAAGAAACTAATACTACGCGAGATAATAAAGATAATGTCATTAGAATACTAAAAAAATATAATATTGTACGGATCATAAGAGAAATATTATGGATGAGCAAAAAATGGAAAACTGAATTATTAGATCAATGGTTAAATGAGTTTTCTCCTGAAGTAGTTTTTTTCTGCGCAGGAGATAGTGGGTTTGCTTATGATATTACAAAATATATACAAAAAAAGTATAATACAAAATTAGTTGTGTATATAACAGATGATTATGTTTTACCGAGAAAGACTTTATCATTATTTTGGTGGTTAAGAAGGAATTACATATTAAAAAAAATGGGAAATGCAATTCAAGAAAGTGACCTGTTTATAACAATTTCTCAAAGTATGAAAGAAGAATACAAAAAAATATTTGGTAAAGATAGTATTTTAGCTTTAAATATGACAGAATCACTAAGAGATGAATCTATTCCTAAGGAAAATAAAACTGTCTTAACCTTAGTTTATACAGGTGGTTTTCATTTTAAAAGATATATAACTCTGAATTTACTTGCACAATCTTTAAAAAAGTATAACCACGATATAAAAAATAAGCAAAAGGCATATTTGAAGATTTATTCTAACCAAGAACCTAGTAATAAAGTTCTAAAATATTTGAATATAAAAGGGGCAAGTGAATTTTGCGGCAGCCTAAACGCAGAGCAGCTGAAAAAGGTATTGAATTCTTCTGATATACTTGTTCATGTAGAATCCTTTGGTAGAAAAAGCATAGAATCAACTAGACTTTCTATTTCTACAAAAATACCAGAATATTTATCATTGGGGAAACCAGTCTTAGCAATTGGACCTAGTGAGATTGCTTCAATAAAGTATTTAGAGGATTGTGCATTTTGCATAACTGATCCGGACAATATCTATTCTGATTTAGAAAAATTGTTGAATGATAGCGAATTACGCAAAGAATTGGCGGTAAAAGCTTTGCGTAAATATGATAATAATCACAAAAAAGAAATTGTATCAAAAAAGTTGATATCTAGTATTGTAAATTTATGTGATAAGTGATTTATATCAGAAATTTTATTGTTCAGAATTTATGAAGCCAATCGGAGTCAAAATATAAACTTTTGCATTACAAAAATATATCTAGTTATAAGAAATTTTTGATAGTTTTAAAATATTTGAAAACCTAAAATAGGGGGACATAATATGAATAGTTTAATAAGTGTTATTGTACCTATATACAATGCTGAAAAATATTTACCACAATGCATAGAATCCATTTTATCTCAAACATACAAAAATTTAGAAATAATTTTAATTAACGATGGCTCAACAGATAATTCTTTGAGTATATGTAATTATTACAAATCTTTGGATAACAGGATAATTGTAATAGATAAACCAAATGAAGGCGTATCTGCTACGAGAAATTTAGGGATTAAACTTGCAAAAGGTGATTATATTAGTTTTGTGGATGGTGATGACTATATTGAGCCGAACATGTATGAAGTGTTATTAACTCAAATTGAAAATGATAAATCTCAACTCTGTGCGATGATCTCATATACAATAAATAGTTTTGAAAAATATAAATCTGGCTATGAAAATAAGGTAATTAATGGTAACGAAGCATTAAAACATTTACTATTATTAAGATTCCCAACATCCGTTTGGGCATATTTATATTCGAAAGATATTATAAAAAACCAATATTTTAATTCTGAAATTCATTTTTTTGAGGATTTTGAATTTAATTATAGAATTTTATCTGAAGCAAGCAGGATATCAATGTGCAATCAAAGACTTTATAATTATAGGAGCCATGAAGATAGTGCAAATAGGCAGAAAATTAATGATAAGAGGATGACTTGTTTAAAGATTTTTGATATTATAACCAAAAGTCGTAGAGATATTAAAAAATACGCTATGTATTTTAGAGCTCATTGTTTGATTTCAATAATTGCTAGTCTTTCAAAATCAATAGATGTCGAGGATGGATACTATAAGATTGTACATAAAAATGCTAAGGATATGCTTTTAGATGTTGTTTTTTCAAGCTTTGTTCCTATAAAATATAAAGCGGCAATATTCATGTGTTCAATAAATCCGTATTTATTTTGTAAGATACTAAATTTGATAAGATATAAGATATAGGAAAGGAATTTAAATATATAGTTATTTATGCTAGTTTTTGCTAGAAGAAATACATGGAAAAATTAATATAATTTATGAGTCTAGATGTTTATTTTAATAAAAAGGAAAGTGATTTAGGATGGATGTAAAGAAAATTATTAAGATTTTCTATATAGGCTATACAGTATACATGATAATGGTTATTGGCACAACTAACTTAACATTTTTAATGATATTTCCTTCTATTGCACTAATGTGGATTAATTATTTTGTTTTTAGTATTGGTTATAACATAAAAAAAACAAAACGTTTATCAGAATCAGCTCACAAATATTCAAATAATTGGTTATTAAACCGCAAGAGATTTTCATTATTGTTAATAGCTGTTTTTTCAATATTATTTTCTATAGCTGTAGTTTACTATTACACAGGACAAACACCGATAGATGTATTTACAAATTTGGCAAACAACATATCGGTATACTATGTATATCAAAATTATTTTCGTGCCCAAGAAAGATATTTGTTTTCTATTACAAAAATTCCATTTGTTTTAATGTTATTCTATCTTAAGTTTATATTATTTTATAGTTATGTATCTTTTTTAGTTATGAAAGAAAATATCACTTTATTTGAAAAGTTCTATCTACTGATAATTGCATTATCATATATTTACATTGGAGTTGCGAGAGGTACAAGTTTTGAGTTCTTTGAATTGCTGACATTAGTGATATATGTAATGTTTTCTAGATACAGATATAAAAAGCAAGCCTTAATATCCACAAAAGCTGTAATCATTAGCTTAATATTAGGTAGTTTAGGGGTTTATATATTTATTGGTGGGATTAATGCGAGAGGTGTTCAGTTTGATCCTTCAATTTTACGTCCTGAGGTTAACTATAACCCCAATAGGTGGTTACCAACATTATTTCCACTTTTAGCAACAATAGTATTTAGGATGTACGATTACTTTGGTTTTGGATTCTTTTATGTATCGAAATATGTAAGTGATGTGTGGTTTTCATCTTTGGGTAATTTCGTTTCAGGAATTTTACCTTTGGGTTATCAAGCATATAGTGGAGATAGTATACGCGATATTATGGGCAATTTAATTTATATTGGTGTAAGGTGGCACCCTGATTTTGCATTACTAGTTAATAATGTGGGTTATCTAGGCTTGTTGTGGATATGCTTTCTGATGGGTTTTTTTTCAAAATATTTTTGTATTATTGAAGGCAAGAGTCCTATCGTTGAATTAACAAATTATATCATTTTATTACAAATGATTTCATTGCCTGTTGGAAATTTTTTATTTACATCAAGTGCTAGCAAATTAATTGTTATGTTCTTGTCACTTTATTGGTTTTGGCGATTATTTATAAATCGGGGAATTATATTATAGAATACTATTGAAAATGAAATGATTTTAGTGTAAAAACCCCGTCTTTAGCAAACGAAAACTTCGTAAATACTAACATCAGAATACGATATATGGTATAATATTTCGTAAGAAGAACATAACAGAAGATAAATTCAATAAATCAAGGCAAACGGGGTGTAAACGTTGTTCAGGGAGAATAATAAACATTTGCAAACATCAATAATGGAGAGCATCTACTGGATGAACCCAGGTATACGTCAAAAGCTTGAGAAGTCATGGGCACCTATCTTTTATGAAGAGGTATTTTGTAACATTGATGAAAAGCCATTTTCAGTACTTTACAGTGATGTTGGGTGTCCAAACTTTCCAGTCAATATTTTGCTCTCCCTTGAATTTATCAAACACATGAAAGAACCTCTCCGATGATGAACTGATAGAGGCTTTCTATTTTAACTACCTGGTAAACTATGCTGTTGGTATAAGGGTTTTAGGAGAGGTCAACCTGGCAGAGAAGACGTTGTATAATTTCAGGAGTAGAATTTATCGATATCTTGTAGAACATCCTGATGAAGAGGATCTTATCTTTGGTCAGTTTTTAAACCTTACCAAGAAGTTTGCAGAGAAAGCGGGCATAAGTTTTTCTGAACAACGTATGGATACTACAATGTTTATGTCGAATATAAAGAAGGCAGGGCGTTTAGCGTTAGCCTTTGATGTTTTACATAGGGCAGTTAAGGCGATTCCGGAGGATAAACGTACAGATGAACTATCGAAGGTACTTGAAGAAGGATTTAAGAAGGAGATGCTATACAAATCAAAACCTTCTGAGAGTGACAGTCGGCTAGAAACTCTTCTCAATATGTGCTATGAGGCTATGAACATATTAGAAGGTATACCTGGTATGGAAGGCAGTGAGGAACTAAGGATAGTGAGGCGTTTTCTATCGGAGCAAGCGTATATAGATAATAAGTCTGGGCGGGCAAAAGCAAAGGACAGCAAGGATATACCGACAGACTCGCTGCAGTCTGCATATGATGAAGATGCGACATACCGAAAGAAGGGTACGAAGGGGCAAAGCGGATATGTGCTAGAGATAGCGGAAACCTGTTGTGAGGATAACGCTTTTCAGTTGATTACTGATTATAAGGTAGAGAAGAATATAAAGAGTGATGTTGAAATTATAGAAGATAGGCTTCCAGTGATAGCGAGGAACACGGGATGTAGAGATATGTATGTTGATGGGGGATTTTATTCGGAGGAGGTAGTGAAAGTAGGGGAAGAGGAGGATGTGGATATACACTTTACGAATCTTAATGGGAGCAAGCCGTGGAATAAATTACCTGTGAGTGCTTACGAAATAGATGAGGAAAGCAAAGTGATAAAGAGGTGTCCAAAAGGGGAGGCACCTATATATGCGAAGGTAAAGAATGGGCAGAGTGTAGCACATTTTTTGCGAGAGGTTTGTATGGATTGTGAATTTAGGGATAGATGTTACTGTAAGTTGCAGAAGAAGAGCGGGGTAGTGCGAATCAGCGTTAAGGCGATAGAGACTGCGGAGCGGCGAGAGAGGGTGGAGGCTAGCAGAGAGGAGAATACAAGTAAGCGAGCGGCAATAGAAGGGACACACTCTGCGCTGAAGAGAGGGCATAGGCTAGATAAGCTAAGGGTAAGAGGGATACATAGGTGTAGTGTAGTAGTGGGATTAAAGGTAACAGCCCAGAACATTAAGAGGTTTATTAGATACATGCTTGGAGGGTATGAGAGGACAAAACCTAAGGGGAGGTGTGAGGGGATACTTGTGCCTGTTAGCGGGTAAACAGTGGTAAAATAGGTAATATTTATAGTAAAAATTGGTGGTGTTTATGATAAAGAAGGTTGTATATAACGTTAAATTCCCAATTATTGCCTTATAAAGTTTTTAAAGGTCAATTGTCGAAGATAAAAACATGGCTTTTTACACCAGAATCAATGGTTAGTTCTTCATGCAAGAAATTATCGAGATTAGACTTTCATGATGCAATAGCATCACCAACAGAGGATGAAAATACTCATAAAAGTGTAGTATAATTTTTTTAGCGGCTGGTGAAGGCAGGTCGTTTTCAATCTGATGCTTCGAGCTCGAGGATTAGACTGAACCACGACGACCGGGTGCACCACAGACTGTTGCTCCAATATGGAAGCACGCGGGATAGAATAATCGATAGAGGTTGTTGCACCAGCCCTTCAAATCTAAAAGCCGCAGAAGGATGGTATGTATGGAAGTTATATATACACACTGTTGTGGTTTAGACATTCACAAAAAGAATGTAGTAACTTGTGTAATTACACCAGAAGGGAAGGAAATACGCACATTTTCCACGATGATTGAAGATATACTGGCTATGGTAGATTGGATTAAAAGTAAAGGGTGTACACATGTAGCGATGGAAAGTACAGGTTCATATTGGAAGCCCATTTACAACGTACTAGAAATTGAAGGGTTAAATCCAATAGTGGTAAATGCGAAACACATTAAGAATGTACTGGGCAGGAAAACGGATGTAAAGGATGCAGAATGGATAGCGGGTTTATTGCAGCATGGTTTACTGCAGGGCAGTTATATACCTTCGAGGGAGCAGCGTGAACTGCAGGAATTAATAAGATATCGTCGGAGCTTAGTAGAAGAACGTTCCAGGGAAGTAAATTGGATGCAAAAGGTATTGGAGGGAGCAAATATTAAGCTTGCTTCTGTCGCCACAGACATACTAGGTAAATCATCTCGTGCAATGATTGAAGCTATAATTAATGGTGAAGAAAATCCTGTTATATTATCGGAGTTAGCTCAGAGGCGATTAAGGAATAAGAAAAAGGAACTTAAGAGAGCATTAAAAGGGCTGATAGGACCGCACCAGAGGTTAATGTTAAAGACGCAGCTTGAGCATATAGATTTTCTTGATAAACAAATAGCTTTACTGGATGAGGAGATAAAGAGGCGGATGCTCCCTTTTGAAGAGGATCTGGAGTGTTTAGATAGTATTCCTGGGGTAGGGAGGCGGACAGCTGAGCACATAATAGCAGAGATTGGGACTGACATGGGACAATTTCCTTCAGCTGCGCATCTTTGCTCCTGGGCGGGGGTAGCTCCAGGCAACAACGAAAGCGGGGGAAAAAGGAAATTAGGTAGGACACAAAAAGGTAACGAGAAGTTACGGTCTGTGTTAATAGAAGCCGCGAGAGCTGCTGCTCGCACGAAGGATACATATTTATCAGCGCAATATCACCGTATAGCTGCCCGGCGAGGAGCCAATCGCGCTGCAGTTGCTGTAGCCCACAGTATTCTTACGATTGTGTATTATTTATTGAAGCGAAAAGAGACATACAAGGACTTAGGAGTAAACTATTATGAAGAACGTAAGAAAGAAGCAATAGTGAAACAGTCCATCAAGAAATTAGAGGCATTAGGATTAAAAGTCACTGTGGAGAATCCAGCGTAAGGTTTATATACACAATTCAATACAATGCCACGAAAGACCTATAGAGTAATTTTTTAAAAGTGGAATGCTATAGGTTTTGTATAGTTATTGTTTTTTGTCTTTTTTAGCGGTTTTTTATTTTCGGGATAGATTTTGCAAAGGTAAGCTAGAGGATATAGAAAGAGAAATGGCAGCAAAATTAAGGGAAACGGGGATAGACAGATATATATTGAGCATTCCTGGTATTGGTATAGTGGCAGCGGCGGGTATACTTGGAGAGATAGGAGATCCGAGTCGATTTGGGAATTGGAAGCAGATAAGGGAATATGCTGGTTTAAATTTAATAGAGGACAGTTCTGGGGAGAGCAAGGGTAAGAGCAGGATTTCGAAACGAGGTCGAGCGATGTTGAGGAATCTTTTATATCAGGTTGCGGTAATAATGGTATGCAAGAATAAAGAGATGAAGGCTTTATACACTTATCTTAAGACGAGGCGAGAGAATTCGCTTGAGAAGAAGCAAGCACTAATAGTAGTGGCTATCAAAGTGATAAAGATTATATTTGCACTTGTAAAGAAGAAAGAGGAATATGATGCAAAAAAGTATTAGGGGTTTTTAGGGAGAGGCAAATACAAGCTGCATAGAAGAATATGATAACAAAATTGGTGGGGGATAGCAATTATCCCTCCATTAGGGCATAGACCCTGTATAGGAGCAAAGCCGCACTCCTACCACTCCCCTAAGGCAGTACGAAGGAATGTAAGGGCAAGGACTCAGGGAGGCATGATAGGGGATGCCATGGGGATAGAAGTGGTATATGTTGGGCCTTTCACAGCGCTGCAGACATTTTTTAGGATAAGGTTATGGAAGCAGTGCTGTGGAGATGGGGGATATTGTGTCTTATTAGGGAAAGAGTGAGAGGGGCTTTGAATAGCTGCGTAATTCTATGATATATGCAGCTATTTGAAGATAATAAACAATTTATTGAGATAGGGAGGAGTAAATACATGAAGATATACATAAAACATATCCCGAATACATTTAATTATGGTAGTTTAATGATGGCAATAAACGCAATATATTATTTAAATCGGTATATTGAAAACGTTGAATTCTTTGTAGATTGTAGAAGTGATGAAGATTTAGATAGGTTAAAAAGGGAAACAGGTCTTTATAATATAAACATAAGTATCACTGTAAAAAAATATAAAACAACAGCTAATAATGTATTGACTAAAATAATAAACAAGTTAAAAACAATTATGATAGAAAGTAAATCCTTTGATTTAAGAATTATCTTAGGAGGGGATGATATCTCCGAATATTATTCTAAGGATTATTGGTTAATAGGTTTCCCAATTATGTTTATAGAAAATATATGTTTACCAACAATTATGTTAGGTCAAACTATTGGACCTTTTACTAGTTACAGAAAATTACTTGCCAAGTTTGCTCTAA
>DUMC01000173.1 GCA_012840075.1 Clostridiaceae bacterium | reverse complement strand
TGCGTCTTGGAGAAGGAAGCGGCTGTCCTGTTATGTTCATGATAGTTGATGCTGCATGTGCGATAATCCGCAATATGGGAACCTTTGCCGAAGCCGCAATAGATGAAAAGTACCTGGAGAATATAAAAGGAGAAGAGAGTTTTATGATAGGTCAAACATAAAACTTAAATATAAATTAGAGCGAGCTAAAGACTCTTTTTGATCTAAAAACATTAAAACGCTAATAAAGACAAAGAAAAACAAACAGGGCAAAAGACTCCTTTTGAAGACAGAACATGATTATAGACAAAAAAATAAACAGAGCCAAAGATTTCAAACGTAGAGGAGTGATATGTTGAGAATTTTTATATCTGGCGGTTGCAAAAACGGGAAATCATATTTTGCACAGAAGTTGGCGCGAGGTCAATCGGAAGGCAGGATGTATTACTTGGCCACCATGCGCCCGTGTGATAACGAAGATTATGAAAGAATCCAACGGCACAGAAAAGAACGTCACGGCTGGGGTTTTATAACCATTGAACAGCCTGTTGATATTCTACAATGCTTGAACATTTGCGATACTAATGCTTCTTTTTTGCTGGACAGTACAACTGCTTTGCTTGCAAATGAAATGTTTCCTGCAAGCAATGTCGTTAATCTGAATGCACCGAAAAAGATTGCTGAAGACTTAACAAGTTTATGTAAACAGATAAATAATATAGTTATTGTTTCTGATTACATCTATTCCGATGCAATACTGTATGAGGATTTGACCGAAGCTTACCGCAAAGGACTTGCATTCATTGACAGGAAGCTGGCTGCAATATGTGATGTTGTGCTGGAAGTAGCGTTTGGCAGCATTGTTATACATAAAGGCAGGGAGGTGTTCATGCCTTTTTATGAAAAGATACTTTAAAGGATTTTTCATGTCCTGGGGTATGTTTTGCGCTATACCAATTCCGCATAAAGACTGGGATGAAAGCTGTACAAATCTGATTATTCCGTTTTTCCCTGTTGTCGGGCTATTTATAGGGTTGCTGTGGTATGGAAGCTCAATACTTTTGCATTTGGCAGGTTTGAGAACGATGATGCTTTCGGCTTTTTTGATGCTTTTCCCTTATGTCATAACAGGCTTTTTACATGTTGACGGTTTTATGGATACAAGTGATGCAATTCTATCATACCGTCCTCTCGAGGAAAAGCTTAAGATATTGAAAGATCCACATACAGGAGCTTTTGCAGTTGTTTCTGTTTTAGCCTTGTTTGTTATATGTTTTGCCTGTGCATATGAAATTGCTTCAGACACTGCTTTAGACATTGGAAAACTCCGTTTTCTTGTGTTAATGCCTGTAATATCAAGGAGCCTTACCGGATTAGCTTTGCTTTCATTAAAAGTTATACCCCAAAGCGGTTACGGTTCATATTTTAAGAAGAATACAAAAACAGTCCATAATATAAGTCTGGTTTTGACGGGATTCTCCGCAGTAGCAGCAATGTGCTTCTTGTCCGTAGGTAGAGGGTTGATTGTTGCTACAGCAATGATTTCCGGATTCTTTCTTTCCATTTTGTGGGCATACAGGCAGCTTGGCGGTATTTCAGGTGATATATCAGGTTATGCTCTTACAGTTTCGGAAGCTTGCGGGCTTATTGCACTGGCACTGATTTAAAGATTGATTCACTGATTTAAAGATTGATTTACAGGAGGTATGATAATGGTACTGGTTTTTGGTGGAGCTTACCAGGGAAAACTGGAGTATGTGATACAGAATTATAAGATACGGGAAATCGAGATTTTTTACTGCGATAATTGTAAGGAAATAGATTTTTCCAGGAAGGTTATTTATGGTCTTGAAAAACTTATTTTGAACATTCTAAAAGATCTAAAAGATGAAGCCGACCCGATAGAGTATATAAGCAAAAACCTTGATAAAATGATGGATAAAATAATTATCTGCACAGATATTTCTTGCGGAATTGTTCCTACAGATCCGCTTTTGAGGCAGTGGAGAGAAGCTGTAGGACGCTGCATGGCCTTACTTTCACAAAGAGCCGAAAGAGTCATCCGCGTTTTTTGCGGTATAGGGACGGTATTAAAATGAACGCGAAAATCCACATTATCCGCCATGGGAGAACTTTTGCCAATGAAAAAAGCCTCTACTGCGGTAGTACGGATATTCCATTATCGGAAAGCGGAGCAAAAGAAATTTTAGACTTCAAAAGTAAGGGAGTTTATCCTAAGGCAGAATTATTTATAACAAGCGGGATGAAAAGGACAATTGAAACTCTCAAGCTGATATATGGAGATGTAGATTTTATTACTATAAAAGGTCTTAGAGAATATGATTTTGGAGATTTTGAAATGCAAGGTTATAATGAGTTGAAGGACAGGCCTGACTATCAGGAGTGGATAACCGATGAAGAGGGTAATGTACGCTGCCCGGGCGGAGAAAGTAAAAATGAATTTTATAAAAGAGTTGATCAAAGCATTCAGAAAATACTTAAAGAAATATTTAAACGAGATACAGGTTCTGCAATGGTTATCTGCCATGGAGGTGTTATCGCGGTTATAATGGACAGGTTGTTTCCAAATAAGAGAAACTTCTATGAATGGCAGCCTAAATATGGACTAGGATATACTTTGGAATATTCTAACGGTGAGTTTAAAGGATATAAAAACATAGAACCGACATCAATAGAACCAACATCAGAAGAAACGACATCAAAACACGAAAATATATGAATAAAGGAGTGCTTTTAAAATATGAAGAATAGAATTATATCACTAAAAACAATAATAGCGGTATTACTTGTAAGTATAATGATAATACTTTCATTTTCAGCTTGTTTAAAATCAGCTGATAAAACAAATAATGGAGCGGAACAAAATAGCAGATTGGAACAAAGTGAAAAGGTGTCCGGAGCTGAACTCCGGAAAGAAGCATCTTCGGATGCTCAAGAGGAAGAATTACCAACAAAAGATCCCCAAGGAAATGATATTAAAATTCCTGAAAACATAAACGCAATAGCGGCTATGGCGCCGGCAATAGTTGAAATCTTGGTTGAACTCGGACTAGGAGATAAAATAGTTGCAATTGAATTAGCTTCAGTAGGAATTGAAGGGGTAAGGGAAGATGCCATGGTCTTTGATATGATGGCTCCTGATGTTGAAAAGCTCATAAGCCTAAAGCCAGACATACTGTTTGCTTCGACTATAAGTCAGCTCGGTGGTAGTGAAGATCCATTTAAGCCCCTACAAGATGTAGGCATTTGTGTGGCGTATATACCTACAAGTAACACTATCGAAGATATAAAAAACGATATTATGTTCATTGCAAAAGCAACAAAGACTGCAGATAAAGGCAGAATGCTTATTGATAATATGGAGAAGGAAATTGAAAAAATATCAAATATAGCAAAAACCATTACGGAAAAGAAAAAAGTATACTTTGAGATTGCGGCAGCACCTACAATATACAGCTTTGGTAAAGGTGTATTCCTGAATGAGATGATAGAGCTTGTCGGGGCCGAAAATGTATTTGCCGATCAAACCGGTTGGATGTCGGTAGCGCCGGAGGTTGCCGTAGCTACAGATCCGGACGTGATTCTTACAAATGTTAATTACATCGAAGATCCTGTTGCGGAGATAAAATCAAGGGATGGGTGGCAGGACATGAAAGCCATAAAAAACGGGGCTGTCTATTATATTGACAATATGGCAAGCTCGCTGCCAAATTATAATATAATCAAGGCTCTTTGGCAAATTGCAAAAGCAGTATATCCCGACAAGTATTAAAATATCCCAAAAAATACCGAGTATTAAAATATCCCCATAAAACCAATGATATCCTAATAAATACCAATAATATCCCAATAAGTACTAAAATATATCCAAGTAAGTACTAAAATTACCGATCAGTTTAAAGTTATAAAAAAGGCATAAAAAGGATGAAAATTCATTTGAAAAGAATGATTAAGGTATGAGTAGGAAAATCAAAGTGCTTATTAGTTTCTTTATTTGTATAATAGTGATCCTGGCAGGTATTGGTATCGGAAGTGTTCCGATATCTCCTGCCGACATAATTGTTATTTTGTGGAGTAAATTGTTTGGAAAGGAAATACCACCGGAAATAAGTGATATAACCGTGTCTCTTATCTGGAAACTGCGTCTTCCCAGGGTGCTGCTTGCTTTTATTGTTGGAGGAGCACTGTCCGCAAGTGGAGCAGTCATGCAATCGGTGCTGAAAAATCCCCTTGCATCTTCATATACTCTTGGAGTATCTTCAGGAGCGGCTCTGGGAGCAGGAATTGTTATTATATTCGGAATAACCATCCCTATGCTCGGCAGACTTACTCTTCCCATAATTGGATTAGTATCAGGACTTTTAACTGTATTTCTTGCTGTAACTTTTGCGTCAAAAGTGGACAGGAATATGGAGAACAATACTATCATACTTGCGGGCATGGTGTTTTCACTTTTTATAAACGCCATATTGACGATTGTGTCATCAATGGCAAAGGGGCATTTGGAAAGGATTGTTTTTTGGCAAATGGGAAGTTTTGCATCGAAGGACTGGACATGTGTTATTATTATGGCTTTTGTTGTTGCAGCAGGTATACCTTGTGTAATGAGTTTTTCACGTGAACTTGATATAATGACCTTCGGAGAAGAACAGGCACAGGCCATAGGTGTAGAATTAAAAAAGGTAAAATGGTATTTACTTGCCCTTTCTGCGGCGTTGACAGGAAGTGCCGTAGCATTTTCAGGAATAATAGGTTTTATTGACCTTATCACCCCACATGTTGCGAGAAAACTGTTTGGCTCAACCCACAGATATGTTGTACCTTTATCAGCATTGTTTGGCGGTACTTTTATGGTAGCAGCCGATCTGGTTGCAAGAACTGTCATATCTCCGTCAGAGCTGCCTGTAGGGGCAGTTACTGCCGTCATAGGTGCACCGTTCTTCGGCTATATTTATTTTAAAAGAAGAAAGAGGGGATAATGTGCTTTCAATAAAAGGCTTATTTTGCGGATATAACGGTGTTGATGTGATAAAAGAGGTATCCCTCGATATTAATGCAGGTGAAAATATAAGCATTATAGGACCAAACGGTAGCGGGAAGACTACTTTCTTGCGCGCCGTTGCAGGATTGATACCTTACAAAGGAAGTATTAAACTGGATGGCAAAGAGATTGTCCAAATGAAGCGCAAAGAGATAGCTTCAAAAATTGCATTTATGAGCCAGATTTCTACAATATATTTCTCGTATACCGTATTTGAAACAGTTATGCTCGGCCGCTATCTGCGTATGAAGGGAGGCGTATTTAGTGAACCGTCAAAGAAGGACAAGGAATTTGTACTAAAATGCCTTGATGCCGTAAATCTTACTGAGTTGAAAGACAGGCAAATAACAAGCCTTTCCGGAGGTCAGCTACAAAGGGTGTTTATTGCCCGTACCTTTGCGCAGGAACCTGAAATCATTCTTCTTGATGAGCCCACAAACCATCTGGACTTAAAACATCAAATTGAGCTTGTTGAATACTTAAAGGAATGGTCGCAGAAGGGAAGGCGAGTGGTTATAGGAGTATTTCATGATATAAACCTGGCCATGCAATTCTCTGATAAAATACTTCTTTTTAGCGATGGTCAAGTTGCAGCTTACGGGGATTACCGCACAATTTTAGACGGAGATTTACTTAAATCCATATATAGTATTGACATAAAGAATTATATGCTGAATTCATTAAGAAGGTGGGAAAGTTATGGATAAAAGAAGAGGTGTTTACAGGAGCAAATATGAGGCATATCCTTTTCTGGCGGATGATGCTGACGATTTGATATGCGATTTTGAAATATTTACGGATCTTATTGCCAGCAAAACCGGGCTTTTAAGAGCTATTGTAAATGATAGAAAACTAAAAGAAGAATTATTAAAGATATGCGAACTTATTTATCACATAAATCCATCCCTCCGAACAAAAGTAACTGTTACGCAGGAAGAACTTATGTGGCTTGAAGAATGTACTAAAAGGTTACATTCGGAAGTCGGAGACAGATGCAAACGATTTGTTGTGACTCAAGGTTCTCAGGCAGCCTGCCAAGCCCATGTCCTCAGGGTACAATGCAAAGCTCTTGTGCGGATGCTTTACCGCGTTGCCTATAGCGGAAAGGAGGTTGAACCTATACTTTTTGACTTTGCTAATCTGCTTTCGGGATATTTCTTTTTGCTTGCATTAAAATTGAATGCCTTGGATGGTGTGGAGGAAATAGATTATGTTAGCAGGAATTATTAACAATGTTTTTCATTATTTTATTGAAATGCAAAGCATTAAGCATACCTATTAGCTTTATTTGAATATTCCAGCTTCAAGGTGCGAAACTTGATGTTCATATGAGTGAGACTTGATATTTTCATTAATGAAAAATTATGGTAGCATAAAAGTGAAGCAGTAAGAAGCAGTAATCATTATAATGGAGGGATACTCATGAACCTACCAAATGTCTGGGGGCAGGGAAGTCTGTTCGCATATTCGGGTTTAGACGGCATCAATACATATGAAAACAGCCTGGTAGGTACCCTTTGTGGTGATATGCTGGGCGTGGTTTTTCATACAAGCACAAGCATCTTTTTAGGATTTGACCTTCAAAACATAAGTGATATAGAATACGAGCTCGTAGCATCAGATATAGTGAAGCTGCATGTTTTACATAGGAAAACTGGTAGAAAACTGCCATTGTTTTTTTTATTTAACACTGAGAACACTGTAATTGGCATGTCACCTAATTGTGCAGTTCCTTATGTATATTGCACCAGAACTGATGAAGTAAAAAATAAAGGCAAAATTAACATTTATGCTATTGATGGAGAATATATTGCTTTTGCCAAAGAAGAAATTGACGATATGATTAAATTTGCTTTATCATACAGTAAAAAATCTGAAGAAGAGGCAACAGAAAAGCTTAAAACCTCAATGGAAGCCGATGTGGAGCATGAGGTGAAAAATAAAGTCAGTTTCTTTGAGAAGCTACCAAGGTT
This sequence comes from Clostridiaceae bacterium, assembly GCA_012840075.1. Classification (GTDB taxonomy): domain Bacteria; phylum Bacillota; class Clostridia; order Acetivibrionales; family DUMC01; genus DUMC01. The sequence continues at coordinate 9,930 of DUMC01000173.1, read as the reverse complement.
AGTGCAAAAATTCGAAGGTGATGATAGGAATTTAAGTACCGATGAGAATATAATGACCGACAAAAATGGAAGTACCGGTGAAAATGTAAATACTTATGAAAATATTGAAAATATAGATACCGATAAGAATGGAAATCCCAGCAAGAACATTAAAAAGGCTCTTATTGAAAAAACTTTTTATAAATGCTTTTCCGTAATGAAATCTCAGGTATATTCACCAGAAGGCATATTTAAAACAATGTGGACAACACCTGATAGATTGCCCCATAAAAAATTGTGGTTGTGGGATTCGGTATTCCATTCCTTTGGAAACAAGTATATTTCCAAGGAACTTGCTTATGATAGCATTAGGGCAGTTTTGGCGACGCAAGAAGAGGATGGTTTTATTCCCCACATGGCTGCATCCACCGGCGAACGTTCGGATATCACCCAGCCTCCGGTGTTAGCTTGGGGAGTTTATTGCCTGTATGAATCTTTCAATGATAAAAATTTTTTAGAAGAAACTTATAGCAGATTAGAAAGCTATCTGAAGTGGAATATGCAAAACCGTGATAAAAATAAGAATTGGCTCTTTGAATGGGAAATAGACAAGGAAAGCATAGTATGCCGCTGTGGTGAAAGCGGTATGGATAATTCCCCCAGGTTTGATGAAGTGGAGGAGATGGATTGTATTGATTTTTCGTGCTTTATGGCCAACGAAGCAAGATATATGGCTAAAATAGCAAAAAGGCTTGGTAAGGTGAATGAAGAAAAATATTGGAATGAAGTTTATGAAAATATAAAAAGAGCAGTTAATGATCTATTATGGGATGAAGAAGATAAATTTTATTATGACAGAATATTAAGTAACGGCAACTTTAAGAAGGTAAAGTCCGTTGCTTCTTTCCTCCCGCTATTTGCAGGAATATGCGACAAATACAGGGCAGATTGCCTTTACCGGCACTTGACGGACAAAAATTCTTTTGATACAGAACTGCCCATACCAAGTATATCCAAAGATGATCCTACTTTTGGAACTGATATGTGGAGAGGACCGGTATGGATAAATTATAACTACATGATAATCCAAGGGCTAAAGGAGTACGGATATATTGAACTTGCCCAAAGTATACTTAAGAAAACAATTGAAGCAATTGCATATTGGTACGAAAAGGACGGCTGCATATATGAATTTTATGACAGCGAGAACCGGGTATCTCCCAGCAAATTAAATAGAAAAGGCATACCTTTGGAACCGTATAACTTTAGAATCAGACCACAAGCCATAAGAGACTACGGCTGGAGCGCATCTTTATATGTGGCTATGGTTCTTGATAATGGTTGGTAATGGGGCCAGGCCTGAATAATTTACTTATGTGAAAAAATCCTTTATAATTATGCATAAAGAACGGCTTATTAACGTGATTTGGATGAGGATGTTGTTATGATAGAGGATGCAGATGCAGATAAAGTAGATAGGCATACAACTAAAATAAATAAGGATACAACTAAAATAGATAAGAATACCGCTAAAATAGATAAGAATGCCACTAAAATAAATGAGAATGCCACTAAAGCAGATAAGAATGCTACTAAAATAGATAAGAATGTCGCTTTGATAAAAGCAAATTGTAATTGTCTAATTGAAGCAAATTGCAATTGCCCAATTGGAGAACATATGGCTTGTACGGCACGTGTACCTATTTTTTCAACTTTAAGTAAGGATGAGCTAAGGCGGATAGCTCCTCTGATTGTGCAAAAATCGTATAAGAAAAATGAATTAATTATTAAAGAAGGCAGCGTTCCGCACAATTTTATAATTGTTAATAAAGGAAAAATAAAAGTTTATGGGTACTCGCAGGACGGCAAGGAACAAATCATGTATATTCTCACTCCTGGGGATTTTTTCGGTGAAAGAAATCTTATACACAACAAGCAAGCTGACTACAATGCACAAGCAATGGAGGATACCGTTGTTTGCATGATTCAAAGAGATAAATTCCAGGAACTGCTTTTTAAATTTCCGGGGATAAGCATAAAAATAATGGATGTGCTATGCGAACGCCTGGAAAAGATGGAATCCATGTTTAAAAAAATCAGTCCAAAAGATGTGGATTCCCGAATAAACATGATGCTGCTGGAGTTATCCCATAAGTTCGGCAGAAAGTATGGCAAGGGAGTATTAATAGAGTTGCCTATGAGCAGGGAGGAGATGGCAAATTACATTGGTGTTGCTAGGGAAACGGTAAGCAGAAAAATAGCATCACTGAAGGATGAAGGCATTATAGAAATAATTGGGAATAAAAAGATATTGATCTTAAATGAAGAAGCTTTAGAGAATTCTATTTGAGTGTAGATTATAGATTAAGGCATTTTAAATTTTAATTAATTTTTTGAAGATAGATTAAGTAATTATGTGATTATAAATCAAGAAATATTTGAATATTAAGAAATATTTGAATAACAGATTGAATAATAGATTTAATAAATATTTTGAACATAAGAAATATTATTTTGAATATAAGAAATACTTTAAATAAAGGTAAAGAAAGCTTACCGATAAGCCAAAGGTAGAGAAATAATTTCTACTTTGGCTTTTTTTATTTATTTTCTAAATTTGATTTGAATCACAGAAAAATTCTATGAATTAACGTAAAATCAAATTATGAAAAAACTTATTGGAAGTCGGAGGAATAAGGATGAATACTAATAGAGAAATAAGGATAAATACTAACAGTGGAATAAGGATTAATACCATTTTTAATAATAATACATTTGATACTGTTTTTAACAATAATTCAACAGTAGGCGAAATTGTTGCAATAATGCCTAAAGCCGCTGAGATTTTTAAACAATATAAAATTGATTTTTGCTGCGGAGGAAACAGAAAGCTTTTAGAAGTAATAAAAGAGCATAATCTGGATGAAGAAAAGATTTTAGAAAAGCTTAACGAAATATTTGAAGAAAACAGCAAGGTGAAAACTAACGGCAAGAACTTTTTAGAAATGTCTCAAAATGAATTGATTAATTATATTGAAAGTACCCATCATGTTTATTTAAGAAGGGTACTTCCCGAACTTAACGAATTGACAACAAAAATAATGAGGGTACATGCTTTTAAACACGAGGAGCTTTTCAGGGTGCACAAGCTATTTTCAACTCTCAGGGCAGACCTTGAACAGCACTTAATGAAAGAAGAGGAAATACTTTTCCCACTAATTAGAGAATATGAAAAAGAATATGAAAAAAATCCAAACCCTCAAGTTTTTGAAAAGGTAAAACAAGTTATGAAGGAAACTGAAGACGAGCATGAAGCGGCAGGTGACATTCTTAAGGAACTGAGAAGAATAACAAATGATTACAATGTTCCGGAGGATGGCTGCAATACGTATGCAATAACCTTTAAAACATTAGAAGAATTGGAAACCGATTTATTCCAGCATATTCATCTGGAAAATAATATTTTATTTAAAAATTGGAGGGATTAAGATGGCGAAAGTTATAGACTTTGGTAAAACTGTATATGAATTATGCAAGGAAGATCCTCAGATAATTGAAATAATGAGGGAACTTGGATTTGAACAAATAACCAATACGGCATCCCTCAATACAGTAGGACGTTTCATGACTATTCCGAAAGGTGCGGTTATAAAGAAAATAGATTTGGAAAAGATAAAAGAGGAGTTTATCAAGAAGGGATATAGCATCATAGAGTAACTATATTGTGCAAAGGGTTATATTTATTTTATTGTATTAAAGTATGTGTATTGAAATAAAGAGTGATGTGTATTGTATTAAAGAGTGAGCATTGTATCAAAGAATTATATGTATTGTTTCAAAATAACAGTAGGAAGAAGGTATTTATATGAACTGCATTGAGCTAATGATGGATGAACATCAAAATATAAAAAGAATGCTTGAAATAATTCGTAAGTATTGTAAGAGAATACTAGACGGTGAGAATGTCCATTATGAGGATTTTTATAAAATTATTGATTTTATTAGGAATTATGCTGACAGGCATCATCACGGAAAAGAAGAGCAGCTTTTATTTACCAAAATGACGGATGAACTTGGTCCTACAGCGGAGAAGCTTATAAAGTATGGTATGAACGTGGAGCATGACCTTGGGAGGCTGTATGTCCAGGAACTTGAAACTGCGGTGAAGCGTGTGCTTGACGGAGATATGGATGCAAGACTTGATGTCATAGCCAATGCAATTTCATATACCCATTTACTCAACAGGCATATTGACAAAGAGGACAATGTAGTCTACAAATATGCCCAAAACAAGCTTTCAAAAGAGACTATGAATAGGTTGGAACAGGAATGCTTAGCATTTGAACAAAAGGCTAAGATGGATAAAATTCAGGATAAATATTTGGCGCTGCTGAGCGAATTTGAGACTCGGTAAGCTACTATGTGAATTGGGGTATGTTTATGTGAATCAATAATATAAATCATATCGGCAATTCTTACTAAACATATCGGAATTAAAAATTCTTTTAAAAAATATTGGTATACAAATGAAGTAATTGATAAAAAATATGATGCTTATGAAGAAATTGATAATGGTGTGTGCTGGCATGCGAAACCAGAATTAAAGGAGATATTACTGTAAAAACTCTTGAAAACCATAAGAACAAGTGCGTGAAAATATTGGACCATGGAAAAAGCTTTGATATAACCATGGACACCTTTATCCGCTAAGGAATATGATAATTATTACTTTTTAACTGTATAATTGATTGTTAACACTGCTTAATATATAATGGGTCTATAGGGGTTAATGTATCGGGGGTGTTAATATGTCCGCCAAATTGCCTCTTAAGGTAAAGATGGCATATGGCGCAGGTGATATCGGTTTTAGCGCTGCATACACAATTATAAGCGTGTTTCTCCTTTTTTATCTTTCTGATGTTGTCAAGATAAATCCCGGGTGGGTTGGTAGTGCTCTTTTAGTTGCAAAGCTATGGGATGCCTTTATTGACCCTTTTATCGGCAATGTTTCAGACAAAGTGGACACAAAGTGGGGCAGAAGAAGGCCCTTTTTCTTATACTTTGCCATACCTTTTGGAATAAGTTTCTTTCTTATTTGGGGCATTCCACTTTTGGTAAAAACTTCAATGCTAGTCACTCTGCTTCTCATAATTATAGTTTATATATTTCACATTACTTTTTACAGTTTAATGGCGGTGCCATATTCTTCACTTTCCGCTGAGCTGACAGATGACTATGATGAACGCACCGGCCTTGCTGCCTGGAGAATGGTCTTTTCCATCATAGCAGGACTTGCAGCGGCAGTTGTACCAAAAATGATTGTAAACCTTTTTTCTGACCAAATTGAAGGCTATACCGTCATGGGAGCGGTATTCGGAATTGTAATTATATTTTCTCCCCTGTTCGTGTTTTTCGGATGCAAGGAAAATAATACGGTCAAGAGGGAGAGGACCTTTTCTTTTATTGAAAGCGTGAAATTAACACTGAGCAATAAGCCTTTTATCCTGGCAATGACCATGTGTTTGCTCACTTGGTTGGCTATAGAGATAGTGAGTATGGTGCTTCTGTTTTATATGAAATACGTGCTCGATATGGAAGCTTATTCGGAAATAATATTGGGCATAATTTTCATTGTTGCTGCAGTATTTTTACCTTTTTGGGCATGGTTTGCAAAACAGGTAGGTAAAAAAGGTGCATATTTCGTCGGCATGATAGTTTTTATACTGCCATTGCTGATAATATCTTTTCTATCACATGGAACACCCATAGCTATTTACATTTTGTCGGCATTTGCAGGTATTGGCCTTTCTGCTGCTCATGTTATACCTTACTCAATTATACCTGACTGCGTAGAATATGATGAGCTGAAAACCGGTGAAAAAAGGGCAGGAGCATATTTTGGCATGGAGTCATTCTTAAGGCAATTGTCATCATCCTTAGGAGCTTTTATTACCGGCCAGGTACTGGAATGGTCAGGTTATGTGGCTGACATGCCTCAGCCTCGATCAGCCATTATTGCACTGAGAGCTCTTCTTGGAGTTGTGCCGGGATTGATTATTGTTGCTGCAATTATAGCATTGAGCTTTTACAGAATAGGTAAAAGGGAGCATGAAATTATAAAAAAAGCGCTGGCCAGAGGAAAACGATACAGAAGCAGTGATGTCGGCTCAACAGCTTTCAGCTAAACTATATATAAATGTCACTGCGGAAAACGGAAAATAATTAAAGTTAAAAAGAAAAAATTAAAGTTAAAATTAAAATAAAAAAGCAAAAAAGCAAAAAAGCCTTGCACAGCAAGGCTTTTCGCATAAGTTATGGCGGAGAGTCAGGGATTCGAACCCTGGATACCCTTGCGGGTATACATGATTTCCAGTCATGCGCCCTCGTCCAACTAGGCGAACTCTCCGTGTAAGCATGGAGATTCATGGACTCTCCATACATATAAAATCCGTATAAATTTATGTGTAAAATTACTAAATCTTTATGCTTTTCTTCGTCCCCGTCTCAGGATAAGGCCAATTCCTTTCCATGTGCATAAATCAACTTGCAAGGTATATGATATATTATTTTGGTATTATTGTCAATGGTAAAATTTATTTATGACCCCGAAATGTTTAGAATATGAAATGTGGAAAATTAAAGATTTTTTGCCAAATAAAAAGAATTTATTAAATATGACAGGTTAATTGAGAATATTTGCGAATTTTAAAGGCTCGTCGCATATTCTTTTTGTTGACAAGCCGAGTTATGAAAAATATAATACATAACTGTTAAGTTGTTAGCACTAATCTCAAGTGAGTGCTAATAATTTACTTGTAAGTTAATAAAACGAAATGAGAATTATATAATAAATGACATAAAAAAATAAATAACTATAAAAATATAAATATACATAATAAATAAAAAAATACAATGAATAAATAACAAAATGAATAAATAATACATATTTAATCTGTTTTTCTGCATGCTCCGGCATTTTATAAAAAAGCAGCTTGATAAGCAATCAAGATAAAAATATTGAATCTCCTGGTCCATGGTTAATAGATGTCAATAAAGAAAAATCAAGGCTAATATTATTTAACTAAATAGCAAAGGCAACATAAAGTTGGTTTTATTAAAAACATTAATATAAGGTCTTATTCTACCGTGCCCTTTATTAAATAGCATGATATAAAGTTAACATTTCCAAAGGAGGAGGATATGGAGATGCGAGCTTTATTTCTTGCTGGGGGACTAGGTACTAGATTAAGACCTTTAACTGATAATTTGCCAAAACCAATGGTACCTGTAATGGGCAAGCCGTTACTTGAAAGAAACATAATGAAGCTAAAAGAGTATGGTGTGGATGAGATAATAATTAGTGCCTGCTATAAGTCACAGCACCTCATGGACTATTTTGGCGATGGTTCCAAGTGTGGTGTTAAAATTCACTATGTGTGCGAAGATGTACCTCTTGGGACAGGGGGAGCAATAAAAAATACTGAAAATTTTTTCGACGATACATTCCTTATCTTTAATTCAGATATTGTAACTGACATCAATTTCGAAGATTTTATAAGATATCATAAAGAAAAATCAGCAGCTGTTACAATTGCAGTAACAGAAGTAGACAACCCTTGTATGTACGGAGTAATTGAATATGACAAAGAAGGCTACGTGATTTCATTTAAGGAAAAACCAAAGCCTCATGAAGTGACTTCGAGATGTATCAACGCAGGTGTGTATGCATTTGAGCCTGAGGTTTTGGAAGAGATTCCTACAGGTAGACCCGTATCTGTTGAAAGGGAAGTATTCCCTAATCTTCTTCGCAAGGGATATAAGATTTCCATATACAGGGGTTGTTCCTATTGGATTGATATTGGCACACCGTCAAAATATTTACAGATTCATAAAGATATACTGGCAGGAAAATATATAATACCTGAAAATGATTTTTCGCATAGAAGTGTATATAAAGGCAAGAATGTAAAAATATATAACACTGCTAAAATTATCGGCCCCGTATATATCGGTGATAATGTAGAAATTGGTCCTAATGTTACAATAGGACGCAATACGGTTATAGGGAATAATGTAAAGATCGGTATGGGAAGCAAAATTGTCGGAAGTGTTGTTTGGGATAATGTAATTGTTGGAACCGGGGTCAAGTTAATTAATACCATTGTAGCTTCTGATTGCAGCATAGAACATAATATTGAATATAACAATATGATATACACAAATAACTATGAAATTGCAGTAGTGGGGTGATGAACATAGTTATAGGATTTTTAAGTACTTATCCGCCAAGAGAATGCGGATTGGCTTCTTTCACCAGTGATCTTGTAAATGGGCTTGAAAAAGTGCAGTCCAAGTGCACGCCAAAAGTAATTGCAGTAAGTGATGACAGAAAAAATTATTGTTATGACAACAGAGTTATAATGGAACTTAAGCAGCACGACAGGGAAAGTTATACTGATGTTGCAAAGAAAATTAATGATTCCGACATAAGACTACTGGTTATTGAACACGAATATGGCATATTTGGAGGAGAATGCGGAGAGTATCTGCTTGATCTTATAGATAATATAAACAAAATTCCTATTATAACTACTTTACATACGGTTCTTCCTAACCCGCTGAAGAAACAGTATGAGATTCTTAAATCACTGGGGAAAAAGAGCGAAAAAATCGTCACAATGGCAAGAAATACTATCCCTATACTTAAAAATGTATATGAAATTGATGAAGAAAAAATTGAAGTAATACATCACGGTGTACCCAGTAGGAAAGTACAACCTAGGGAAAAACTAAAAGAAAAATACGGTTTGAGCGGTAGAACCGTAGTAAGCACTTTTGGTCTTATCAGCCCGGGTAAAGGATTGGAATACGGAATAGAAGCAATTGCTGATGTAGCAAAAAAGCACAGTGATGTAATATACCTGATTTTAGGACAAACACATCCGTCTATTAAGACAGAAAGCGGTGAAAGTTACAGGGATAAACTTGAAACACTGGTAGCAGACCTTGGTATTTCTGAAAATGTGAAGTTTGTAAACAAATACTTGACTATTGATGAGATCATTGAATATTTGCAGTTATCAGATATTTATATGACGCCCTATCTAGGGAAAGATCAGGCAGTCAGCGGAACACTGGCATATGCTGTAGGTTATGGCAAGGTAATTGTGTCTACACCCTACAGTTATGCGAAAGAAATGCTCTCGGATGGAAGAGGACTGCTTGCACAATTCAAAGATTCCAAATCCTTGGCAGAATGCATTTGTTATGTGCTTGAACATCCGGAAGAAAAAGAAGCAATGGAGCAGAAAACCCTTGAACTGGGTAAAACAATGACATGGGAAAATGTAGCAAAGCAATATGCCGGATTGTTTAGCGGATTAGTCCAGTGATTTTTTAATTAAATCTATTAAATTGCATGGTGGTTAATTTCTGGTTAATTTTACGGCAATTAACTTTACGGTAGTTAACTTTCCATCTTTTGTAGATCTGTTTTAATAACATGGTAGTTAATTAAATCCTAAATGTTATGGTAGCCAATTCTTCAACCGCGTGGAGGTTAATTTCCCGATTAAATGAATGATAGGTATCTTCCTGTTATGGATTTGCTTCTGAAAAGGGGGGATATGCTATGGATTTGGAACGTGAGTTGTGGGAGAAATATGAGTTAAAAGATGACCACCTTTTCCGGATGACAGATGATACCGGAATATTTCAGCACTGCAAGTACGGAGTACCGGACCCAGCCAAGGGATATACTACCGATGATAATGCCAGAGCCCTCATTGCAGCAGTAATGCTTTATGAGCAGCTGGCAAAAGAAAGCTACAAGGAACTGATTTACAGATATATTTCTTTTTTGCTCTATGCTCAAAATGAACAGGGAATGTTCAGGAACTTTATGACATATAACAGGGAATTTATTGACGAAGTCGGCTCGGAGGATTGTTT
>DUMC01000172.1 GCA_012840075.1 Clostridiaceae bacterium | reverse complement strand
TAACCATCCTCTCTTCCTATTAACTTTTAACAGAATGCCAGGTAAGGTTAGTTCATATGCAATGCTCATGCTGTTTATTACTATCATTATAATTATACATAATTTACAAAGAATGTGTATTAATTCATTCTTTTCTTATAAACTTTAAACAAAAAAACCCCTAAAATTGTTTGAGATATTATTATTACTATTGAGAATGCGTTGGTTACTACAGCCTGTAATATCATTTTTTCTTTAGTCCCATCCAAAAAAACATCTATATGGCGAATTGCTTCAAAGACTGACTCTATATTTATTATATTAATTGGTAAAGAACTTGCTAAATCCGATACACCCTTTAAAACTACTAATACACCTACTACCATACCAATCATCGGGTTCTCTGCTATAAGTGTACTCACCTTTTGATTTGATTTTTTTACATATAAGCTTAGTATAATAATAATTGCTGCCACAACAATAATCCATAAAGTACTCTTTTTAAAAAACAAGTGTATCCTTATATTTAAAACTTCGTGTGAGCCTATTAATAATGTGTTTACCTTATGTAAAAGTGAAAATATACTGGTGATAACAGTATATATCAAAGCAATTCCAAATATAGTCTTAATTTCTTCTTGTTCTTTCATATATACCTCCCATTTTGTTTTATAAATTAGCTTCCTCTTAATATAACCCCTTGTTGCACATAATCTTACATATGCGTAATTCTCTATTTTATTTTAACACAAAATTCACCAACAAAAATATTAAAAAGAAATGTCCCTAACATTTTTGCTTGCTTATATGATAGCGGTGCTTTCAATCAATTGTTACAATCCACCTGCAACCATTCTTAAGGGAAATTTCCCTTGAGATTTTCAAAGATCGTATATTTGTATCTGTATGTCAATCCTGAAAACCAGAATATCAGGTTAAAATCTTTTGAACATGAAAATGCCCTTGACAGCTGTTTTACCAACTGTCAAGGGCTGTATTTTATTTATATGATTACTTTCCAAAATATCTGTTAAGTAATCCCTCAAATGCTTTGCCGTGTCTTGCTTCATCTCTTGCCATTTCATGAACGGTGTCATGTATTGCATCCAAGTTTGCAGCTTTTGCGCGTTTTGCAAGGTCTGTTTTCCCGGCTGTTGCTCCGTTTTCAGCCTGTACACGCATTTCAAGGTTTTTCTTTGTTGAATTTGTCACTACTTCTCCCAATAACTCTGCAAATTTTGCAGCATGTTCAGCTTCTTCAAACGCTGCTTTTTCAAAATACAATCCAATTTCAGGGTAGCCTTCCCTGTGAGCAACTCTTGCCATTGCAAGATACATACCTACTTCAGTGCATTCTCCCATAAAGTTTGCTCTTAAATCTTCAATTATATCTTCACTAGCGCCTTGAGCAACTCCTACAACATGTTCAGAAGCCCATGTTAATTCACCGATTTGTTCATTAAATTTAGATGCAGGTGCACCGCATTGTGGGCATTTTTCAGGAGCATTTTCTCCTTCGTAAACATAACCGCATACTGAACAAACAAATTTCTTCATATACCATTACTTCCTTTCTCTATTTATTATTTTATTATTTAATTTGATTTTTTATATTTAATTTAATTGCCAAATAATTAATTTGTATTGTTAAATAATATTTAAAGTTAATAACTATGCTTATTTATTATTTTTGAAAGCTGCTCATGCCTTATCGGCTGATAAGCAGTCTTTACATACCCCTTTAAAAAAGACGTTTTTCTCGTTAATCTTAAACCCGTTT
>DUMC01000171.1 GCA_012840075.1 Clostridiaceae bacterium | reverse complement strand
CGAGCATAGGTGAGTTAGAATATGCTTGCATTGAAAACAGGCTTGTAAAGCTTAAGGGATTTGGAGAGAAAACTCAGCAAAAAATTTTGGAGGGTATCAAGAATATTAGAAAATATGAAAAGCAGTTCCATTATCCCCATGCGAAAAGTCTCGCGGAAGAAATCATTAAAACACTCGTAGAAAGCAACACGGTAATAAGATGTAGTGAGGCCGGAAGTTTAAGGCGAAAAAAAGAAACCGTTAAAGACATTGATATAGTGGCAAGCAGCAATAACGCTGAATCGGTCATGAAAATTTTTGTATCCCATCCCCTGGTAATGCAGGTTAACTCAAAAGGTGACACCAAATCCTCTGTTTTACTTAAAGGTGGAATTGCAGCAGACTTAAGAGTTGTAGACGACAGGGAGTATCCATATGCACTTCATCACTTTACAGGGAGTAAAGAACATAACGTCACATTAAGACATATCGCCAAACAAGAAGGCTTGAAAATCAATGAGTATGGTATTTTCAGGAGAGAAGAGCTGATAAAATGCGAAACTGAAGAAGAGATATTCAAGACTTTCGGCATGGCCTACATACCACCTGAACTTCGTGAAAACAACGGAGAATTGGAAGCAGCGAGAGAAGGCAGGCTGCCCGACTTAGTAGAGATCAAGGATATAAAGGGAGTATTTCATGTGCACACATTGTATGGGGATGGTATAAACACAATAGAAGAACTGGTTGAGGCATGCATCGAGAGAGGATATTCGTATTTGGGAATTTCCGATCACAGCAAATCTGCATACTATGCGGGTGGATTAAGTGAAGAAGATATTAAAATACAGCATGAAGAAATAGATAGTTTGAACGAAAAGTATAAACATTTAGGCTTTAGGATTCTCAAAGGAATAGAACTTGATATCCTTCCGGACGGCAGCGTGGATTATGATGAGGAAGTGCTGTCATGGTTTGATTTTACTATTGCTTCCGTACATTCAGCCTTAAATATGGATGAAGACAGAATGACTCAAAGAGTAATAAAAGCCATTAAAAATAAATACGTTACAATACTTGGGCATCCTACCGGGAGATTGCTGTTATCACGAGAGCCAATAAAAATAAATATGAACGAAATAATTAAAATAGCAGCCGAAGAAAAAGTAATAATTGAAATTAATGCAAATCCATACCGGCTTGACCTTGATTGGAGATACTGCAAAGCTGCCAAGGAAGCCGGCTGCAATTTCATAATTGCACCGGATGCCCATTCAATCGATGGCATAGAAGATATAAAATATGGCGTTAATGTAGCGAGAAAAGGATGGCTTGAAAAAAAGGACATTATTAATACAGACGGTATTGATGAATTAAGAAAACATCCACGCTTTAGATGCAAATGAATACAAATGAAGCCAGGTTTGAAAAATGAATGCAAATGGAGTTGGGCAAATTAAAGGAGCATTCCTATAATGAAAAAATAGCGATCTTTGAAAAAACAACCTCGCAGTGGCATATAAATGTGGTGATTTTTAAATGGATGGTTACGGGCAAAGTAAACGATTTGTCTCTTGGTAAAACCGGGATGAACTTCTTGATATTTCCTATATATTATTGAAATTAGCTTTCTATTTATAATAAAATATATTTATTGGGTTGCGTAGCATAAAAAAATGTTATTATTCAACATTATGCGAAAAGAAAAATACATCAATTTACCCAAGGGCACATAACTGGCGTAGAACATGTGAGGACCACACGTTAATCTTGTTGATATGTGATATGTCAAAGATATGTCATATTACGAAAAATAACGGAGGGGTTAATATGCATGAGTTTATACCAAATTACAAGCATATAATTGACGCCGCAAATAATAGAATACCTGAACGTATACCGCTATATGAGCATATAATTTCTGATGTTTTTATGGAAAGAATTCTTAATAAAAAGTTTGCGGAATTGTTAAATGGCGATGAAAATGATAAAAAAGAGTATTTTAAAAACTACAATGATTTTTTCAAAAAAATGGGCTATGACACGGTATCATTCGAACAATGCATCGGACCGGCTATGCCGGGAAGTGGTTCACTTGGTAAGCATGTTCCTGGAGTAATAAAGGATATGGATGATTTTACCAGATATCCCTGGGATGAAATTCCTTTGATCTATGAACAAAAATTCCACAAAGACTTTGAAATACTTGGTGAAATGTTACCTGAAGGAATGAAAGCTATTGGCGGACCGGGTAATGGTGTGTTTGAGTTAGTACAGGATGTTACAGGGTATGAAAACCTATGTATAATGTATTATGAAGATCCCGAATTATTTGAAGGCTTATTTCAAAAAGTTGGGGATATGATGTATAGTATCTGGAAATCTTTTTTAGAAAAGTATAGTGATATTTATGCTGTTTGTAGATTCGGTGACGACTTGGGATTTAAGAGTTCGACCTTACTTTCACCTGATACTATAAGAAAGTACATAATTCCGCAATATAAAAGGCTAATTGATCTTATTCATTCCTATAACAAGCCATTTTTGCTCCATTCATGCGGAAATATATTCGAAGTAATGGATGACATCATTAACATTGCAGGTATAGATGCAAAACACTCAAATGAGGATCAAATAGCGCCTTTTAAGACATGGGTAGATAGATATGGTGACAGGATTGGACTTTTTGGCGGAATAGATACTGATAATTTATGCAGAAAGAGTAAAGAAGAGGTTAAAGAAATTGTAAGGGATGTGTTTACATATACAAAGAACAAATGCGGTTTCGCAATAGGTTCGGGCAATTCTATACCGGACTACGTTTCAGAGGAATTATATTTGACTATGATCGAGACTGTGAGAAATTTGCGAGGAGAGTGATACATGAAATTTATGGGCACATTTCATCTGTTTTTATGGTGGTTATGTATCATCGGTGGTGTAATTCTTGTGGCAATTCTGGTTCTGCGCAAAATCAAAATATGTCATGATTTTAGAAAAAATTCGTACTATGAACGGCAATTAAGGAAAACGATCCCATTTGACCGAGAGAACCAGAAAGCGGTCATCCGTGCTTCAATTTGTACGGGTGAAAAAGTTGCTGGATTTAAAAATATTCATGACGGACATTTTACCGAGGTAATGGTCATAAAAACACCGGAAGATTTGGAGCGCTTCAAGAGGATTTACGGAATAACGGAAATCAGTAAAGAATACTAAGCTTTATGGTTTTGCCATGTTTTTCATTAAAGAATGGCTTTTAGGAAGGGATGCAAGTTTTATGAAAAGAAAAAATAATATTTATTATTCCAGTTTATTTATCCGTTTTCTTTTGTTTTACTTAGCCGTTTTTTTAATACCTTTTTTACTGGTAACATATTTAATATTTAATGTTAATGCAGCTATGATCTATGCCGAACAGGAGAGAATAACATCTGAAAATATATCCCGTTTATGTTCTTTACTCGAAAATACATTGAAAGAAGCTGATAGTATTTCATACAGCCTGGCATTTAATCCATCGATTATTCCAAATATAATGGAAAGAAATGTTGAAGGTAGTAATGAATGTATCAGAACGATAAAAAGCTTTGTATCAAAAAGTTCGAATCATATTTATAATGATATAATAGTTTATTTTCCCGGTATTACCAGCAATCTTGTTTATTCTTCAAATGGAACCCAGACGATTAACATATTAGAAACTTACTTGCCTTTAAGCGATGAAAACGATGCTCCGAATTATGTTGAATATATTAAGGAAATAAACAGTCCCGTGCTGGTACCAATTACTAATAAATTAAATGAAAAGGAAACCGGCGACCTTATTTATATAAATCCTATATACTTTTCATTGAATAATTGGTATATGACTGCCTTCTTTTGTATAAATGGCAGTAATATAGACAATATTTCATCGGACATCATTGGTGATCTGAGGGGATCAGTATATATTTTCAACAATGGAGGACGATTAATATATTCGTATAAGAATAATTCCGGAGATGAAGAGAGACCTATAAAATTCGAAGATGTTTATAAAATTAGATCTTCAAATTCAGAGTACCTGGTATTCAATGGTGCAGGACGCAATAAAGATTTTCAGGTTGTTACTGTAATACCTAAAACGGAGTTTGAGCTATTAATTGCAGTAAAACAAGTGGTTATGAAAAAAATAGCATTAATTGTAGGAACAGCGGGAATTGCCATGGTTTTATTTTTTGCGGTAAGAACATACATGCCGATATATAGAATTAATAAAGCAATAGAAAAATACAAGGTAAATAGTGCGAACAAAAAATATAATGAATTAGAAAGCATACAAGATGCATTATTAAATGCAATTAATGAAAATCGAAGAATAGGATATTATGTGCAAGATGTAATTAAAATTGTACGTGAACAGTTACTTTGCATGATTATAAATGGGGATATTAATAAATGTAATGTAAAAAATCTTGATGATTTGTTAATAGCTTCCCAGGTTAATCTTCCGGGACCTTATTATAATGTAATGTGTCTTTTTTTACCGCGGGGTGTTAGCCATAATGTCCGTCAGGATATAGTTCGAACAATTCAACAAAACATAGTTTGGCATCCTGGATCCGTATTTGCCCTGTGCATAGAAAATTCATCTTATATTACTATTGTAGCATCTTTAGGACCTGGCACGGATTTGCGTATTTTTCAAGAACGCTTAGCATCAACAATTCATGAAATATTATTACATAAGTTCGGATTAGAGGGTACCATATTTGTGGGTAAAGCATATAATGATATATTTAACATAAACAAATCCTATATAGAAGCTTCTTCAATGATCGAAAAATATGGTGACATACCTAATAGAACACTGTTTTTTGATGAAGTGGCAGATAGTGAATCGGACAGTTCAACTTCCGTACAACAAAAAGAACAGTACCTTATACAAAGCATAAAAAAAGGGAATAAGAATACCGCCCTGGAGAGTCTTAATGCAATTGTTGATGAAATTACCAATAAAACAAGAACAACGACAATGGTTAAATTTAAACTGATAAAACTAATTAGCGACATTGCTGACATTCTTGTACAAATTGGTTTTTGGAAAGAAAACAAAATTGACATATTAGTTGAGCCCCTGGTATCTTATGTTTCATCACCTAAATTAATAGCAATGTTGTCAGATATAATTGTTAATGCCTGCATTTATGTAAAGACAGGAGACCAAAAACAAAGTACGGATATAATGAAAAATGTTAAAGAATATATTGAACGCAATTTTTGGGATTCTAATTTAAATCTTGATCAGGTTGCTGATATTTTTAACGTATCACCCTTTCATCTGAGCAGGGAATTTAAAAAATATACCGGATTGAACTTTGTAGAATATGTATCATTTCTTAGGATAAATGAAGCAAAACAACTTCTGGCAAAAACGGATCTAAAAATTAAAGATATAGTTAGTAAAATTGGCTACAATGATGTATCAAATTTTATTCGTAAATTTAAAATCAGTGAAGGAATTACACCCGGTCAATATAGGGAATTATATAATTCAAAAGCATCAGTGGACTCAGTTATGGTTGAAAATGAAGTAAGTTTTGAAAATTAATGTTCAGGAAAATAATGTTACAGAAGTAATGTTTGGTATTATACTAATATGTATTTTTTGCTATGCAGAAATTGCATAATCAATATCCCGGTAAATACCTGTCTATTATCACTCCGCCTTATTGGATTATGATTCCCATTCCTGCAGGTATGAACTAAATCAGAAAAAATGGAGTTTTCTTTAGTTCCCCTGATGTTTAGCATTAATTGAATAATTTTACTTATACGAGTTTATTTACAGATTAATAGGATATGGAAAAATTGATATCCGAAACTTAAACAGACCACAAGAAATACATATTTACATGATTTTTTCACGGTTTTAAAATAAAGCTAAATCCAAGGCTTGGATATATAAATTCAAGGCTTGGTGATACATGAACATGAAATGAATATAAGCCAAATTAGCATATAAGTTAGAAGTATATAAGTCAAAGTGGTAAATTGATATAAACGAGAACAGCAATATCCAAAAACTAAAAAATAGAGATATAACCTGAAACTTCGAAAATACAATCAATAAGTGCACAATGGAATAATTTTGCTCGTGTTTATTTAATTTATTTAAACCAACTCCGGCTATTTACATAAAAAATAGTATAATTTAGAGTATTAGTTTTAATATTTCTTTAAGGAGGAAAAATATAGTGAATGTTACAAAAATCGGCAAAAGAATAAAAATCCCATATAAAAGAAATATTCCATATAAAAGAAATATTAGAAATATTTCAAAGAAAATATTATTGAACTACGAACTATACCTGTTTGTATTACCTGCACTTCTAACTATCATTATATTTAACTATGTGCCCATGTATGGAATACAAATAGCGTTCAAGGACTTCATTGCAACGAAAGGTATAATTGGGAGCCCATGGGTTGGATTTAAACATTTCAATAGGTTTTTCAACTCGTATTATTTTACTAATATTCTGACTAATACATTAAGGATAAGTATTTATTCTATGGTTGTTGCTTTTCCTGTACCAATTATTCTTGCTTTACTTTTGAACGAGGTTAAAAATCAACATTATAAGAAGTTCATACAAACAGTAACTTATGCGCCTCATTTTATCTCAATGGTTGTGATGGCAAGCATGATTATTTCCTTTCTTTCTCCATCTATGGGTATTGTAAATCATCTTATAAAAGCCATGGGTTTTGAACCGATACCTTTCATGGAAAAAGCCAATTTATTCCCGACGATATATGTTTTTTCAGGCATATGGCAAAATGCAGGCTGGAATTCGGTAATGTATTTTGCAGCTTTGTCAACAATAGATCCGCAGTTATATGAAGCAGGAAGAGTGGATGGTTGTACTACTGTTCAGAAAATATGGTATATTGATCTTCCCGGTATAATTCCAATGATTGTGATACTGCTCATTTTAAATTGTGGAAATATTCTATCAGTTGGATTTGAAAAGGTATATTTGCTTCAAAACAACTTGAATATTGAGACTAGTGAGGTTATTTCTACTTATGTGTATAAAGTGGGACTTCAGAAGGCCGAATACAGTTTTTCAACAGCTGTAGGTCTTTTTAATTCGGTTGTTAATTTTATATTGTTAGTTACGGTAAATTCAATTGCTAAGAAATTAGGGCAATCTAGCCTTTGGTAAGGAGAGTATGAAATGATTAAGGAAAATATACAAGATAAAATTTTTAATATTGTTAATTTGGTTATCTTAACTATTGTATTAATCATTACGCTTTATCCTTTATATTTCGTTGCTATTGCTTCTTTTAGCGATCCTGTCATGGTGAACTCAGGGCAGGTTATCTTATGGCCAAAAGGAATTAATTTTAAAGGATATGCCAGAGTTTTTGCTAATAAAGAGATATGGAGCGGTTATCGCAATACTGTATTTTACACTACACTTGGAACAATGATAAATTTAATGTTCACCATGCCCGCAGCATATGCATTATCGCGCAGGGATATGATAGGAAGAAATTTTATAATGACTTTATTTACGATAACAATGTTTTTTAATGGTGGTTTGATTCCTACTTATCTTGTTGTAAAAAATTTAGGCCTTACTAATACATTTTGGGCTTTGTTGCTACCTTCTGCAGTAAGCACTTATAATCTCATTGTATCAAGGACTTATATGCAGAACAACATACCTGTTGAATTGCAAGAAGCAGCAATAATAGACGGATCTAGTAATACACGTATGCTTTTCACTATCGTACTTCCTTTATCCAAACCTATAATAGCAGTTATGGCTTTATTTTACGGGGTTGGTCACTGGAATCAATACTTTAGCGCACTTATATACATAACTGATAAAAATCTTAAACCATTACAGCTTATATTGCGTAACATATTGCTACAAAATGAGTATATGGCATCGAGCGTTTCGTCTGATAGTGTTGAAACTATGGCTGAACAAGCCAAGCTAGCTGAATCCATAAAATATTGTACAATCATCGTGGCTAGTTTGCCTGTCTTGATTGTATATCCATTCATCCAAAAGTATTTCACAAAAGGCATTATGTTGGGAGCTATAAGAGGTTGAAACTTTTGAAAGAGTTGTTGAGAATCACAGGTTAACTTTTGGGATTGAACTTATTAAGACCACAAACGCATATGCGTTGTGTATAATAAAATTATTATGTAAGGAGGAGAAATGATGAAAAGAATTATTTCATTAATTTTGAGTCTTGTAATTATAGCAGGCCTTTTAATTGGATGTGCAGGTAAATCCGGTACCGGAGAAAAGACTACAACTCCAACTAATTCGCAAAACGTTGAGAAAGCCAACACAAATAAAACTTCATCAGGTGATTCTGACTTACCTGAAAACTTTAATGCTGTAGGATTTCCTATAGTGAATGAAAAAATAACTTTATCTCTTTTCAGTGTAAAGGCGCCAATACAAGGTGATTGGGAAGAAATGCCTTTTTGGAAAGAAATGGAGAAGCTGACCAATATTTCATTTACCTTTGATTTAGCATCTCCTGATTCACTGGCTGAACGTAAAAACCTTCTTCTAGCTAGTGGTGATTATCCGGATATTTTCTATGGCGCAAGTATTAGTGCAGATGAGGAATTAACGTACGGCTCTCAAGGCATATTTGTTGATTTAAATGATCTGATAGAAAAATATGCTCCCAATATAAAAATTTACTTTGAACAGAATCCGGTATATAAAGGAATGACACTTGCTCCTGACGGAAACTGGTATACATTGCCG
The DNA here is from genome assembly GCA_012840075.1 of Clostridiaceae bacterium. Lineage (GTDB taxonomy): Bacteria > Bacillota > Clostridia > Acetivibrionales > DUMC01 > DUMC01. The sequence continues at coordinate 30,178 of DUMC01000171.1, read as the reverse complement.
TATATCACTTTGGCACCTAGAGATACTGTAGCGACAAAGCTATGGGTGAATAACGAGTGGTTAAGAAACCTTAATATGGAAATACCTAAAACTATAGATGATTACTACAATATGTTGAAAGCATTTAAAGAAAAAGATCCTAATCAAAATGGTAAAGCTGATGAAATACCAATGTCATTTAGCCAAAGTCAATTAAGTATGACTCGGGGAGCAATACTTGCAGCATATGGGGTTATGTACAGAGGAATAAATTTTGATGTCAAAGACGGCAAAGTTTTCTTTATACCCACAAGTGAACCTTATAAGCGATATATTATGTTCATGAACAAGCTTTATGAAGAAGGCCTTTTAGATCCTGAGAGTTTTACTCAAACACAACAGCAATATGTTAGTAAAGGTAATCAATCTTTAATTGGATCCTTTGCAAACCTGGCCAGCTATATAGTTGATACAATGGAGAATTATCCAAAATACACGGCAATACCTCCTCTTACAAGTGATTTAAACAGTGAACAGATATGGCCTAGTACCTATCCAATTTATACAGGACAATTTGCAATTACTGATAAGAATAAGTATGCTGAAGCATCAATCAGATGGGTTGATTACTTTTTTACGGAAGAAGGCGGAGCATTTATGAACCAGGGACCTGAAGGCCTTGGGTGGAAATATATAGATGAAGAAAGAAAAATGTGGGAAAAGATAATTCCGGAAGGATATGCTTCTTCGGAAGAGTATAGGGGGACCCTCACACCTAATTGCGGAACCTCAACTCCCGGAGTAGTGTCATCGAAGTTTTTACTTGGGCTGAATGCGGCGCATGTTGTTAACCTTGAAGAGCAAATAGCAAAAGCTTATTTACCGTACATGAAAGATTCATTCCCCATGGTAAAATTTACTGCTAAAGAACAAGAAGAAGTTGCTACATTAAGTACTGATATTGAAAAGTACGTTGGGCAGATGGAAGCCAGGTTCATTACAGGAGATATAAGTATTGACAAATGGGATGAATATGTTGAAAATCTTAAGAAAATGAATGTTGATAGACTGACGGAACTTTACCAGGTAGCATACGATAGGTTCAGCAGTGCTAAATGAGAGGTACGGAAGTTATAACAAAGAACATTAAAAATTTAAACCGAGAGAATTTAATCCAGGCAGAAAAATATAAACAGAAAGGAGCGAGGAACCAAATCCATGGTTTCTCGTTTCCATATTATTTAACAACAATAATTGCAATACATTATATATGTAAAATTTTAAGATTGAGAAATAAAATGATTAATAGAAGGAGATGAGAGTATGTTTTCCCTGGAAGATTTCAAACATCCAGCTTCAATACACAGGGGTACTGAATTATGGATGCTCAATGACCAGCTGGAAGATGATGAACTAAAGAGACAAATTTCCGAGATGAAAAAACAAGGTTTTTACTCATTCATTGCACGGACATATGTAGGTCTTTCATCAGATTATCCCGGTAAAGATTTTATGCATAAGATGCGAGTGATAGTGGACACAGCCAGGGAATACGATATGAAGGTATTTCTGCAGGCAGGCTATATGCCTGGTGGTGTATTAGGTTTGCCGGATCAATATACACATACTGCAGTCAGAAAAGTCCGCTCGAATGAAATCGAAAAAGAAAAGCTCTTGAAAGAGGTCTTATATAAAAGCGAAGATACAGCCTATATAGTGGTAAAAAAGATTTATTTTTTAGATATGCTAAATCCGGATGCAATGAAATATTACATGAAAACATCATACGAGGATATGTGGAGTGATTTTAAAGATGATTTTGGGAAGACAATTGTATCAGTATGGGTTGATGAACCTCACTTTAGCCCACCTGACTTACCATGGACGGATAGACTTCCGGAAGTTTTTCAAAAAACATGGGGTTATAATTTACTAGAGAATATACATCTTCTATTTGAAGATGTAGAACAATACAGAAGTGTAAGGTATCATTATTGGAGGACAATATTGCAACTCTTGAAAGAAGCATATTTTACCGAAGTATCCAGCTGGTGCCGCAAGAATGGTTTACTCTTTAGCGGGCATCTCATGGGTGAAGATACGCTGGCTGCCCAGATTGCATTTACCGGAAATGCCATGCCCCTATATAAATATTTTGATATACCTGGTATTGATTTTCTCACGGCTGATCTCAACTGGAAACATGGACAAATGATGGGTAAAAAAGGAGATAATTATCGCTTCTTTAATACACCACTTCAATGTGTCAGTGCTTCTCACCAGGCAGGAAAGCAGGAAAAACTCTGTGAAATGTATGGTGTCAGCAGTCAAAATCTTACATTTAAGAAACAGAAATATATTTTTGACCACTTTGCTTCACTGGGTATAAATCACAGGTGCATACATGGCATATTCTATTCGTTAAAAGGTCGTCGTAAGAGGACTTATCCTCCTCATATATCGTACTATCAACCATATTGGGACAGTTACCATGTTCTCAACGATTACCAAGCACGCGTGAGCTGGTTTATAAGCCAGGGTAAGCCCGGAGCGGATATATTATACCTTCATCCAATAGAAGCTGCTTACATGGAGTATAAAAGTATTAGGGAAGATGGCGTAGCAGGCAAAGACTATTATGGAGATATGGATAAAGATTTTAACTTCATGCTTCGAATCTTGATAGGAATGCAAGCTAACTTTGAGCTGGGTGATGAAGATACCATAGAAGAGTACGGAAGCGTGGATGAATCCGGTAGATTTGTGGTAGGGCACATGAAGTATCGTGTCGTTATTGTACCGAACCTTCCCGTGTTAAGGAGAAAGACCGTTGAGCTACTTGAAAAATTTAGTCAAATGGGTGGTAAATTAATCATTATGGGTAGGCTGCCGGAGATGGTTGATGGAAAACCGGATGGTAATGTGGCAAATAGACTGCTTAATCTTAAGGGAACTTTATATGCTCACGACTATCAGGAATTGCGGCAATTGCTTGTGAACGATAAGGATAAAAAATATGAATATACGGGAGAAGGAAGTACTAGCATCCAAGTAAATTATCGCGAAGACGGCCATGATAGGTATATGTTTATATTCAACAGTGATGAGGAGAGTCCACGTGATGGCAGGATAAAACTTAAAGGGAATTACGAAGCATATGTTCTTAATCCGTTAGATGGAACATATCAACAAGTATTAGTAGAACAGGCTGAAGGAAATACCTATGTAAATATCTACTTAGCAAAAGGCGGAAGTATTCTATTATATTTAAAAGCAAATGGAGCAAATCTCGTCAATAACATAAATAACAAAAATAAAACTATAGATAGGATCGGTAAAAATGTTTCAAAATATGTTATTGAACTAGGAGATGGTTGGAAAGTATCTGCGGAAAATCACAATGCATTTTTACTTGAATACTGTTCATACAAAATGCGGGACGGAAGGTTTTCGGAGCCTTTGACTATATTGGGGCTGCAACATTTGCTTACCCGTGAAAATTACAAGGGAGAATTAGTTATAAGGTTCCCATTTAATGTAGATGTACCACCTGTAAACGTTATGCTGGCATTGGAAGATCCGGAACAACAAAAACTTACGCTAAATGGTGAATATGTAAATACCAATGATATTAAAGGATATTTTATGGATAGGAGTTTCAAACTTGTGCAATTACCAAATGTATTTAAAAAGGGAGAAAATATAGTTGAAGTAACGAGGTATTTCGAGCCGTTGGAAAAACCGATTTCTTCCTTATCAGCGCTTTTCCAGAAGCTAAAGGGTGTTGAGATGGAAGCAATGTATTTAGTTGGTGATTTTGGCGTATATGGCAGCCAGGAGCCAACTGATACTAACTGCATTCGCTATAATAAGGCATTTACTATAGGTCTGCCTTCGGAAACGGTAGAAAGCGAATTAACATCATCCGGTTATCCTTTCTTTGCAGGCACAGTAATTCTGCGGAAAGAAGTAGTTTTAGATTATGTACCAAAGGACAAAAAAGCATATATATCAATAGAAAAGCTGGATGCCTGTCTTGCATCTGTTAGTATAAACGGTCAGGCGGCCGGATCTTTATATTGGGATCCCTTGGAGCTTGAAATAAGTAATATGTTAAAGGTTGGTTCCAATCAAATTGAAATAAAACTCACAAATACCCTTAGAAACTTATTAGGTCCATATCACAGACCGGTTGGAGAGGTTGGATATTGTTGGAGCGGATATAGTTCACCAGATCATCCATGGCTAGGAGAATACAGTGAAGAAACCAAGGAACATTTTCCCGATTGGTATTTTAAGAGGTATCCGGATACATCTGCATGGACTGATTCTTATTTGCAAGTGCCCTTTGGTATAAAGGGAGTAAGAATAATTTTTAAATGAGGGTAAAATAAAAAAATAGTAAAAATTTAGAAATATTTAGTAAGTAAATGGGTAAATGAACTTTTTGATATAAATAATTAAGATATTTTGATATAAATATTTTAGATATAAATATTAATAGGATTATATCATTTAGCCTGGTTGCGGAGTTAGGTGCTTTATTCCTGCGGAGCACCTTACCTACACAGAACCAGGCTCTAATTCTTTTTGCGTGAAAGATATGGTATAATTTAATGTACCCGCTAAATAGGGTACATTTTATATTACCTTCGGAGATCACTAGAGCGATAATACAATTTATACGATAAAGTAAGGAACATATACGAAAATGAAGGTTTTGTATGTGTTGATCAAAGGTGTTTATGGGGAAAATATCATACGGCATTTTATGTGTTGGAAGTAAAATGAGACATAACGTAATGTTAACCCGTTGAGTTTAACATTAAATTAACAATAAATAGTGTATGCTATTTAGGGATAGTATTTTATAATTTCAAGGAATAGTGTTTAATTAATTGTGGGAAAGCAATTTAGGGAGATGACGATTATGCGTTTATTGGTTATTGAAGATGATAAAGAACTTGCTTTTGTTATGAAGCAAGGTTTAGAAGAGAGAGGTTTTACTGTTGACGTAGCGAATACCGGGATTGAAGGAGAAGAAAAAGCGCTGGCAAATGGGTATGACGCCATTTTACTCGATTTAAAATTGCCCGACAAAGATGGGCTTGATGTTTTGACTTTCTTACGGGAGCAGGAATTGCAGACTCCTATTTTGATTATTACTGCACGTCACGCAGTTGCAGAGCGTGCACGCGGTTTGAACTGCGGTGCGGATGATTACATCATTAAACCTTTTGACTTTGTAGAACTCAAAGCACGCATACAAGCAGTTATCCGTCGCTCATACGGACGAACGAGAAACGAAATAAAGATCGGGCGTGTGCGTGTTGATCCTAATATGCGAAAAGCTTATGTTGATGGTTTTGAACTATCTCTTTCGGCAAAAGAGTTTGATATTCTCGAATATTTGGCGAGCCGTTATTCGGATGTCGTATCAAGCGAGGATATTGTTGAGCATGTGTATGACGAGTTTTTTGACCCTTTTTCTTCCGTTCTCCGTGTTCACATAGCAAATTTGCGAAAAAAGCTGACTGCGGCAGGTGGAGAAAGCTTGCTCATCACAGTCAAAGGCAAAGGGTATCGGTTATGCACTGAAGTTAAAGAAAAGGAGTGCCAGTTATGCACCGAAGAAGAATTGCAGGATTAAGCGGAACGCTTTTAATATTCTCTTTTGTTATTACATCATTTTTAATCACAGCCTTTATCTTATATATTAAATTTATCCCGGTACCTCAATTGAGTTTACCGGGTTATTTGGCAAATCTCAATAACAGTTACGTTATTTCATCTCTCGAAAAAGGTTCGCCGACAATACCATTAAATAGCATATACGGATTTGTTGCTAAAGAACAAATTGAAAACATGTATTTATCCGCAATACTTAAAGATTTACCGTATTTGTTAGGTATAATCATTTTTATATTTTTGACGGGTGCTATAATTCTTTCAAAAATTTTACAAAGGCAACAAGAAAAACAAGCAATTATATTGGCAAAACAATTATCCCGAATTGATGACAACGGTGGTGTAGTGCCTGGACATCCGGCTATTGCTAAAGCATATTCGGAAATTAAAAACCGATTGGCTGCTTATGCCCTTGATTATGTAAGGCTTTCCTCTTTCGTAACACACGAACAAAAAAATATGTTATCGCTTTTACGAGCAAAACTCCAATTGTCCGGCAATAGTGAGTTGGTTCATGAAGTGGATAAGGTAGTTGACAGTTTGGACGATATACTGACATTAAGTGCATCAGCGAATAGAGGCGACATGGAAATCATCGATGTAGCATTGATATGCGCTAATGTTTGTGATTGGAAACATAATGCTGGTAAATGCAAAGTATTGTCTGAAAAATCCATCAATGCTGAAAGATTTTGAAGCGGAGCTTCGCGCCAAAGGTCTGGATGAATACTACTTGGTAAGCACGGATGAAGCAGGATATCAAAAGGTTGTTGGCCCGGTGGAAGGATTAAGAAAGATTTCATTAACATTTATGATTATAGTTTTGATATTCGGTGCCGTAATTCTTATTATCCTTTCATCTATTGCAATAAGGGAACGCAAATATGAAATTGGTGTTTTACGGGCAATGGGTATGAAAAAAGGGAAGATCATTTTAGGGCTTTGGTTTGAAATGCTGATTATTACCGTCCTCTGTTTGCTCGTAGGTTTCAGTATAGGATCTGTCGCTGCTCAGCCTATAAGTGACGCATTACTGTCCGAACAGATTGAAAACGCAAAGATAGCAGCACGGCAAGGTGGTATAATGAGCGGTGTTGTGAGTGGTATAGCGCTGGGAGGACCGGTAGAAAGAGAACTTGTTCCTCTCGAACAAGTCGATGTTTCAGTGGGCATTGATACGATTATAGAGATTGCAATTATAGCACTTTTTCTTGCTTCTCTCACTTCAATGGTTGCTATTACAAAAATTACAAAATATGAACCTATCAGGATTCTGGCAGAACGAAATTAGGAGGTAACAGATATGAATATACTTTCTCTTAAAAATGTAACATACCAGTATGAAGGTGCCAAAAAATTAGTTCTAAAAGGTGTAAATGCCGAATTTTCAAGCGGTAAAATTTATACAATTGTTGGTAAATCAGGATCGGGAAAGTCTACCTTGCTCTCTCTCATTGCCGGTTTGGATGTTTGCTCCGAAGGAGAGATTTATTATAAGGGTACCAGCTTCAAGGAACTCGACCATGACGAATACCGGGCAAAAAATATTGGAGTTATTTTTCAGAGTTTTAACTTGCTGACTAATGCCACAGGGATTGAAAATATTATACTTTCTATGAGCATCAGCGGAAGAAGGGAGAAAAATAAAAAAGAGTATGCTTACGCCCTGTTAGAAAAGGTTGGTATTGACAGAGAAACAGCAAACAGAAAAATCCTAAAATTGTCCGGTGGTGAGCAGCAACGAGTAAGTATTGCCCACGCTTTGTCACATAACCCTGATATTGTTATCGCTGATGAACCTACGGCTAATTTGGATAGCGATACAGAAAATGCTGTGTTAAATATCTTCACATCTCTTACACGTGATGAAGGTAAATGTGTTATTATTGCCACCCATTCCAAAAAAGTTGCTTCTATTGCTGATGAAGTCTGGGGAATCAATGACGGAAAATTGCTTTTTATAAAACATTCGTAGGAGGCAAATCTTTTACTTATTTTATTTTCAATTTTTACTTATTCCTTTTATAATCTAAATACAAGTTTTCAATTGACCTATCATAAGTTTTTTCACCGGCTTTGGAAAAGAAACATCCCGGTACTTCGCCGCTTGCACGGTGATAGGCAACGCATTCACAGCATTTGCCGCGGCGATGACATGAGATATATGTACAAGTACAATTTGTGGTATTATTGTTACAAGCCATTACAAACCCTCCAAATTATAGATTTCGGAATTATGGACAACTAAATTTCCCATAACAATTATATTAACAATTATATTAAAATGCAAATATTTTTCAACAAGCTAAAATATAGTTATAAGTTTGGAAGTTATAAGGAACTGTTAAAAGACTATAACGTCGTAAATATCAGGAATAAAAAGAAAAACTGAAAATGAGCAGGAAAGTTGGGTATAAATGAAAAGAAAAATAATTGTTCGTACTATTATTTCTCTTGTATTATTTTCAGCAGTTTGTTTATACTTTTATTATTCATTATACCAAGTGTATAAAATCAATAAATCTATTGATGTGTCCGGAATCAAACTGTTGATGCCTCTTGAAGAAGTGATCGGGAAAATGAGCGGGGAGGGTAAATATATATACGGCATGGGTGGCTTCGGTTATGAATATGAGAGTGAAAAAATAGGGATATTCTTTTAACGAATAGCAAAGGAGTGTGACATAATGCTATCTGAAAATAAATCTGTCTTTGGTAGCGATGAAGAATTCCAAAAAATTGAAAATGGCGAGGGACAACAAGAGCTTAGAAGCGATGAAGATCTACAAAAGGTTACGGTAGACGAACTAAAGATACATAATGCACCAATAACTATTGTAGAATATGATCCTAACTGGTCTGAATTGTTTGAAAGAGAAGAGAGACGGATCCGTGCCGTACTTGGCAGCAAAGCCTTGCAAATAGAGCATGTTGGCTCTACTTCCGTTCCAGGACTTTGTGCAAAACCAATAATTGATATATTGCTGGTTGTGGAAAATTCGGGTGATGAATCATCATATGTCCCTGATTTGGAAAGAGCAGGTTATAAGCTTAAAATTCGAGAACCCAACTGGTTCGAACATCGTATGTTTAAAGGGCCGGATACTGACATCAACTTACATGTGTTCAGTAAAGGGTCGCTTGAGATAGAGAGAATGTTACGTTTTCGAGATTGGTTGCGTTCAAATGAAAGTGATCGTGACAAGTATGCACAAGTCAAGAAAAGTTTAGCAAAGAATAAATGGAGGCATGTTCAGCACTATGCGGATGCTAAAACTGCAATAATACAGCAGATTATGGAGCGGGCGAATAATAATATTGCAAATACGAAGAATGTTATTAACTATACAAGCGATATTGCGAATATATCATTTCATGAAATGCAAATAGATGATTATAATGAAATTTATGAATTATGGTATAATACTCCCGGGGTGGGATTAAGCAATGCTGACAAAAGGGAAAATATTGAAAGGTTCCTGGCAAGAAACAAGGGATTAAGCTTTTTTTGCAAGCATGGAGGTAAAATAATCGGAACTATTATGTGTGGACACGACGGACGTAGGGGACATATCTATCATTTGGCTGTAGCTGAAAATTACAGGGGAAAGGGTATAGGACGAAGGCTTGTTGAGATGAGCCTCGAAAGACTAAAATCAGAAGGAATTGATAAGTGCCACATTTTTGTTTATCCTGAAAATGATATCGGTAATGGTTTTTGGACATCGAGGGGATGGATAAAGAGAGAGGATGTTTTTGTGTATTCGAAATCCATATGAAGTAAAAAAGAATGTGTAGAAAGCTGAATTTAAGAGGTGTAAATTGTGAATATAATAAAAGTTACAGCAGGGGTAATAATAAATAAAGACAGAGTTTTACTCACAAGACGTGCTCCTGAAGAAAAATTTGCCGGGGGCTGGGAGTTTCCGGGCGGAAAAATTGAAGACTGTGAAACTCCGGAGGAATGCCTGGCTAGGGAGTTGAAAGAGGAGTTAAGCATAAATGTTTCCGTTGATAAATTTTGTACTGAGGTAACTCACGATTATGGGGATGTGATCATTAATCTGATTGCATATTATTGCACAATGACCGGTGGCGAAATCCAAATATCCGTTCACGATAAGTATAAATGGGTTAAAATAATTGATTTATTAAAGTTTAACCTTTTGCCGGCAGATATTCCTATAGCTAAGAAAGTGATGGATGATTATCATGTTCAATGTAATTGTGAATTATAAATGAATTATAAAAAGGAAATTAGCGAATTATAGAATAATACAATAATAAAAAGGACAAGTGCGATAACACTTGTCCTACTAATGATTTTATTTGTTGTTCAGCGTCTTTTTCTGTTTATTTGATTATTTGATATAGTTTTCTATAAAGAAAGCGAATTCCGGAGTGATTTCATATCTGGAGATGAAGCCGATGTTTTTGTAATACATTGTTTCGAAGTACACACCATTTTGATTGTAAATCCTTATTGCAACCGGATCGGCCAGAGCATTATCTGCAGAACCCTGTGAAGGTGCAACTTGTGAAGGTGTAACTGATGCCGGACCTGTTGTACCTGTTTCACCCTTGCCTATCATATCAGTACCCATATCTATCATACTTCCTGTCATACCTTGAGGTGTTCTGGGAGTTAGAGTATAATCCGGTGGTATAGGCTCAACGGATCTTAACTTATCTTCAACATATCTTTTATCCGGAGAATCCATGCTTTCCAGCTCAATAGGATGTGTAACGTCAGTTTCAACATCAATATTACTTGAGTTTTCTGTCCTTTCAATGTCTCTTGAGTTTTCTATACCACTTGATTCTTCTATACTATTAACTTCTCTTGAAACGTCTGCCCTATTATATCCAAACAACTTTTCAAAATATTCGTTACTGGAGTTCTTCAGCACTGAATAGAAATTGTAGAAGTTTATTATTTCATTCCTATCAGTGATTTCACTCTTAATATTATTGAATCCTTCCCGCTTGCTTATTTCATCATAAACTATGAACTGAATTTTAGCAATGTCCTCAGGTTCATCTATACCATAAAGCTTCAAGTATTCAATAGCGTCTTCGTCTTGGTTATTGAGGTAGCTCTCAAAGGTGTAAAACTTAAACAACTCGTACTCATTATTCCTCTTTACTGCAACAACTGCTTCACAACCAGCCGGCAAATAGTAAAATACATCGCAGCCAATTAAGCTTTTATCCGAGCTTTTCTCGATGGTCATAATTTTTTGGCCAATATCTTTGTCGGTAATTACAGCAGGGAAGCCGAACTCTTCCACGTAGTCAGACATTAAAATATAATGCCTGTCGCCAATTTGAAATTGATTCAGCAACGGAGCAGCCATGTCTTCTCTGCCTGTCAGACTGTCTTCGCCGATCATATCTTCTTGTGTTATCTCCGGTTCGCCGTTATTGCGTAAATCATAATTGGGATCTGCCCACGCGTTATTCTATTCGTTATTCTCTATTTAAAAACTATAACGGCTTCTTTCTTCTTAATTCTTAATAGCAGCGTTTCAATAATCCTGAAATAATGGTTCAGATTTTTGGTTTCAAGGTAAGAAGTAATCATATCTTGTCCGATTACTAAGTCCATATATTGCGGCTCTGCGCAAACCAGAACAGCTTTGTTACCCTTTATTATCGGGGTGCTATAAATATTTCCGCCTATAAGTTTGCTTATTCTTTCGTATTCAGTTGTTCCTGTACCTGGTTGAATTCTCTGCAGTTGTACAAAAAGCTGAGGACTTACAACGAGAGCTTTTCTTCCTACAATTCCATTCTCTATGAATTTTGCCAAACCGGCTGAGATATCCTTAAAAGGATTTTCACCTTCGCTCCAATCTGATATAGGTAATTTAATAATGCCGCATTCGTTTAGTAAACCTTTATATCCTAATTCTTCATTGCCGTAGAAAATAAATTCATCCTCTTTTAAAGCACATTGAGTAGCCGCATGCATAGCTGAGGACAAGTCGACAGGCAAGCCCATCTGTTCGCTGTATTCTAAGTCTCTCCAAAGGAGCGAAAAATCTTGGTTAATCAAAGGAATATGTTTATATGTTCTTCCTTTAATGACTGAAATGCTGTCTTCAGTTTCTTCCAGTTCACATATGTTGTCAACATTAATAGTTTGAATGCCTGCACCAAGAGGTCCATAGATGCTTAAAAACCTTCTGCCCGTCAAAACTTTTTTTGCTGCTGATACAACGGCATCATCAATTTTTTCCCAAAGCTCAGCAGGAATTGGAGAACCATCTCTTGATAAGAAATCCATATTTCTCCCTCCTTCGATTATCTTTAATTTTCTTTTTATTTATCTATTAGGCTTCCTATTGTGCTTTCAGCTTTGCCGGAAAGTGGTTTTTCAGTGATATTTAACTCCTCAAGCATTTCCTTAACTTCATTTTCACCTTCGGCAAAATGTTTTGCTTCTTCCGGATCTAAGAGACGAAGCAAGGTCATAAGTTCACCCACATGTGCCTTTTCTTCATCTCTTATATCTGCAAGGACTTTTTTTGCTATTGGATCATCCATTGCTTGTACATGGGCATCATACAGAAAAATAGCTTCAAGTTCTCCTACAATATCAAGTCTTATTGCCTGAATCAGTTCTTCTTTGGTGAGTTTCTTAGGTGGAAGGTTACCTGCAAATGGATTTGCTAAACTTGCCATACTTTATCCTCCTTTTATAATGAGTTATAATTATAGTATTACAAAGAATGTTATAATTATGGTAATAAAATTATAAAAATTTACAGAGTCTTTTTATTATTATGTTTATATCCATATTATACTATTACCATTTTTGGATTGCAAATAACAGAAAATATGAGGTGGATTTAAAATTATGAAGAAATGTTTGCAGATTGCTCGAGCAAGGATATTTCTTTAAGGGATATAAGGATATTTCTTTAAGGGATATTCTTTTAGGGAGATCCCTTTAAGAGAGGAGATTGTCCCATTTAATGCGAACAATAGCTATTCTGCTTACTTTTTAGTTTTGAATTAGTTCTGTCGAGCATAGTTCCGTGCTTTGAGAAGCTGAAGCTTAGGTTTAATTTTCAACTAAACTTTTCTATAAGTAAACTTTTTCTTTTATGTTCAGATAAAGTTCAGATACCATACAGTTGAACTTCAGTTTTGTAAGATAATATGAAGTCATACGATATGATGTAGATATAAAAGAAACTGATAAACTGAGGAAAAGAATTAATGACGAGAAAAAGAAGCTAAAGAGAAGAAATTAAAAATTTAGAGAATTAGAGAGAAAGGAGCAGGAGTGATGGGAAATGCACACAGAAGACATGAGTTAAAACATTATATAAATTATGCTGATTTAATTGATTGACAATTACTTTGCAAATGGAAAATTTGAAGAAAAAATTAAGAAGCTGGATGCATTAATTTCTGATTATGTAAAGAATGATCCTACTGCATTTTGCACTTATGAGCAATACAAGACAGCTGTGTCAGCTTTTATTACCCTTGGCAATCTGCGGGCTGAAAATATACAAGGCCAGCTTGACGGCACCATACCGTCTACAACAGAAGGGCAAAATGCAAACCCGGATAAGCTTATATCAGCAGGAAATTTGAACTTGTCCGTTCTAGGCACCATGATAGGCGGAAGAGGATTAGGTCCTATGATGGATGGGAGAATGAGCAATAACATTAATTTTCCTGCAGGATGGGGAAATTTCCTAGGAAGAATGGGAAACTTTCAAAGGGGAATAAGAGAAACAACAAAAATGGAAGATGAGTAATCTGATGAGATTTCCCAAAATAATCAATTTGATGAGATTTCACAAAATCGTGCTCCTCAAAATCAAAATGACGTTTTCCGAAATCGAAATGGTGCCCGTCAAAATAGTAATGCGTTTAATCGTCAAAATAATAATAATAATGATATACCAAGTCGTTTAGAGGGAGGTTTTCCTGTAGGTTCTCCTGCAAATCAAGGTTTGGGATTTGACAATTTTCTTAATAATTTTATCATCCTAGGTATATTATTGATTTTATTAATTGCAGCTATAATATTTGCAGCCCACTTTAAAAGAAGTTATTAAACATCAGCTAAATTATTTCAGTTAAAAAATCGTGAAAAAACCCGATATTGAATTATGTGCTGCTTTGTTGATTTTTGTTAATTGAATTGATTTATATTGCTTTATTATCAGTCTACTTTGGTAGATGAATACCTTTAAATCTTAGCAGTGCTACTTTTTGTCATAATATAAATTTATATATGGCTGGTAGCTGTATGAATTTTTTAGAATAGATAGGAGGAGAATTAATAGTGAAAAAGTATATTAATATTTTAGTAATAATAATTACATTGTTATTGTTAATTCCATTAACCGCCGGCGCTGCTGATAATGAGATTGCTATAAAAAACACGTTGGTAATTATTGTGGATGGTGCGGGAAAAAGCTTGGATGCATATAACATAGGCAATTACAACTACTTTAAGCTACGCGATATTGCCTACATACTATCCGGTACACCAAAACAGTTTGATGTAACATGGGATGACAGTGAGAAAACTATTAAACTTTTAAAAGATAGAACTTATACTCCCGTTGGTAATGAAGCAGAAACAGCAATAGGTATCAGCAGTAAAGTTGCCGTTCAGAATACTTCACCTATTTTGCTTGACGGCGAAGAAATCAAGCTAACAGCTTATTCCATCGACGGTTATAATTACTTTAAACTTCGGGATTTAGCAAGAGTTTTTGATTTTTATGTAGATTGGGACGGTTATAGTATAATAATAGAAACAGCATTTGAATATGTACCTGAAGATGCCGTTGACAGCTATTCGCTTATAAGAAATGTGGATTTATCCGATACCCAGGCAAATTGGATAAGCAACTGGGCAAGGGTTTCTCCCGTACAGCAATTTTCATACATGGATGAAGGATTGGCATATGCATATGCCTTCGATAATCGGTTGAAAATTGTGACTCCAAGTAAAGCATTGAGTATTGAGATGAAATATCCCATGCTGGGTGATGTAATTTCCGATGATGAAGGGAATTTTTACATTGTATGGGGAAAAGAGGGAACTAAAAACACGGATGAAACTATTTTTATTTCAAAATATTCACCTGCGGGTGAACATATAAAAACCACGGGGTTTGTTGGGATTTCTCCGTTAGGAGCCGATGGCAACACTAAGATTCCTTTTGTTGCAGGTAATTGTGTTTCGGCCATTCATAACGGTATATTAATGGTTAATTATGCTCGGGAGATGTACAACGGGCATCAGTCTAATAATGTAATAGGTGTGTACACGGAAGATATGTTCCCGTATGAGTTTGAAACTTACTACTGGAACAGTCAAAGAGCCGATGTACCGTATGTCAGTCATTCATTTAATCAGTCAGTAATTTATTCGGAAAAAGCAGGTGACTTTATTTTTGCTAATCACGGTGACGCATATGATCGGGGATTTATCATAGAAAAATTGCATAAAAGAATAAATACGGACAATATAAAAATGTTATATGAATTTACATATTCGCCTCTTAATGTTTTTCATTTTTACCTTGAACCTAATTCAAACTATGATATGTTTATAGTAAATAAAACGTTTGCACAACTCGGAGGCCTTGTGGAAACAAGTAAAGGGGTTGTACTTGTCGGTGCATCTGCAAAATCTATTGGTGAAGCTGCAAAGACTGAAAAACAAAACTTGTTTATCCAAATATTTGATCCTCTTTCCAGGGAGATATCTCCGTCCATGTTTGTGGGGGGAATTGAACGCAGCGGTGAAACATCTTTTGATATTTATGATACCGGCAACACACCATTGACGAAAGTGACCGATTACGGTGTAATTTGGCTTACAGATTATACGGACAGAGATGTTATTGCACCTCAAGTTGTCGAAGGTGATGATCACATAATCATATTATGGACCGAAAGATTTGAGGAACAATCAGAATATTTTTATAATTACAAGGTGGAATCTTTCTATATGGTTTTGACAGCAGATGGAAATATTGTTACTCCTGCAACTTCACTAGGCCGTTTGCAATTGAATTCTTATGAGGCGCCAGTGTATCACAACGGTTATGTTTACTGGGCTTATGCTTATAAAGGCACCATCAGAGTGGTAAGTATACCTATAAATAAATAGTGAAGGCTAGATGAAGACAAAGTAGGAATAAATAAATTGAGGGACCGACTTTTTTTGCAATGTGGAAATATTTGAAGTATGAAAATTTAAAGAGGATTTAGTTATTCATATGCAAAAGAGCTTTCTAAAGTTGAACGTTTGCGCCGTGAGTTGATTGCGAATATATCACACGATTTGCGCACACCTCTTTCCTTTATTTACAGCTATGCTGAGATGATGCATGATTTTCCCGACGAAGTTACACCTGAACAATGTCAAATAATTAAGGGAGTGTCTTTTGGTTCCAGTTAGAATTAGGATCAAAAAAATAACTATTGTTTAAGATGGCGTATTTATTTATACTTAAGATACAAACCTGCTATTAACTTTGAAATTTATTTAAGTTACTATATTATTGAATTGATGGATATATGAAAATTGATAAGTTGTGGAAATCCAAAGAGTTGTTTTAAATGTGTTTACCGGGAAGGGTGGTTAAATGAGCGACATTAATGATCTTATGCAGGAATGGATAAATCTCGCGCCTGTGTGGATTAAAGAAGTTAGAGAAGGTAAAAACTCTGTGCGCAAGGGTCTACTTGATCCGGTTATGCTTGATGCATGTGGAAATGTTGAAGGGCTAAGTATTCTGGATTGCGGATGTGGTGAAGGACGTTTTTGCAGAATGCTTGTTGAACGCGGAGCTAAGTATGTACTGGGTTTGGATCTTTGCAAGCGGATGATTGAAGCAGCGCAGGAACTCCAATCCGGACGGGATGAATATCGTGTGCATGATGTGCAAGACTTAGGCTTTATTGAAGATGAAACCTTTGATATCGTAGTATCATACCTAAATCAATGCGATTTGCCTGATTTTAAAGCAAACAACAAAGAGGTATTCCGGGTGTTAAAGAGAGGAGGCAAATTCATCATAGCCAATTTGCATCCAATGAGGTCTGCAATCGGAAGTTGGTATCGAAACGATAAAGGAGAAAAACTGCATGTTATTTTAGACAATTACTTTGATGAAAGTGAACGACATTGGAAAATGTTAGGGGTGGAATTTACCAATTTTCATCGAACGCTGTCAACATACCTAAATAATTTTATAGAAACCGGATTTATTGTAAAGAAAATTATAGAGCCAACAGTAACTGCTGATAAATTAAAAGAATATCCTGATTTGGATGACGAACTCCGGGTGCCGAATTTTATCGTGTATGTTTTAGAAAAACCCTAGACAGGGGGACGGTTCTTCTGTCTATTAATTGTTTTTGTCAAACCTCGAAAGCCATGGCACTAGCGATTTTGTTCTTTTTCTGTCTGTTCCGAGGATAGACAGAGAAAAAATCCTCACATTTTCGCTCGAGGATAGACAAGAGAACCGTCCCCCTGTCTAACCGGACAAGAGAACCGTCCCCGTGTCTGCCCCCGTGTCTGCCCCTAAAAAATCATGGAAGAGGAATGAGCAGTATGAAAATAGCACAAAAGAATGATGCATTTAAAAATTATGCTATGCTGCTTGCAATTATACTATTTATATGTATGTTAACTGCTGGATGTGCAAAGCAAGAAAGACTACAAACAGGATCGCAATTGCAGCAACAAGTGGGAGAGTCACAAAAAGTAACAGCATTGCAGGTAAAGTCCGAGTTACAGCCTGGAGCGGAGGCTAACACCAATTATTATTATAGCTTTACCGATGCACTAAATAATAATGTAATATTAAAAGAAAAACCTCAAAGAGTAGTTTCTCTTCTTGGCTCCTATGCTGAAACTTGGATACTGGCAGGAGGCGAACTTGCAGGAGTAACGGACGATGTTATAACCGAAAGAAACATGGATTTGCCTTCTGAAACAAAAGTCATCGGTACGGTAAAACAACCTAATATAGAAGAAGTTTTAGCACTTTCTCCTGATTTTGTACTGCTTTCTCCGGATATAGAAAGCCATGTGAAAGTTTCGGAAATTCTTAAAAAATCCAACATACCTTTTGCCTTTTTTAAGGTAGAGCATTTCGAAGACTACTTGGATATGCTGAAGATATGCACAGATATAACCGGCAACAAGGCAATGTATGAGAAAAACGGCTTGGAAGTTAAAAATAAGATCGATGAAGTTCTTGCAAAAATCGATAAAAATTACAATCCCACCATATTGCTTATTCGCGCTTTTTCAACCGGTGCAAGAGCTAAAAACGATGATAACATGGCTTGCAGGATTCTTAATGATTTGAGTACTATAAACATAGCATCAAAGCATGAGTCCCTCCTGGAAGATCTAAGTATGGAAGTGATTATTCAGGAAGACCCGGATTTTATTTTTGTAATAACAATGGGAGACAGTGAAAAGGCGTTACAGAATTTAAAGGAAGGAATAGAGACAAACCCTGCTTGGAAAGATTTATCTGCAGTGAAGAACAACAGGTACATCGTACTTCCAAAGGAGTTATTCCATTATAAACCTAACGCCAGATGGGGTGAAAGCTATGAGTATGTTGCAAAGATTCTCTACCCGGATAAATTTGAATAGAAACAGCAAGAGTTACAACGCAGCAGTCATAGCTTCCCTCGTAATCTTGCTATTAATTGGGATTTTTCTGAGCATAAGTATTGGTTCTACCAGAATACCCTTATCGGAAATTATTTCTGCAATGCGTCAAGGGAATAATACATCGAAAGCTTACAGAATTGTGAGCTATGTAAGAATACCAAGGACATTGGCTGCAGTTCTTGCAGGTTGTGCTTTATCGGTAGCAGGTGCCATACTCCAGGCAGTGCTAAATAATTCCCTTGCAGGTCCTAGCATTATTGGCGTGAATTCCGGAGCAGGATTTTTTGCCGTATTAATTACGGCTTTTTTTCCTGCAAGTCTATATTATACAACTGTTGCTGCTTTTATAGGAGCTCTCATTGCCGTTCTTTTAGTTTATTTTATAGCGCGAAAAACAGGTGCTTCCAGAATGGCTATAGTTTTGGCGGGAGTTGCAGTATCAAGCTTCATCGGTGCAATGACGGACACCGTACTAATTCTAAAACCTAACACAGCTGTTGAACGAATAGCGTTTTTAATAGGAGGTCTTTCCGGTGTAACAATAGACAGACTGAGTTTTGCATCCTGTTTTATTGTTTTTTCCTTAGTTATTTCCATTCTTTTAAGCTATGACATGAATTTACTGGCATTAGGGGATGAAAGCGCCAAATCCTTAGGTTTAAATGTAACCAGAATTCGCTTTATATTCTTAATTCTGGCATCAATGTTGGCAGGAAGCGCCATAAGCTTTGCAGGCTTGTTAGGCTTTGTTGGACTTATTGTTCCTCATATATCGAGGTTTTTGGTAGGATATGACAATAGAATATTGCTTCCGGTATCAGCATTGATAGGAAGCATTTTCACATTACTTTGTGATTTATTGGCACGGATACTTTTTGCACCTTTTGAAATTCCTGTGGGAATTATAATGTCTTTCCTTGGAGCTCCGTTCTTTATACATCTATTGATAAAAGGCAGGAGAGGTCAGCTTTATGATTAAATTGGAAAATGTAACTGCCGGTTACAACAACGTTGAGGTCATTAAGAATATAAATATTGATTTTGAAGAAAGCAGCATTACAAGTATTATTGGGAAAAATGGCTGCGGAAAGACTACTTTGTTAAAAACAGCGTCAAATTTGCTCAAGCCATTTAGCGGAAAGATTACTATAAGAGGTGAGGATGTTTTAAGTATCTCAAACAAGGAACTTGCAAAAAAGATTTCCTATCTGCCTCAGCACAGACCTGTGCCAAATATCACGGTGTATAATTTGGTTATGCATGGGAGATACCCTTATTTGGGTTTTTCACGTACCCCCCGGAAAAAAGATAAAGAAATCGTGGAAATGGCTATAGAGCACATGGGACTTAATAATTACATTAATAAAAATATTCTTGAACTATCCGGAGGAGAACGTCAAAAAGCCTACATAGCAATGATTTTAGCTCAGGATACTGATATAATATTTTTAGATGAACCAACTACTTTTTTAGATATTAATCATCAGCTGGAAATACTGGAAATAATAAAAAATCTGAAAACGATGAGGAAAACCATAGTGATGGTACTTCATGATTTAAACAGCGCTCTTCGCTGTTCTGACAAAGTATGTCTATTGGAAAAAGGGGAAATAGTTATATGCGATACACCGCAAGCTGTATTTGAAAGCGGTATTATTAACGAAGTTTTTAAAATTTATTCCAAACAAGTACTCATAGGCGATGGAACTGGAAAGCAGTATGAAGATACAAAGCAGTATGTATTTTATTTGAAATAAATCCGCCACTTTTGCTTAACTATTATATAATTATATAATGTGTATATAACCTTAAAGAGGACAATTAAGTATGAAAAAGGTAAGTATAAAAAAGGAGGCAATTAAATATGAAAAAATTTAGAATTGCAGTAGCCGGGTGTGGAAATATGTCCAATGCTTGGATCAAATATGCGATGTCTCGTAACGATGCTGAAATCACGGCATTGGTGGATATAAAAGAGGAAAATGCAAGGGAAATGGCCCAAAAATACGGATTAACTTGTAATATTTACAACGATATAGGTACAGCAATAAAAGAAACAGGTGCAAATCTTGTATTTGATGTAACTATTCCGGAAAGTCACTTGAAAGTTGTAACCACTTCTCTTTCCCTTGGGTGCGATGTTTTAGGTGAAAAGCCAATGGCAGCTACCATGGAAGAAGCTACGGAAATGGTTAATATGGCTGAAAAAACCGGGAAAATGTATGCTGTAATGCAAAACAGAAGGTATAATAAAAAGATCAGGGCTTTAAGAGACATTATAGCTTCAGGTGCTATAGGACAACCTGGTTTTATTTGTGCAGATTTTTTTCTCGGTCCTCACTTCGGTGGTTTTAGAGATATTATGGAAAGCCCTCTTATACTTGATATGGCTATACATACCTTTGATGAGGCACGTTTTATCACAGGAAAAGATCCCGTATCGGTTTATTGTCTTGAGTTTAATCCTCCGGGCTCATGGTATAAAGGAAATGCAGCGGCTGTTTGTATCTTTGAATTTTCTGATGGCTCAGTGTTCTGTTACAGAGGCTCTTGGTGTTCTATAGGAGTTCCTACGTCATGGGAAGCAGAATGGAGAATTTCGGGAAGTAAAGGAACTGCTATCTGGGATGGAAATAATGCCCCATATTATGAAGTTGAAGTGCCTTCGGAAAAATACACTTTTTATAGCCAAGTAAAACGTATTGAGCCTGAAATGACATGGAATGGTAAGGAAGCGCACGAAGGTTGCCTTGATGAAATGTTTTCCGCATTAATCGAAAATAGAACTGCCGAAACCGATTGTAAAGATAACATCAAAAGTATGGCCATGGTTTTCGGTGCCTTAGAAAGTGCAAGAAAGGGGAGGAAAGTGTTTTTTAAATATGAAGCGGGAAATAAAATTTTATTTATCTCATGATACCGATGTGTGATAAGGAGGTTAATATGAAAGTTGTTATTTTAAATGGTAGCCCCAAAGGGAAATACAGCATTACATTGCAAACTTCATTGTACTTAGAGAAAAAATTCCCGGGGCATCAATTTAGGTATCTTCATGTAGGTCAAAATATAAAATCCTTTGAAAATGATTTTTCAACTGCTGCTGAAGCTATATTAAGCGCAGACCTGATCATTTTCTCTTATCCTGTATATACTTTTATTGCCCCAAGCCAATTACATAGGTTTATAGAGCTTTTAAAAGCATCCGGGATTGACGTATCAGGAAAATTTGTTACACAGATAACAACCTCCAAGCATTTCTATGATGTGACTGCACACAAATTTATCCAGGAAAACTGTCAGGATTTGGGCATGAAATACATAAAAGGACTGTCTGCGGATATGGACGATTTACTGACAGAAAACGGGAGAAAAAGCGCAAGAGAGTTCTTTGAGTATGTGTGCTGGTGTATAGAGAATGATGTGTATGAAACCATTCCAAAGCCTACGGCTGCACCGGCACGTATACCTGTCACGTCTGATATACCAAATGTACTTCTAAGCCAGGATAAGAAGAATGGAGATGTAGTGATTGTTACGGACTGTGCTAAGGACGACAAACAGCTTAAAGACATGATTGAAAGGTTTAGAGCAGTTCTTAAGTATAACAGCCGTATTGTCAATATCTCAGGATATCCTTTCCGCGGTGGCTGTTTAGGCTGCTTTGATTGTGCGGCTTCAGGAAAATGCATATATAAAGACGGTTTTGATATTTTCTTGAGAAATAATATTCAAACAGCGGATGCTATAGTATACGCATTTTCCATTAAAGATCACTCCATGGGTTCAATTTTTAAAATGTATGACGATAGGCAGTTTTGTAATGGCCATAGAACAGTGACCATGGGTAAGCCGGTGGGATACCTGATTAGCGGAAACTACCTGATAGAGACTAACCTTCAGATGATTATTGAAGCCCGAAGCGAGGTTGGAGGTAATTTCTTTGCAGGAGTTGCTTGCGATGAAATAGATCCCGATGCGGAAATTGACAGGCTTGCTGCAAGACTCGAATATGCCATCAGTCATAAGTATGTTCAGCCCAGAAATTTTTATGGCGTTGGTGGAATGAAAATATTCAGGGATCTCATTTGGATAATGCGCGGCTTAATGAAAGAAGACCACCGTTTTTATAAAAAGCATGGATTATATGACTTTCCGCAAAAGAAAAAAGGCACCATATTAAAAATGTATCTTGTAGGTGCTCTCATGTCATCTCAAAAGCTGAAAGCTAAAATAGGAAACAAGTTCAATGAAAGCATGATTGCACCATATAAAAGAGTTATAAATGATTTAAATGATTAATATTAGAGCATGAAATCCTGGGTTGAATATATGAAAAGTCATGGGGATAATAAGTATCTTTGGAATACCGGGAAGTATTTAGAAGATTGGCTTGGTTTAGATGCTAAAGAAGGCAGTTATAAAGGGGCGGTAGCCGATATCTACACCATTCGATATCTACACCATCAGGTAAATCGCCCCACCAATAATTCCTGAACCTAGCATCACGTAAATTGGATTTAGTTTCCATTTTCGTAAAACAAATAAAGCTACGGCGAATAATAAAACCGAAACTAAGTTGATTGATTGGGGATTTGTTGAAAAACCACCTTCGCCCCAAACAGCCAGCATAAAAACGGATAACCCTGCTGAGGCAATCAGTGATACAATGGCAGGTCTTAAACCGGACAATATTCCTTGTATTGCGGTTAATTCTTTGAATTTAAAATAAATCCAAGCCAAGATTGAAACGATAATACAGGATGGAAGAACGCAGCCAATAGTAGCAACAACCGCACCTGGGATACCTGCAATTCTGATTCCTACAAAAGTAGCCGAATTAATAGCGATGGGTCCGGGTGTCATCTCTGCAATTGTAATGAGATCGGTGAATTCAGTTAATGTTAACCAATGGTGTAAATTAACTATTTGATTTTGAATAAGAGGTATTGCCGCCATGCCTCCTCCGAAACTAAACATACCAATTTGAAAGAAGCTCCAAAAAAGTTTTAAGAGCGTCATTGGGAATGCTCACCATCCTTTTGTCCCTTTTTTACTTGAAACAGTGCCTTCACAGCTCCGATACACCCACATACCAAAATAATATACATAACATTAATTCCAAATAAAAACGACAAAATAAATGAACCAATCATGATAATAACAGACACTATATCTTTTTCTTTAAAGACATTACTACCGAGTTTTAAAACAACATCCGCAATTACTGCGGCAACACCTGCCTGCATCCCTTTAAGAACTGCATTTACCACAATGTTATCGCGAAATGCAGCATAAAAAACGGAGATAACAGATAGGATAATAAACGGTGGTAAAATTGTACCTAATATAGTTGCTAGTGCTCCTAAAGGTCCTGCGACATGATACCCTAGCAGTATGGCAGCATTAACCGCAACCGGTCCGGGAGAAGATTGTGCAATAGCAGTTAAGTTTAGCATTTCATCTTCTTCTATCCATTGCAGATCATCAACAAATTTCTTTTTCATTAATGATATAATTACGTATCCTCCTCCAAAGGTGAATGCGCTTAAATAAAAAGTAGACGTGAACAGTTTTATGTAAATGTATTTCTTATTTACCAAATCATTAGACCTCCTCTACTAATCCTAGAATTTTATTATATTACTTGAAAATTTATAAATAAAATAGTATTATTTTATAAAGTTTATAAGAAATGTATTATAATTAGGGGGATTCAATGACCTTAAGGCATCTTAAAATATTTGTCACTGTGTGCGAAACCGGCAGTACGACGAAAGCCGCAGAAAAACTACACATTGCGCAGCCTTCCATAAGCCTTGCAATATCGGAATTGGAAGAATACTATGGAATAAAGCTATTTGATCGCATTGCAAAAAGACTCCATATCACAGAAGCAGGTAAGAGCTTTCTTCATTACGCAAGACACATTGTGGGACTTTTTGAAAATATGGAGAAGGAAATTAAAAACTTTGATGCTATGGGAATCATCCGCATCGGAGCAAGCATTACCATCGGAAATTGTTTATTACCTGGCTACATAATTAAGTTTAAGAAAATACATCCTAAAATGGATGTTAAGGTAATGATAGATAATTCAGAAAAAATTCAACAATATATTCTATCCAATCGAATTGATATTGGCTTGATTGAAGGTGTTGTTCACAGCCCCTACATCATACAGCAAAAGTTTCGTGATGATGAATTGGTAATGATCTGTGGAAACGAACACCCCTTTGCTAAACAAAAAAACATTGATATCTCCCAGCTTCAAAATGAAAGTTTTATTTTGAGAGAACCAGGAAGTGCCGGCCGCGAAATATTTGACAGTATAATGACTTCCCGTGGACTGGAAATTTTACCTGCTTGGGAAAGTATAAGCACACAGGCAATTATAAGAGCAGTACGGGCTAATATAGGCATATCTGTATTACCATATTTATTGGTAAAGGAATATCTTGAACGTAAAGAAATCAGTCAGTTTCAAATAAAGGGAATACAATTTAAGAGATGTTTTTCCGTCATTTATCATAAAAATAAGTTTCTGACAGAAAGTGCAAAAGATTTCATTGCAATATGCAAATAACGAGGTATTATATGGTGTTTTATTATGAATATAAGAATATTTAAAGTTTTATTAATAATATAAAAATATATATTAAAAAAATATAACTCAAAATAAATAATATGATAGATATTGCCCTCTTTGTGGTAAAAATTAACTTAGTACTTCAACTTATAACGTTAACTAATAAAAAAGCTACTTTTAGCAGGAGCCAACTATGTATTAGCTCTTAATTTAGTTACATATTAGAAAGTGAGGAAATTATTCTTTATCGGTTGTACATATAAAGGATTAAAACTTGAAGCTAAAAGTAGATACTAGGGTAGATATTAGGAAGAAAAGGAAGGTTGACAATGTCATTTAAGATTCTGGTAGTTGATGATTCTGAATCTGATAGGTTTATTATAAAAAATGCATTAAATGAACATAATGTATTAACTGCGGGCAGCGGTAGTGAAGCTTTGCGTATACTTGAGGAAAACGACGAGGTCGACTTGTTGATATTGGATTTAAATATGCCTGATATGGATGGTCTTCAAGTTCTTAGGACTTTAAAAGAAGATAAACGTTTCCAAAATTTGCGCATCATAATATTGATTGATAATAATAAACTTGATGATGAAATTGAAGGTCTTAAGCTTGGTGCCATAGATTATATCCGCAAACCAATTCATATGGTTTCATTAAAAGCAAGAATTGATATACATACAGCGCTGTTAAGGACAGAGAATGAAGAAAGGCTACGAAGTGATGAGAATGCAGCAAGACAACAGGATGAACAAATTACGTTTAATACGATTTTCGAACAAATCCCGATCGGTATTGCAATTTCGTATAGTTGTGAACCTGATCATTCTGATGGAGGTACCGTAAGAATCAATTCAGCATTTGAAAAAATTACCGGCAGGACAAAAGAAGAACTCATTTCTTTAGGCTGGGCAAAGATTACTCATCCGGATGATTTAGAGGAAGATATAAGAAATTTTAGAAAACTTCTAGCAGGTGAAATTAAGGGTTATTCAATGGATAAGCGGTATATAAAGCCAGATGGTTCAATTGTTTGGGTAAATATAATTGTTGCTCCTTTTACTTTATCAACCTCTCAAAAATTCAGCCATATTTGCTTGATCCACGATATAACAGGACGCAAAGCTATTGAGGAAGCATTGGGTGAATGTGAGCGCAGTAAAACGGTTTTTCTTTCCCACCTTCCGGGTCTTGCATATAGGTGTAACTATGATAATGAATGGACAATGCAGTATGTTTCCGATGGTTGCTTTAATCTTACGGGTTATTCGCCGGAGAGCCTGCTTTATAACAGAGACTTGTCTTTTAATGATATTATAGCCCCTGAATACCGTGAAGTTTTGAGAAAAGAATGGGAACGAGTCTTAGCAGCTAGACAGCCGTTTAAATATGAATATGAAATTATAACTGCCACAGGAGAGAGAAAATGGGTTCTTGAGATGGGGCAAGGTATCTATAACGATGATGGCGAGGTTGAAGCGTTGGAAGGCATTGTACTTGATATATCAGAACAAAAGGAGATTGAAAACACTTTAAAATACAATAATGAACACGACAAGTGGACAGGGTTATATAATCGCGAATATCTGGTGTCGTTACTTGAAAAGGATCTTAAACTGAATAAAGATTCTAAAAAAAGCGCTTATTGGCATTAATTTAAGTATGGTTCATCTGTTAACTGCCAATTATGGTTTCCAATATTCTCAAAACCTGATTAAAAAAGCGGCTGAAGCTCTTAGTCAGCATTGTACGGATAAGTGTATTTTGTTTAAACCCCATGAGAGCCGCTTCATTTTCTATTTATACGATTACAAAGATAAAAATGAACTTATTGCTTTCAGCAAAGTTATTGTAGATACTTTAGAACCCATATTTGTAACAGAAAGAATTGGCGGTAGTATTGGAATCCTCGAAATTAAGCAAAACCAAAATGAGGTTGATGTCGATATACTTCTTCGAAAACTTCTAATCGCGTCAGAAAGGTCTGTAAGCTCGTTTGGCAAGGACTTCGAAATCTATTTTTACGATGAAGAACTGGAAGCATTGATTAACCGCGAAAGAGATATTGTAGAAGCTCTCACCGCTATAGCAGCAAGTGAGAAAAATGCTGATGAGCTGTATTTGCAGTATCAACCGATTATAGATTTAAGAAAATGCTCAATTTTCGGGTTTGAAGCATTGGCAAGAATAAGATCGGAAAAGCTCGGGATAGTATCACCTTTAGAATTTATTCCTATCGCCGAGAAAACAAAACTCATTCATCCTATTGGTGAAAAGGTAATAATTAAAGCATTTCGTTTTTTAAATAAACTCAGAAAATATGGATATGATGATGTTAGAATCTTAATTAATATTTCCATTATTCAATTATTGAAACCTAATTTTACTAGTAGATTGTTTGAATTGATAGAAGAAATGCAGGTTAATCCTAAGAATATCGGCATTGAGATTACGGAATCCGTATTTGCTTCCGATTTTGACAGTATTAATAAAATTATTGAGAAACTTAGAGAGACAGGACTTCTCATAGCAATAGATGATTTTGGCAAAGGTTATTCTTCTCTGTATAGAGAAACCAGATTAAAAGCTGATTATATGAAAATTGATAAATATTTTGTAGATAGGTTGTTGGATATAAACCCAAATAATGCAATCACAGGTGATATCATATCGATTTCACATAAACTGGGACATTCTGCAATTGCAGAAGGAGTTGAACATCGTGCCCAGCTACAGTATTTAAAAGAACACAACTGTGACAAAATACAAGGATTTCTCATTAGTAAGCCCCTTGATGAAGAAGATGCCATAGAATTTATAAAAAGCAACAAAAGTGCATATTTATGCAGTTAAATTTGTCAATATTCATTAAACTACAGACTAATAGGTTCCTTGTACTTTTGCAGATATTTGGGTATATAAAAAAAGCATGGATGCCCATGCAAAGATGAAATATTTAAATGAAATATTTAGATAGAATATTTAACTCAAATATTTATTAAATAAATGAAATATATAAAAATACCTAAATACTTAATAGATCGCATGAAGGTAGCTATCAAGGATGAAACAGGAAGCTATTAAGGGTTGAGCTTCTTTTGTCGCTTTGTTGCTTGAGAATGATAATTAATTCTGAAAATGATAATTAATTCTATCTCCACCCCCGCTGGCTGAAAAAATGACGGCTAGCCTTACACTCACGCTTCTTTTCAGGTAATCCTACAAGTTTGCCGTCAGAAAACCACTCAAGATCGCTACCGTAAAGATTTTTTATTAATAGTTGCTTCATTTCATTAATTATGTTTTCATAAGACTTATCTTCAGAAAGATCCATAAGCTCCATTGGGTCTTCTTTTATGTTAAAAAGTTGGATTCTATTTCCTACAGGATAGTATATAAGCTTGAAATCTTCTTTTCTAATCATTCTTATGGCGTTTTCACCTTCACTATGTTCACAGTACAAATACTCGCGTTTTTTATCTCTAATCATTGAAATACCTTCTACTGTATCGGGAATCGATATATCGCACATATCAAGTAAAGTAGGCATTACATCCCGTAGCTCCACCAACCGATCGTCAACTTTATTTTGAAGGTTTCTGTCTAACGGCATTAAAATCATCGGTATTTTTGCAGAATATTCATACATGTAAGGTTTTGCCCACATACCATGATGTCCCAGCATATCACCGTGGTCCGCCGTAAACATTATTATCGTACTATCAATTAGATTTTCCTCTCTTAACGTCCCTATAAGTAATCTGATTTGACTGTCTATATATGTACATTGTGCATAAAAAGCTTTACGAGCAATTTCTACTTGCTTCGGACTTCCCGGTCCAGGGTGATTAACTGATACGTACCATGCTCCATAGGGAAGGTTATCTTTGTCTTTAGCCCAATCTCCCATTACAGGCTGATCTATATCCATATTCATATACATATCCCAGTAATCACGAGGTGGTACCAGCGGAGGGTGTGGCGCAACATAAGAACAATACCAAAAAGCAGGTCTTGTTGGATCTCTACGTTTTATAATTTTACACATTTCACGTGTAGTCCAATAAGTAGGATGACAATATTCCGGCAGATGCCAAGGTCTTGCAGTGTACATATTTTGCCCCATTCCATGTGCGTATTCTTCACCGGCAAATCCTTCTTGTCTAATAAACAATTGGTAATCATCAAGTTGCCCTATCATGCGACCTTCTTCATTAATATAAGCATCATCAAAACCTATCCTGTCCCGCTGGGGAGAAACATGGAGTTTACCAACTGCATATGCTTGATAACCTGCATTTCTAAATGCTTGGGCCATTGTTGTTAATTCAGGTTTCATAGGCAAGTTACTGAACACTCTATCCCCATGAGTTTTTGCACAAGTACCTGTCATCAATGCTCTTCTTGCAGGTACACATGTTGGAGTTTCAGTATAAGCATTTTCAAACCTTATTCCATTTTCACACATGTAATCTAATGTAGGTGTCATAATGTATTCGTGCCCCGCAGCACCCATCAACGGACCTGGCCAATGGTCAGTACATATTAAGAGTACATTAGGTTTTCTGGAATTGCTTTTCATTATATTAAATTCTCCTTTCGAATTTTAACAGTGAATTAAGAATGTGTTTGATATTATTTGTTAAAAAAATTTTTAAAGAAAAGTAATCGTAAGTCCGTAAATCGAATAAGCAAAGTCGAATAAGCAAAAAACTTAATTCACTGTTAAATTGCATAGGCATTGTCTACATAAGTATTGCAACTAAAAATATGATTCAAAATGATGCCCATTAAATTATACTAAAAATATCGTATTAGTTCCATATGTTTTTTATGACATCAATCATATAATTTTGATACGCAGATATGTAAACTCAGTAAAAATGCGCATAAACTCAGCAAAAATTATCAAATTGGGTTAATACAAGCTTCTAAGTGCGAAGTTCAGAAAAATACGATTGATTGCAGAATGTGATTATTGATTTTTCTTCTTATGCTGGTAACATTAATACATAAAAGAGTGTTACACAGATGTTTCGTCTTTTTCAAATTTATACGGAAGGAGTTTAAATTTAGATAAAAATGAATAAAACTAATACTAAATATGAAAAGTATATTACATCGTCTATCACATCAATTAAAAAAACTTTTAGGCGTAACTGGGATCTTTATCTTTTAATATTACCGGTAGTAATATACTTTATAATATTTCATTATGGACCTATGTATGGAGT
>DUMC01000170.1 GCA_012840075.1 Clostridiaceae bacterium | reverse complement strand
GAATTTTTTTCAAAAAGAATAAAAAGCGGTTCGGGAGAAATCATTCATCATGAATGTGTAGATGAGAAATGCCCTGTATGCAGGATTTACGGTGCAAGTTCGAGCAAAGAAGATGGAATTAATAAAAATAGACCTGCCAGGCTATATGTTTATGACGCAGAGCTTTTAAATAAGGAAAAATTGGAAGCAATTGATTCAGGACTTTATTTAACGGAATTAAAATATGAAAATACATTGGATAGAATAACTTCGGAAGCATCACCCCGCCAGATAGAAAGGGTACCCAGGGGGGCTGTTTTTAATGCGTGCATGCTTTATAACCAAGACAGCGAAAGAACATCGGAGCTGTTTAAAGAAGATTTGAAATCTATTTTTATCAGCATACAGTTATTAAAAGACGATGCGCTGGGTGGAAATGTTTCAAGAGGTTACGGAAGAATCGATATAAAAGATGTAAAGGTAATTTATAAACCTTTGGAATATTATACTCAAGGGGAAAAGGAGATTATAATAGAGCAAAAAGAAGGTGAAGACTTGAAAACCTTTTTCGAAAGGGTAGTTGAAGAATTGGTAAAGTAAGATAAATGATAAAAAATTGACGGTTTCTCGTGAGTTGATATAAAACTATGATGTAATATCAATCTTGTGGTGCACGATGCACGAATAACTAATAGTTCACGAATAACAAATAGTTTACAAATAACAAATAGTTCATGAATAGCAAACAATTCGTGAATAACAAATAGTTAAAGTAGAAAGAGTTGGTGATTACATGCCTTATTATGGGGTTAAAATGTATTTCGTCTCTCCGGTACATATAGGGAAACATGGTATAGGCATGGAAGGCAGTGATATTATAATCCATAGCGATACCCTTTACAGCATTATTTTTCAAATGCGGGTTAAAATGTATGGAATAGCAGAGCACCTTCCCATAAAAATAACTTCTGCTTTTCCATTCGTCAGGGATGTCTATTATTTGCCCAAACCCGGCTTAAAACCTCCCGGATTTCACAAAGAGGAAATCAGGGCTGAATATGCCAAAACAGTTAAGTCTACCTCTTTTGTTTCTCTTGATATATTTGACAAATGGATTAAAGAGGAAGAAATAGATTATAAAAAGTTGGTAGAAATAGGAGATTTATTAAGCAGCAATATAAAAGTTGATGTAAGGCCAAGAACTGCCATAGACAGGCTTTCTTCAGATACAGTTTTATATTTCGGAGGGGAAACAATTTTTAGAAAAGGGGAAGCAGGATTGTATTTTGCAATCGATTGCCAGAAAGATGAATGGAAAATGCTCAGGGAGATTTTTTCACTACTTCAGGAAGAAGGTATAGGCGGCGAAAAATCTTCCGGTTATGGTAGATTCAAAACGGAGTTTATTGAGGATTTTGAGCTTCCCACCGTAAATGATGGAACCAAATATATAACACTTTCCTTATATTACCCCATAAACAAAGAAGAAATTACAAATGCAGCCCTTTCCTACCAGCTTGTGCAAAGGTCAGGATGGTCTTTACGTGAAGGGAAACATGTATTACAAAAGAGGGTATTAATGTTTTCGGAAGGTTCGGTTTTTGGAAGAGAGGTTGTTGGGGAAATAGCAGATGTTTCGCCTGATGAGGAAGGCCATCCGATTTATAAATACGGTAAAGCGTTTTTAGTGAAGGTGAGGTGATTTCTTGAAAAAACTTGTAAAGTTAACCATTTTATCACCTGTTTACATAGGAGATGAAAAAAGAGAACTGTCGCAGGTGGAATTTCTTGAACAGAATTCTTTTATACATATTTTTTCGGAAGACAAATTAATTAGAGTTTTAAAAGAAAAAGGTATGATAAGGGATTTTTTGAACTACTTAGAACAACAATCATACCCGTCATTAAGAGAATACTGGTGGCACATTCCACCTGGCGAAAGAAATTCTATTTTAAAAGAGGTAACAATAAGAAAAATTAAAACTAGTGTTTCAAGAGTAAGGAATTTACAGCTACATATTAGCGATCCGGTCACATCACTACCATATATTCCCGGTTCTTCGATAAAAGGAAGTCTTCGCTCTGCTTTATTGTATTATTTTGTATCTGAAAATACCAATCCTTTTATCGAAGTTTTTGAAAAGTTAATAAAAGAGCGTAACTTAAAAAACAGGAAACAAATAGGGACACAAATAGATGGATACTACTTTCAAAGCAATAACATCAAAGGGAAAAATCGTGTAAAAAAAGGCGGGAATACAGATTTAATGAGGTTAGTCAAGGTTTCCGATGCTTTTGTGCGGCAAGAACATCGCAGCAATCAAATTTCAGAGGTTGTTCGTGTGAAAATCATAAGTTTAAATAATAATGGTGGTTATCATTTTAGCAAAAATAGGAATTCGGATATTGAGATATTTGTGGAAGTTATTAAACCAGGAACGGAATTGATTTTTGAAATAGATATTGACGAATTTTTGAAGGAGTTAATTGAAATAAAAGGACACAGCAAAGAAAAGTACCAATATGATCAAATGGACAT
>DUMC01000169.1 GCA_012840075.1 Clostridiaceae bacterium | reverse complement strand
GAAAGTGCATAAAAAGTGCATAAATAGCACTCATGAAATGTGTAAATAATACTGACGAAATGCATAAATAATACTCACAAAAGTGCATAAACAACACTTACAAAAGTGCATAGATCGCACTCATTAAGATTTTATTAAGATTCCAATAAGCTCACTAAAGGAACATTAAAATTAAAGGAACATTAAAATTACAAAAGAAACATTAAAATTAAAAGTGTTAGTATTTATTTTCGTCACTTATGATATTAGAGTCTTTTTCTGACGCAGGGGAAGATGTAGAGCTTTTACTAGTGGCAGGTACAACGATTTTGACGGCGTTAGGCACAATTTTAAATACAACTTCATGGTCAATTAATGATATTTCACCGTCAATGTTGAGAGCAATCTCATGATGAGGTACAAGCTTTACTTCTTTCCCCGTATGGAAAGATACTTCTTCTACAGTTGCATGCTGGCCTTTAATAAACTTGGAAAGGAATCTTACTATTTTCAATCTTCTGACACTTCTGATAAGACATATATCAAAAAGCCCATCCTGAATATTTGCGGTAGGAACAGGTTGCATTCCTCCTCCGTAATATTTTCCGTTGGCTACTGCAACAAGAAGGATATCAGTTTCAATACTATTTCCATCTATTGTAATATTAACTATATTATTACCATAATTGATTAAGGTAAGAAAAACCCCAAGAGTATAAGCTAAAAGGCCATTGATAAAAGGTATTTTTTTTAATTTATTTGCGTGATAAACAACTTCGGCATCAAACCCTACTGAAGAAATGTTAATAAAGTACCTGTCATTTATCTTGCCTATATCAATGATTTTTTCCTTACCGTTAATTAAACTTTCCAACAAATATAGCTTTGTTGCATTCAGGTCGTATTCTTCAAGACTTCTGACAAAGTCATTTCCGGAACCTGCAGGTACTACTGCAAGGGAGCTTTCACTTCCGGCAATACCATTCAAAACTTCATTAAGAGTGCCGTCTCCGCCTACTGAATACACCCTGTAGGTGTCTTTTTCAACATACCTTCTGACCAGTTCCGTAGCATGGCCGGGTCCTTCAGTAGTTTCAATAAAATAAATATCATCTGTCTTTTTTGAAAAAATTTTTTTGATTTCCGGTATATATTGTAAAGCTCTTCCCTTCCCAGCAACGGGGTTTATAATAAAAAGATGCTTCATGAAATTTTCACCGCTAATATAACTAATAAATATTTATAAATTGTCGCTTTTTACTTTAGTTTGCCCGCTTACCACATACATTAATATTCTTTATTTATTTTTGTATTATAATAATAATATAATACAATATTTAGCTTATGTAAACATTCGATGGGGATATATTTTTTGTAAGGAGTGATTTGATGATAATTGGTAATAGAATTCGAAATTATAAGGAAGAAATAATAAAAGACTTGCAGGAATTAATTAAAATAAGAAGCGTAAAAGGACCTGCCGTTGAGGGAAAACCTTTTGGCGAGGAAGTTAATAAAGCGCTTGAATACGTATTAAAACGCGGTGAGGAATTTGGGTTTAAAGTAAAAAATGTAGACGGATATGCAGGCCATGTAGAATATGGGGAGGGAGATGAAATTGTCGGTATTTTAGTGCATCTTGATATTGTTCCTGAAGGAGCAGGTTGGAATTATCCACCGTTTGGCGGTGAGATACACGATGGTAAAATTTACGGAAGAGGAGCTTCTGATGACAAAGGACCTGCCATAGTCGCATTATATAGCTTGAAAGTTCTTAAGGATGCCGGTATTGTGCCTAAGAGAAAAATCAGGGTGATTTTTGGCGTTAATGAAGAAAGCGGAATGGAAGATATGAAGTATTATTTCAGTAAAGAGCCTGTGCCTGATTTGGGATTTTCACCGGATGCCTATTATCCCATTATTAACAGGGAAAAAGGTATCTTACACCTTTTCCTGGAGAAAGATATCGATACGGACAGAAAAGATAAAATTAATAAAGATAATATTATTGATGATATTAAAGACAGAGAAGAAAGCATTAAAGATAAGGGTGGAAGCATTAGCATTTATGAAGGAAAAGAAAAAGCAACCGTCAGGAATGCTATAGAAAAGATATGGGGCGGAGAAGTTGTGAATATGGTTCCTCCTGAATGCCATGCACTTATATCGGAAAAGATTTTAACACCTGATGAAATAGAAAGCTTAAAAGAGCGTGCAGATAAATATAATGCTGCCATTGGAAGACACGTTATTAATGTATCTTTTATTGATGAGAAGAATGGAGACGGAAAGAGAGTAAAGATTTCGGCAAAAGGTAAATCAGCCCACGGTTCAACTCCCCAGGAAGGAATCAACGCCATCTACCATATGCTGGATTTTCTGAGTTTCCTGGGTAAAGATAATTTCTTGGGCAGAGAAAATTATATGAATGACTTCTTAGAATTTTTATACCGAAAGATCGGCAATGAAACTACTGGACAATCCTTAGGAATTAACCTGAAGGATGAAGAATCCGGGGAACTGACGCTAAACCTTGGTAAAATAGAAATGGAAAATGGAAAGGCAAAAGCATATATAGATATAAGATACCCTGTAACATATAAAGCGGAAGATATTTTGCCCATCATAGAGAAAAATGCGCAGGAAGCAGGAATAACGGTTAAAATAATGGGCCATTCCAAGCCATTATATGTTCCTGAAAACCACCCGTTAATAATTGGCCTGATTAATGCATATGAAAAGATAACCGGCGAGAAAGCGAAACTTTTGTCCATGGGCGGAGGAACCTATGCGCGGACGTTAAATAATAACGGTGTCGCTTTCGGCGGGGCAGGGCATGGGGCTCATCAGCCTGACGAGCATGTTTCAATTGAAGAACTCATGAGACATGGAGAGATTTGCACTCAGGCAATTTATGAATTGGCATGTGTATGTTAACAGTATTAACAGTATTAAAAGATAAACAGTATTAGAAGGGAAACAGCATAAAAGATAAACAGCATTAAAAGATTAGAAATTTATTAATTCATATAAATATTACTTTAAAATATTTTTATATTGTGTATAATAATATAAGCAAGGAGATGTTGGCACAAATAAAGTTGGCACAAATAGATTTATACATACAGAGAACATATTAACGGCAGAAAGCATATTAATGAGGAAAGCATGTTAATGACAGAAAGAAAGCGTATTAATGACAGAAAATTGTATTAGCTTTTATAAGAAGATATGTTGACAAATGGAAGCTAAAGATGGTTATCTAAAATAATATTTTTAGGATTAGGAGGTTAAGGATGTTAACTTTAAATAAGGAAAATATTAAAAACCGTGAACAATGGGAAAAAGCCGGAGTAGCAGTACCAAAGTTTGATTTGGATAAAATGATATCAAAAACAAAAGAAGAACCTATCTGGGTACATTTTGGAGCAGGTAATATTTTCAGGGGATTTATTGCGGTACTGCAACAGCAATTGCTTGAAGAAGGTCTATCTGATAAGGGCATTATTGCAGCAGAAACATTTGACTTCGAGATAATCGATAAGATATATGACCCCTATGATAATATAGGCATATTGGTAATTCTTTATCCTGACGGATCTTTTTCAAAGAAGATAGTTGCAAGTATTGCAGAAGGGCTGGTTGGAGATCCTTCCAGAACAGAGGACTGGGAAAGACTTAAAGAAATTTTTGCAAAGCCTTCCTTACAAATGGCAAGCTTTACTATAACAGAGAAAGGCTATAATATTAACTTATTATCCGGGGATATAATGCCGGATGTAAAGAAAGACATGGAAAACGGTCCGGCTAATCCAACGCATGCTATGTCCAAAGTTGCAGCTCTTGCTTATCACAGGTATAAAAACGGCAAACTTCCAATAGCTTTTGTAAGCATGGATAACTGTGCTGAAAACGGTAAGAGGCTGTCTACATCAGTTAACGCCATAGCA
Organism: Clostridiaceae bacterium; assembly: GCA_012840075.1. Classification (GTDB taxonomy): domain Bacteria; phylum Bacillota; class Clostridia; order Acetivibrionales; family DUMC01; genus DUMC01. The sequence goes on along the minus strand of DUMC01000169.1, from coordinate 2,603 downwards.
AAGGCTTGGGCGGATAGGGGTCTTGTAGAGAAAGAGTTTATTGACTACTTAAATGATGAAAAATACGTAGCTTTCCCATGGACCATGATCGATAAAATCACTCCAAGACCGGCGGAAGAAATTAAAAAGGTTCTGACGGATGCGGGAATTGAAAATATGGATATTGTCAGGACAAACAAAAATACTTATATTGCGCCCTTCATAAATGCTGAAGGTCCGCAATACTTGGTTGTTGAGGATAAATTCCCAAATGGCCGCCCGCCTCTTGAAAAGGCAGGAGTTATTTTCACAGATAGAAATACTGTTGACAGGGTTGAAAAGATGAAGGTAGGTACTTGCCTTAACCCTCTGCATACAGCTCTTGCTATTTTCGGCTGCTTGCTGGATTACAAAACAATTGCTGAAGAAATGAAAGATGATTTACTAAGAAAACTGGTTGAAAAAATCGGTTTTGTAGAAGGAATGCCTGTAGTGATAAATCCCGGAGTTATAGATCCTGTTGCCTTTGCTAAAGAAGTTATAGAAGTAAGGCTTCCTAATCCTTATATACCTGATACTCCTCAGAGAATAGCAACAGATACATCGCAAAAATTGAGAATAAGATTTGGGCAGACAATAAAAGCTTACCAAGAGAGACCTGATCTTGATCCAGCAAGCCTTAAGTATATACCGTTGGTAATAGCAGGCTGGTTAAGGTATCTCATGGGAGTAAATGATGCCGGCGAAGAAATGACCTTGAGCCCTGATCCAATGCTTGAAACTTTAAAACCTCATTTTGCAGATATTAAAATCGGCCATCCCGAAACTGCAGAAGGCAAGTTAAAACCAATATTATCCAATACTGAATTGTTCGGATTAAACTTATACGAAGTAGGTTTAGGTGAGAAAATTGAAGGTTATTTTAAAGAAATGATTGCAGGAAAACATGCAGTAAGGAGCACTTTGCAAAAATATTTGGGTTAATGTAGATATTTGAGTTAATAATGTAGGTATTTGAGTTAATGTAAATGTTTGGGTTAGAGTAGATATTTGGTTTGTAGATATTTGGTTTAATGTAGCTATTGGACGTAGTATTAGCTTAGATTTTAGCTCTCATAGATGATAGGAAAAGTTACTGACCGGCATGACGGTTTAAAGCAGGAGAAGCGATTCTTAAACAAAAGAGATGACTCTCCTGTTTTTCATGTTAAGCTTTTCAATTAATTTAGTTAAGATTTTAACATGTGTGTAATACACTTTTTATTTTTTTAGTGTATAATGTTAAAGAAGGAATTGACTCCTATTCTTATAAGGTAAATTTTTGTAACCTATAAATTTAATTACTAATAATAAATTTAATTACTAAGAGAATTTGATTAATTGATGAAAAACATATTATAAATTATAAAATTATAGTGAAATTATAGTGGAGGTTCTGTCGTGGGAGAAGTAATTGTTAAAAAAGGTGCTAAGCTTAAAGATTTAATAAAAAGTCTTACCAAAAGTTTTAATAACGAGAGCTTTTATTGGGTATATTTCTTTATTTCCATAATGCTTAAGTGCCTTTATTTTCAATTTACTACCCAGATAAGCAGACCTCCGGCTTTTTCTTTGGAAAATGTGGCCATGTATATCTCCACGGCAAGTACGATAATTATCATTGCCTCAATTATTATCCTTATTTTTAACAGTGGCAGATTAAAAGCCTTATTTGCAACTAATCTGATTATAACCGCATTGCTTGTATGTGATACTAACTTTTTCAGGTACTATTACGGTATAATTACGATCCCGGTTTTGTTACAGGTGGACATCAAACTTGCCGGTTCAATCCAGGAAAGTGTATTAAGCTTGTTTGAAATTAAGGATATAATATACATTTTGGACATTCCACTTCTGTTTTACTGGATGCGTAGGATGCAAAAAACAGGAATAGAGATGACAACATTTCCGAAGCGTGTTATTGCATTTGCGTTGTCTGCAATAGTGGGCTTTACAGGTTTCGGTTCTGCATATGCCGCAACAGAAAAGGACGATCCTTTGGTATACAGCAATAACTATGTTGCCAGAAAACTAGGCGTACTTTATTCGCATGTTGATAGTATAAAAAAATATATTGTGGAAAATAAAGAGGAAAATGAAGGTTTATCTTCACAGGAAAAGGACTATTTAATAAAGTATTTTGAAAGCAAAACTCAAACAGGGAGAAATTACAAGGGAGTAGCAAAAGGAAAAAATTTGATAGTTGTACAGGTAGAGGCTTTACAGCAGTTTTTGATAGGCAGCAAAATAAACGGTGTAGAAATCACACCTAACTTAAATAAGTTAATACAAGAAAGCCTATATTTCGATAATATATATTATCAGGTAGCAGGCGGAAATACCTCCGATGCTGAGCTGTTGTTGAACACATCTTTGTACCCGGCAGAAGAAGGCGCAGCATATATCAGGTTTGCAAAAAACAAGTATTATTCGCTGCCCCAAGCTTTAGGAGAATTGGGGTATAACACGTATGCCCTCCATGCATTTACCTCTAAGTTCTGGAATAGGACAGAAATGTACAAAACGCTGGGCTTTGATAAGTTTATAGATGATTCATATTATGTTATGGATGAATTTGCAGG
>DUMC01000168.1 GCA_012840075.1 Clostridiaceae bacterium | reverse complement strand
TTATAAAAGAAGCTATTGAAAGTCATAAAAAAATTGTAATATATGGAGATTATGATGCAGACGGAGTTATCAGCACATATATATTATTTACCGCTTTAAGAAAATGTGGAGCTAATGTCACTTATTACATACCTGACAGGGAATGGGAAGGTTACGGTATTAATGTCGAAAGACTGAAAATACTCCATGATGAAGGCTGCCAGGTATTGTTAACATGTGACAATGGTATAGCTGCTGTTGATGAAATCAAATATGCTAAAGAATTAGGTATGAGTGTTGTAATAACAGATCATCACGAAATCCCATTCTTGGAAAACGACCAAGGAGAACGTACAATTGTGCTACCTGAAGCCGATGCTATAATAGACCCTAAGCAGGAAGATTGCCCCTATCCATTTAAGCTGTTATGCGGAGCATCTGTTGCATACAAATTTGCAGCAGTACTATATGAAAAGATGGGTATCCCAAGGGAAGAAGCAAATCAATTTATTGAATATGCAGCTATTGCCACCATATGTGATGTTGTGGATATTTTATATGAAAACAGGGTTATTGCTAAGATTGGTCTTGAAATGCTGAATAATACTAAAAACATAGGACTTAAGGCTCTTATCAAAACAGTAGGTATTGAAGATAGGAAAATAAAGTCTTATCATGTAGGGTTTATTATTGGTCCCTGCATTAATGCGACAGGAAGACTCGAAAAAGCGGATTTATCCCTGAAATTATTATTATGCCGGGACCCTGCGGAAGCCGATGTAATAGCTTTTCAATTAAGAGAATTGAATGAAAAAAGGCAGGGATTAACTGAAAAGGGTTTTGAAAATGTCTCCCGAATAATTGAAAATTGTAATTTTCATAAAGATAAAGTTATTTTAGTTTATGATCCTTCCATTCATGAAAGTATTGCCGGCATTATAGCGGGAAGGGTGAAGGAAAAGTACAATAGACCTGCAATTATTCTCACTGATAGTAAAGATGAACTATGCGCAAAAGGTTCCGGTCGTTCTATTGAAAAGTATAATATGTTTGAAGAACTTTCCAAGCTTAAAGATCTCTTGGAGAAATTTGGCGGGCATCAGATGGCGGCCGGATTAACAATAAAAAAAGAAAATATTAATGAACTGAGAAGAAAACTTAATGAGAACAGTCCTTTGACCGAAAGAGATCTTATTCCTAAATTAACAATTGACAGCCGGGTTTCTATCTCTGAGGTTTCAATAGATCTTATAAATGATATAGAGGCACTGGAACCATTTGGGAAAGGGAATCCCAGCCCGATTTTTGGTGATAAGAGTATAAATGTAGAAAGATTTTATATTATGGGCTCAAACAAAAACACCCTAAAACTGATTTTAAATACAGAGAATAATATCCGCATAGATGCTTTGGGATTTAACAAGGTTGAAAAATTTACAAATATGCTAACGAAAAAGTTTGGACCGGAGAAAGCACAGGAAATGATCAGAAACCAAAAATGTGAAACCCTGCTGGACGTCGCTTTTGTGCCCGCTTTAAACACTTACAATGGCTTTACGTCAATCCAGCTGAAATTATATGATTTTCGGATTTCAAAGAATTAATTTTTCTTTCCGGCTTAAGCCACCCTGAATTTCAGTAAACCAAAAAATACTTGCTAAGAGCAAAAGATAATATATAATATAATAATGTATACAAGATGTTTTTTATCAAAATTTAAGGAATAATGCCGATTAGCTCAAAATTACCATATTAAAGGCAGAATAAAGGTAAAAAATAATATAAAAAAATATAAGAATATGAAAAGAGGATATGTTGTATGAATTTGGAAGCTAAACTAAGACATGTAATGGATTTCCCAAAACCAGGAATTGATTTTATCGATATTACACCTGTGCTGCAAGATCCTGTTGCTCTTAAAAT
>DUMC01000167.1 GCA_012840075.1 Clostridiaceae bacterium | reverse complement strand
TATGTCAATTACTACCAATTTTTTGCGGAAATAAATAACATCATAATCACTTTCATAAGTAAAATCAAGCTGTATGTCTTTTTCTATTTCTTCAACTATTGCAATTTGCCTAAGTTTGGTATTTATGATTTAAAAAGAATCACGGATTTTGAATTGATACCTTTTAAGAGTGCAATTGAAAACCAGGCAGATGCGGTTATGATTGCTCATATACTTTTGAAAAACATCGACCCCGAAAATCCTGCTTCGTTATCCGAAAAGATAGTTACGGATCTCCTTAGGAAACAACTGGGCTTTGAGAGTGTTGTAATTACTGACGATTTGACCATGGGTGCCATAACAAAGAATTATGACGTGGGAGAAGCAGCCGTGAAAGCGGTCAATGCAGGATGCGATATTATTTTAGTATGCCATGGATACGATAATCAGGTTGCGGTTATGGATGCTTTAATAAATGCAGCTAATAACAACATAATTTCTCGTGAAAGAATAGATGAAAGTGTGTATAGAATATTAAAGTTAAAAGATAAGTATAAATTATCCGACACCCAAATAAAATCAATTAATCCAAATGATGTTCAAAAAATAAACGAAAAAATAGATGATATCTTTGGAAGATAGAACTGAAATCCCAAATTAATTAATAAGCAGGGAATTATTACATTCCCCGCTTGGCAATTAATTCATAAAGAATACCCGATGAAATGTTGAAAAAGTTTAACGGAATTTTTTACTCAAGAACAGCCTTGCTTATGATATTATCCAAAACTAAATCTTGCAAAACAGTAAACTTAAGATAGGGCAAACCGAAAATTTCTTCATACTGAGAATAATCTTCGGTCCCAAGGTTTTCCGAAAAATAAGTACGTAAGTGTTCTTCGGTTACTGAAATACCGGAATCTTCCGCAATTGCCTGAATAGCAAGATTGTAATTGGCTATTTCCGTATTTTGCTCTTTATACTTTTCCAATAATTCATTTACGGAGGAAACACCAACGAAAGTCTTTAAGAAATCATTTAATTTCATATTGTAATATTTTGCATTTTCCCTGTAGCTTGCTACTAGTGCTTCTTCTTGATATCTGAGCAGTATATTTGGTAGGGAATTAATAGTTGAGTTTTCAAAAATGTAATCCTGGACATAATTACGAATTGCAGAAGCCTGCAACTCCTTTTTTATACCTTCCTTCATTTCTTCAATGTTTTTCCATTCATAAATCGGGGCAAGCTTTTCAGCTACGAATTCATCGGTTAATTCAGGCATTTCCGTTTCGACAATGTAATTTATAGTAGTAACAAATACCGCATCTTTACCATTTAATTCTTCAACACCGTAATCCTCCGGAAATGTAACTTCGACGTTGATTGTTTCTCCGGGCATATGTCCAATCAACTGCTCAAGAAAGTCATCAATGTAATTCGTTTCTCCTATTGTAACATTTGTACCTTTGCCATCGGTACTGCCGCCTTCAAATTCCTCACCGTCGATTGTTCCTACATAGTCAATATTAACGGTATCACCATCTTGCACAGGACGGTCTTTTATTTGATTTTCAGTTGCAAAACTTGATAAAATATAATCGATTTCCTCTTGAATTTCTTCCTCGGAAATTTCATGAACATCTTTTGGAATAGAAATACCTTCATATTTTGGTAGGCTTACATGTTCTAAGGCTTTAACACCTTTCCAAAATCCGTTTTTGTCCAAACCGTAGCTATATGAAAAGCCCCTGTTTTCCATAATTACAGGATATACAGCAAATACAATTACTGCTACAATGACAATGGATGATATAATTATTATTTTGGTTGCTAAATCAAATTTTACCTTTTTATTGTTTGCTAAATCATTCTTTATCTTTTTCATTTTTCAATCTCCGTTCCTTTGATTCTTTTGTTTTTCTTTTACTTTTTCGATAAAATGACATAAATATTATACAATATCAAATTAAAAATTTGTGAACACAATGTAAAATTTATTTTAATTTTAATACAGCACCTGCATTATTTCACATTTAAGGTAAAGGGATTCATCGTATCCTGAAATGATAGGATGATCCTTTGCTTGGAATCTTGTTTCTACAAAACGCAATGTACGCTTGGCATCTTTAGCGGCATCCAAAAGCATTTTGCGGAATATTTCCGGATACATGTAGTGAGAGCAGGAACAACTTATCAAAAAGCCACCGGGATTCAGTATTTTCATGGCTCTTAAATTTATTTCCTTGTAGCCGCGGTATGCTCCTTCCAGAGCGGATTTCGACTTGCAGAAAGCCGGAGGATCGAGTATTATTACATCGAATTTTTCACCTTTCTTTTGATATTCTTTTAATATGTCAAAAACATTTGCTAAAACAACATTGATTTTATCTTGAAGATTGTTTAACTCAGCATTTATTTTCACATATTCTAATGCCAGTTCCGAAATATCAACAGCAGTTACTTCTTTTGCACCGTAATAAGCTGCATGAATGGCAAAGCCGCCGGTGTGTGTAAAAGCATCAAGAACCTTGGCATCTTTAACAAAAGGTTTCAAAGCAGCCCTGTTTTCTCTTTGATCAAGGAAATAGCCTGTTTTTTGCCCATTTTCAATATCAACCAGCATCTTGATTTCATTTTCAAAAATTACCACCTTAGTGTCGAATGGCCCTTTAAGAAAGCCTTTCTTCTGCTCCAGACCTTCCAATTCTCTTACCGAAACGTCATTTCTTTCATATATGCCTTTAGGTTCCAGCACTTCATCAAGAATTTCTACTATTATGTCTTTATGTTTTTCAATTCCCAGCGAGAGAGTTTGAAGACTCAGGTAGTCTCCAAATTTATCTACAATAAGGCCGGGAATGAAATCCGCTTCTCCGAATACTACCCTGCAGCTACTTGTATCAACCACCATTTTTCTGTATTCCCAGGCTTTTAAGATTCTGTTCCTAAAAAAATCTTTATTTATTTCTTCTTTCTGCCTTGTCAGTATTCTTATTCTGATCTTTGAGTTATTATTTATATATCCTCTTCCGATAAACTTGTTCTTCCAGTTGTAAATATCAACAATATCTCCGTTTTCATAAGAACCCTCCACATCACTTATTTCATTGTCATACACCCAGGGATGCCCGGCTTCTATTCTTTTTTCTTTGCCCTTTTGTATCAGCACTTTAGCCATAAAGTTAAATACCTCCGCATTTATATATATGCTCTTATATAATATCACAAATGTCATACTTAGCAATGTTTTTTCCATATAAAGGGTGTATTTATTTCTTAAAATTTTGAAACACACCCTCATATAAAACAAATGTAACCATATTTAAAAAATATTATTACATGGCTTAAAATATTGATGATATAATAATTTAAAAGGGATTTTAGAAGTTTAAAATGAAAGGATGTGAATTCGTGGATAGAGAGAAGAGTAAAAAGGTAAACAAGCAAGGGCTAACAGAGGAAGAATTTTTGGCTGCCTACGATCCTAATAAATACGAAAGACCGTCAGTAACAGTTGATATGTTGATTTTTGCTATGACAAAGGAAGAAGGTAGTGAAACTGAAATAAGCAAAAGTGATAATGCGGATGAAAATGTTAAAGAGTGCCTAACTCATAAGGAATGTGAGAATGCCCGAGCAAAATACGGAAAAGGCTTAAAACTTTTAATGATAAAAAGAGGTGATCACCCCTGTATTGGACAGTGGGCGCTGCCAGGCGGGTTTGTAAACATGGATGAAAACCTGGAAGATGCAGCTTTGAGGGAGTTAAAAGAAGAAACCAATATTTCGGAAGCGTATATGGAACAACTCTATACCTGGGGAGATGTAGGAAGAGACCCGCGTACAAGAATAATCAGCGTATCATATATTGCGCTGGTTGACAGCGCTGAGTTGAATGTTGCTGCAGGAGATGATGCGGATGATGCCAAGTGGTTTGACGTATGTGTTGAGTTATTGCAAGAACAAAAAATTTCCCACACCAAGGGTAATAACATACATGATAATAACATACATGATAACAACATACGCTATAATGACACCTTTGATAAAAGTTATGACATAGAACAGACTTACAAGTTAACTCTTAAAAGTGAAGATGAAAACCTTTCTGCAATTATTAAGAAAATCAAAACTATAAATGAGAAAAAAGCTCTTTGGAAAAACAAGGTGATAAAAACCAAATTGGAAATCATAGAACCCGGCGGAATTGCATTTGATCATGCTAAAATTATATTTTACGGAATTGAGAAAATTTACAAAGAAATTGTATTTCGTTAATATAAAAAATAGCTTTAAGGAAGGATAAGAATATGAAAAAGAAGTTTTTATTGTTATTTGCTGTTGCAATATCCCTTACTATTGTGTTATCAGGATGTCTTCCCGGAGATGGAACTTATACATCTTCAAAACCGGCAGGCTTCTTTTGGGGGATCTGGCACGGATGGATAGCGCCTGTATCTCTGGTAATCGGAATTTTTAATAAAAATATAAGAATTTATGAAGTTAATAACACAGGCTGGTGGTATGATTTTGGCTTTTATATAGCAATTATAGGAGGATTTGGGGGTATTTCACTTATCCGTAAAAATAAAGGAAAAAGTTGATGGGGTTGAAAGAAAAATGAATATATTACTGGTAGATGACGAAAAGCTCTTTGTGAAAGGTCTTTCAGCAAGCCTTAAAAAAGAGGGCTTTAAAGTTTTTACTGCTTTTGATGGAAGAGAAGCTCTTAAAACACTGGAATCGGAAAAAATTGATATAGTTCTACTGGATATTATGTTGCCGGAGATAGACGGTATTACACTTCTTAAAAGAATAAGGGAGACAATGGATGTTCCGGTGATTATGCTTACTGCAAAGGATGATTATGCGGATATGGTACTTGGACTGGAACTCGGAGCTGATGACTATGTGACAAAACCTTTTCATACAAGGGTTCTCATAGCAAGGATACATACGATATTACGTCGTACTGCTTCAAAACAAACCAGGCATTCCGGAACGGAGAAGATCGAAGATGGAATTATTACCAGCAGTAGGCTAAAAATAGATTTAAACAGGAGAACGCTTTATAAAGATGATAAGGAGATAGAACTTACTGCCAAAGAATTTGATATTCTTTGTACTTTAGTTAAAAACAAAGGAATTGTACTTTCCAGGGAGAAAATATACAACATTGTTTGGAATGAACTTGAATGTGATACAAGAACAGTTGATGTACATATCAGTAATCTTCGGGAAAAAATAGAAGATGATCCCGAAAATCCGTCGTATATAAGGACTAAATGGGGTATTGGTTATTATTGGGGTCAGACTTGAATTAATCTTTCAGAGGCAAACAATTAGCGGTATAGGTGTCTGATTTGGATAATTCAAACTTAGTCTCATATGACTTTATTTGCGACCCAATTTACGGGGTGATGAGCATGAAACATAAGCTTTCTTTCAGATTGGCTGTCACATATGCCTTTTACTTGTACTTGCGATTGTAGTCATTGATGTTTCTTTAATATTTGTTTATCGCAGCAATCAGCTAAAAAAGAATGAAGATTATTACATGAACCTTTGCAGCATATTATCGACAATGGCAGAAAACAATATTAGAATTACAAACTACATATCAACAAGAGAAGGTATGGCTGACCGGAAAAACGGCAGGGTTTTGCTTATTGATACTGCGGGCAGGATATTGTTGGACAGTGCAGGAGAACTTACCGGAATACATATTACAAACAGGGAATTTCGCAAAGCATCTCAATATGGCGAGCCGACAGTAGGATATTATACATATGATAATAAAGGTATGGCGATGTTTTCGTACCCTGTGTTCCTATCGGGACGCATTAGTGCTGTTGTCCTCATTTCCGTATATATTCAGGATATTTATGATGACATTAACAGATTTGCTTTGCAAATTGTGGCAATTTCAATTATTGTTGTAATAATCGTTATAGCTGTTTCTATATTGATGGGGAAGTATTTATCGGATCCTATTACAAGGCTCACGGATGCTGTTAATAAGATTTATAAAGGAAATATTAATTCTACTGTTAAAATACAAAGAAATGATGAAATAGGAGTACTTGCGGATACTTTTAATAAAATGAGTAGCGAACTGCAAAGGGTGGAGGCGGGAAGAAGGAGATTTATAAGTGATGTATCTCACGAACTAAAAACACCTCTTGCATCAATTAAAGTTCTGATTGAAGCACTTATTGAAGGAGAGATTGACAGCACTGAATGCAGAGAATATTTACAAGATATTAATCATGAATACAACTATGAATACAATTATGAAGCAAAAATATATTATTATGAATAATTTATTCAACGAGGGAGAGAGAAATGCTAAATCAATTTTCAAGGACAGAGTTATTAATAGGTAAAGAAGGAATGGAAAAATTGGCAAAATCAAGAGTTGCTGTATTCGGTATTGGTGGTGTTGGAGGTTATACTGTTGAAGCTCTTGCACGAAGCGGCGTAGGGACTCTTGATTTGATTGATGATGATAAAGTTTGCTTAACCAATATAAACCGCCAGATAATAGCAACAAGGAAGACCGTCGGTAAATACAAGGTCGATGTTGCAAAAGAACGGATTCTTGATATCAACCCTAATGCAATTGTGAATACTTATAAGACCTTCTTCTCACCCGAAACATCGGAACAATTTGATTTTTCGCAATTCGATTATGTGGTAGATGCTATTGATACAGTTACCGGCAAAATTGAACTTGTCGTCCAGGCTAAAAAACATAATGTACCGATTATAAGCGCTATGGGGGCAGGTAACAAAATGGATCCAACCACGCTGGAAGTGGCAGATATATATGAGACTTCTGTTTGTCCTCTTGCTAAAGTTATGAGAAAAGAACTTCGTAAACGAGGTATAGACAGTTTGAAAGTCGTATATTCCAAAGAACCGCCAATAACGCCCATAGAGGATATGACAATTAGTTGCCGAACAAATTGCATATGTCCACCAGGTACAGCAAGAAAGTGTACACAACGCAGGCAGGTTCCGGGAAGTAATGCTTTTGTTCCTGCAGTAGCAGGGTTAATTATTGCAGGAGAGGTAATCAAGGATCTGATAGGATATAAAAGGGGTGAGTAGAAAACTCCGAAACTTCTCATAATTATTTTATGTTAATTAAATGCTCACCACATTCACTTATTTCATTGTACAAAAATGAACATATTTGATATAATCTAATATAAAATTTATAAAAATTTGATTTAATTTAAATCAAAAATTAATGAAGAGTGAGGGACATTAAATGAAATTAATTATTATAGGTACAGGGTCGAGGGGAAGAGTTTATGCCCGTTATGCAAAGGAGTACGGAGCTCAAATAGTTGCTGTAGCTGACCCTAATGAAGAACGGTTACAGGATTTCGCAGCTAAATTTAGTGTACCGAAAGATGGTTTGTTCAAATCATGGGAAGATGTTTTTAAATTGGAAAAATTTGCTGATGCAGTTATAATATCCACTCCTGATAGAGTGCACTACGGACCTACAATGGCAGCTTTTGAAAAAGGTTATCATGTATTACTTGAAAAGCCAATGTCCCCTGTAGAACAGGAATGCAGGGATATGGTTAATAAATCCATAGAAAAAGGTCTTATTCTTATGGTTTGCCACGTACTGCGATATGCACCTTTTTATGAAAAATTAAAAGAGATAATTGACGAAGGAAGAATAGGACAGATTGTTAATATACAGCACACGGAAAATGTTGCTTACTGGCATTTTGCCCATTCTTTTGTAAGAGGTATTTTCAGAAACGAAGCCATTTCCAGTCCTTGGATTTTAGCAAAATCATGCCATGATCTTGACATGATTACATATTTAACGGGTAAAAAGTGCAAGTCGGTTGTATCAATAGGTAACCTGATGCATTTTAGAAAGGAAAATGCTCCGGAGGGTGCCCCGGAATATTGCCTTGACAAATGCTCTTATGAAAAAAGCTGTCAGTATTTTGCTCCTGCCTTATACTTAAAGCAGATAACAAATGTAACTTGGCCGTCCGATGTTATATCTTTAGATACATCTTTTGCAGGCAGATATGAGGCTCTTAAAAAGGGTCCTTATGGAAGATGCGTATACAAGTGCGATAATGGTGTTGTTGATCATCAAAGTGCAATATTCGAAATGGAAGATGGCTCTACTGCAACATTTAACATGATAGGTTTTTCCAGTGAAAATACCAGAACTATACGAATCTACGGAACAAAAGGAGACATCAGAGCTCATCAATCAAAAAATGAAATTGAGATAAATGATTTCCTTACAGGGGAAAAAGAAATTATTAAAATTGATGAAAGTATTACAAGGAAAGGCCACGGTGGTGGAGACGAAAGACTGTTGAGAGACTTTTTGGATGCTGTTGAAGGAAAACCGTCGGAAAAGAAGACATCAGCCCTTAATTCCCTTCAAAGCCATCTAATGGCTTTTGCTGCTGAAAAATCAAGAAAAGAAGGAAGAGCGGTCGAAATTGAGTATTAAAAGAAGGGCTGTTTGAGATTTTAAGATTAAGTTTTAATTTGTGAAAGCGGTAAATATTAGATTAAGAAGCGATAAATACTTAGATTGAGAATAGTAAAAAATCAGAAAGGTTAAACAAAAATTATTAATTACGTAAGTTTTGTACAAACATGAACCTTGAAAATGTAACATATTGGATACCATAATATATGCAGAATGCTCAATGCTTATCTGTTCCCGGTTTTGTTGTAGTTGATATTGACCAGTCCGGGCTTATCGCTAGTGGCAAAACCTATGAAGCAGCCCAAAAGGGATACTTCTCAAAAAAGAAGAAC
>DUMC01000166.1 GCA_012840075.1 Clostridiaceae bacterium | reverse complement strand
AGATTTTGTCTCCGGCTTCTTTCAGATTCCACCTCACGATGGACACCCTTGCCATTGACTAGTGGTTCCCACTACCAAGCCCACAGCGGACTTTCACCGCTTAGTTACCACCCATGCCAGGCACACACAAAAAGCCTGATAAGCATCAGGCTTTTTGGAATTCTATTCAAGAGGTTGGATTAACTTGTTTGCATATGGAAATTGTAATTTATTATGAATTTTGAATTGATATTTAGATTTATCATGAATTGATCCATCATGAATTGGGATCTAAAACATCCCTTAACCCATCACCAAAAAGATTAAATCCAAGTACCACTATCATTATCATCAACCCTGGAAATACGGAAACCCATGGTGCCTGATCAAGTAGGCCTTTACCGCTATCTAAAATTACTCCCCAACTAGGTAGAGGCGGTTGAGCTCCAAGTCCTAAGAAACTTAAAGATGCTTCGATTACAATAGCTTTTGGTAACTCCAAGGTTGCCATTACGACTACTGGCGTTAACGCATTAGGAAGAATGTGCCTGAAAATAATTCTAGCATCACTCATGCCGAGAACCCGGGCAGCTTCAATAAATTCCCGTTCTTTAAGAGACAGGAATTGTCCTCTGACTACCCTGCAATATCCTGACCAGCTGGCTAATGCAATTGCTATTATGACGCTTTGCAACCCGGGACCTAGCGAAGCAATGAAAGCTATAGCCAGCAGGGTTGTAGGAAAAGACCATGCCATATCGGTAATAGAAGTAATAATGTAATCAACAACCCCTCCATAATATCCTGCAATGGCTCCTAATATAGTACCTATTACTAAAGAGAATGCTACCGCAATAAAGGCAACTTTGAGAGATATCCGGGCTCCATAAACTATTCTGGTGAATATATCCCGGCCAAATTCATCCGTTCCAAATATATGTTCCCTGCAAGGAGCCTTTAATATAGCAGATATATCCGGCTTATCATAACTGTATGGAGTCAGCCACGGTGCAAATACTGCAGCAAATATAAATAGAAAAATGATGATTATACCTATTACTGCTCCTTTGTGTCTGAAAAGCTTTTTCGTAAAATCTGCAAACACGCTTTTCTTTTTTCGTTCCTTCTCTTCAACAGTTTCCTTTTCAAGCCACTTATTATCCGCATACACTTCTAAATTCTTACTTTGGTATACTGCCAACTTCTATCACCCTCTTTCCTTTTATCTCAAAATCTGTTATATCGTGGTCAACTATATTCGATCAGCTACACATTAATCAGCTATATTTTAATCCAATCATCGAAAAGTCTCCCGCTTCTGAAAGCGTGAACTGAAGCGATACAAAGCAAAAAGTATTAACACCCTTGTTCAGTTGTATCTTATTCGTGGGTCAACAACCGTGTACAATATATCTGCCAAAATATTTGCTAATATTATTGATGAAGTCAATACTATCATGGAGCCTTGAACAACAGGATAGTCTCTTGCCAATATTGAATCTACCATTAGACGTCCTATACCCGGAATGCTAAAAATGATTTCCAGAGCAACAGAACCACCTATTATCCAACCTAACTTCAATCCCATAAGGGTAATAATCGGAATCAGCGCATTTCTTAGCGCATGGCTGTAAATTACTGTTTTTTCTTTAAGTCCCTTACTCCTTGCAGTTCTCACATAATCCTGCTTCAATACTTCTAACATACTGGATCGAACCATTCTTGCAGTTATTGCTGCATTTGTCAAACCAATTGCAAAACCTGGAAGAATAATTTGTTTTATTGTTCCATCTCCAGAAATTGGAAACCATCTTAGTTTATATGCAAAAACATATAAAAGTAGCATGCCCAGCCAAAATGTGGGGATAGCCATTCCCAACAGGGAACCTAACATACACAGGTAGTCAACAACCGTGTTCTTCTTAACAGCTGCTATAACCCCTGCTGGAATAGCAATAACGAAGGTTATTAAAAACCCCATTAATCCGATCTGCAATGTCACCGGAAGTCTTTCCTTTATCATTTCTATAACAGGTCTGCCTTGAAGGATGGATACCCCCAAATCCCCCTCTATAACACTTTTTACAAACCTGAGATACTGAACAATAAAAGGTTGGTCTAACCCATATTTTCGTTTTATACTTTCATAAACTTCCGGTGTTGCATTTGGACCTGCAATCCGGGAGACAGGATCTCCCGGTGCAAAGTAAAATATCAGGAAAACAAACATTGTCATTATAACAATCACAGGTATCATTAAAACTATCCTTTTTACAGCATATTTCAGCATCAGCAACACTTCCCGTTTTTTTCTGTCTTCTACCTAATCGGTAATCATGTTGAAGCATCATATTAAATTATTTTACTTCAATATCAAATCCATCATTATATTGAAGCATCCATGGATGATACTTGAAATTCTTTACTTCTTTCCTAACAGCAATCATTTGCATTGGTATATAAATAGGAGCCCATACAGCTTGATCAATCAGATAGCGCTGTACCTCTTTATAAGCCTCGGCTCTTTCTTCCCAAGTTGGTCTCTGAGCTGCATACATAATCAACTCATCGGTCTTCTCATCGACCCACCTTGAGTGATTTGGATACGGAAATCTGCTTGACAGCAGGAACCAGTCAATTATATCAGCATTCGACCAGCTATATTCCCTTATGAACAGCTCCTGTTTTCCTTCTCTCAGCATATCAGCATAACTTGCGGAATCATATAGTTGAATTTTGGTTTCAATACCCACTTCTTTAAGTTGATTTTGAATAATCTCAGCCAATTTACTGCTCTTGGATGAGTTGTCTGCCGAAAGCGTCAGCTCCAGTCCATCAGGATAGCCTGCTTCGGCCAAGAGCTGCCTTGCCTTTTCCGGGTTATATTCATAGGCTAATTCTTTACTCTCTTCAAGGTATTCATCTTTAAGAGCGGGTGGAAGATAACCATAAGCTACTTCCCCGATTCCCCTCAGTACAAACTGTATAATTTCCTCCCGGTTCAACGCATGATTAATTGCCCTGCGGACTCTTACATCGGTAAAGGGTTCCTTATCCGTGGCATAGGCAAGATAACCCAACTTTGTAGCAGGTTCCTTGTATAGGGTAATATCCGGGTTATTTTCAAGCTTTTCAACATATGTTTCAGGAACATTCCTTAAAAGATGAATACCCCCTACCTCAAGTTCCATCATTCTTGAGTTTTCATCAGGTATAACCTTTAACACTATCTTGTCAATCAATGCAGGACCTCTATTTGACATCCACTCAGGACCCCAATTATATTGTTCATTTTTGACAAGAACTGTCTTGTCCCCTGGTATCCACTCTTCAAGTTTGTAAGGACCGGTTCCGATTACAATCTTCTTGCCGTAATCATCACCATATTTCTCATAGGCATTAGCGGGATGAATCCCGGAAGCAGTAGCAGAAAGATTATACAAAAGGTTCGGGAATGGGTAGTTCAAAACCATCTCTATGGTATAATCATCGATAACCTTAACTTCTTTGATTGCTTCCAAATCTCCCCTGAAAGGTGAGCCGGTATTGGGATCTTTGATGGTATCAAAGGTCCACTTAACATCCTCAGCTTTAAAATCTTTGCCATCATGAAATTTAACACCTTTTCTCAAATAGAAAGTCCATTTCAGCCCATCATCAGATATATCCCATCGCTCTGCTAATCCTGGTTTGTAGCC
Organism: Clostridiaceae bacterium; assembly: GCA_012840075.1. Classification (GTDB taxonomy): domain Bacteria; phylum Bacillota; class Clostridia; order Acetivibrionales; family DUMC01; genus DUMC01. Next base: position 10,066 of record DUMC01000166.1, on the reverse strand, counting down.
GAATTCGTAATCCCTGGTTATAAGCCTGTCATGTATGTAAATCAAGGCATCGGAATACCATGCTGTTTTTATGGTATCCATAATCTCTGCATCCTGATCATAGCCGATAATAAGAACTTTTTCAGGGCTTTTAGTTCCAGAAGCTCCGGAAGCATCAGAATCTTCGGAGGTTTCAGAAACCCCTCCAGTTGAACATCCTGGCAGAAAACTGCTTAAAAGAAAAATAGTCAAAATTATCACTATAAATCTTCTGAATTTTTGAATTTTCACTACCACATCACCTCTTCTAATTTTTTAATTTTTGTTAGATTTTTTTATATAAATTTAAATTGCCATCCAACTTTTTGTGCCTATATAAATATAAATATTAATATAAATGACAACTTACAAAATGATTACTTCCTACACATTTGATTTGCGGTTCAATTTCACTGCATTGTTCAGTAGCATAATTACATCTTGTTCTAAATCTGCAGCCAGACGGCGGGGAAACCGGGCTTGGTACTTCCCCTTCCAATATGAGCCTTTTTTTATTCTTCCCGGTCCTAAAACCGGAAACAGACGATAATAGGGCCAATGAATAGGGGTGTGCAGGATTTTTAAACAATTCTTCAGCAGGCGCAATTTCTACAATCTTGCCTAAATACATTACTGCCACACGGTCGCTCATGTATTTAACAACCCTTAAATCATGGGATATAAATAAATATGAAAGTCCTAATCGGTTTTTGAGGTCTATTAATAAGTTTATGATTTGAGCTTGGATAGACACATCGAGAGCCGACACCGGCTCATCACATATAATTAATTTGGGATTGACAGCAAGGGCACGGGCAATTACTATCCTCTGGCGTTGTCCGCCACTGAACTCATGAGGGTATTTATCCTCTTCGCCCTTGAGTCCAACCATAGCAAATAATTGTCGGACTCTTTCCCTGCGCTGTGCTTCACTCTTCATTCCATGTACAAATAAAACTTCTTCTATAGCTTTACCCACCTTTTTTCTCGGGTTTAGAGAAGCAAAAGGATCCTGGAATACAAGCTGCATATGCTTATAAACACTTCTAAGCTTTTTTTTCTTTAAATGCGTTATATCTTGACCTTCAAATATTATTTTGCCTTCCGTTGGTTCCAAAAGTCTAAGCACAGTACGCCCTGTAGTGGATTTACCGCACCCGCTTTCACCCACAAGACCCAATATCTCACCATGTTCTATGTGAAAATCAACACCATCTACAGCTTTAACAAATTCTACATCTTTGCCGAACATATTTTTTTTGACAGGAAAATACTTTTTTAAATACTTAACTTCCAAAATCTTAGCAGACACAGCCATACCTCCAGTACGCATATAATTACATCATTTAAAAGCTTTTTGTGAAATGCTGGTACACAATTGCATCATCTAACATTTCCTACGCATAAATCCAGCAACGCACAAGGTTCGTTCCGACCTCTAGTATAGGAGGCTCTTTAATCATGCAATCTTTACTTGCACAATCACACCGTGTTTTGAATCTACAGCCTTCTTTTATCTCGTCAGGAAAGGGTACTACTCCCTTTATCTCCTTCAATCTTTGTCCCTTGTCAGTATCAATATCGGGAACAGCCTCCAATAATCCTCTTGTATAAGGGTGTTTCGGTTCGTTAAAAATTGAATGTACATCTGCATATTCAACAATTCTGCCTGAATACATCACGGCAACCTTGTCAGCAATTTCCGATACAACCCCAAGGTCATGGCTTATCATTATAATTGAAGAATGCATCTTGTTTTTCAGCTCATTGATCAATTCTAAAATTTGCGCCTCTACAGTTACATCAAGAGCTGTAGTAGGTTCGTCAGCAATCAGAAGCTCGGGTTCACATGCAAGAGCTATTGCAATCATGACTCTCTGCCTCATCCCGCCACTCAATTGATGGGGATATTGTTTTACTACTTTTTCCGGTGACGGAATTCTAACCAACTTGAGCATGTCTATAGTTTTAGAAAGCGCCTCTTTTTTTGATAAATTCCGGTGTTGCATGATGACTTCCGAAATTTGGCGTCCTACAGTAAACACTGGGTTTAATGAAGTCATAGGTTCCTGAAATATCATTGATATATCCTTTCCCCGGAGCTTTCTCATTTCTTCCGAATTTTTATTTAAGAGGTTCTCTCCCCTAAAGAGGATTTCACCTTTTACTATTTTTGCAGGAGGAGTCTGCAGCAGTCCTATAATAGATAAAGCTGTAACACTCTTTCCGCAGCCTGACTCCCCAACTAGCCCTAAGGTTTCTCCTTTCATCAATGAGAAACTGACTCCATCAACAGCAGGTATTACACGGTCTTCGACATGGAAATTAATACCTAAGTTTTTTACTTCAAGAATATTCCCGTTTAAATCTTTTACTTCGGTAACTTCTTCGTTCAACATTCGTTCAGCACTGCACCTCCATAATTTCTTTTACTTTTTCCTATGTCAAATACCACATTAATTTCAGCCTTAATTTCTGTGTCAATTTCGTTTTTTCACATATCAACACAAATCTCACATGCCTAGAGTCAAGTAATTGGTGATTACGACAACATGTTTTCAATACATATCAATATACAATAAATACCTTACATATCTTAAATTTTAATAAATTAATTATTTATATATGAATATCTTATATGTGAACAATTAATCCATACATATATATACGGTTGACTAGTTTATTTTCACTACGTTAACCGTTGCTCATTTAAAATCCGCTAAAATTATGATTGTCTTTAGATAAATGTAATCCCAAAAATGTCTAATCACTTAAGCAAAATATAACTTGCATTAATTTAAAATGCTGTATAATAATCAATGTGTCGAATAAACGTGTTAAATAGAACCATAAATTCAATAAATTGTATAATAACTGAATATAAAAAGCCATGGGAGAACCATGGCCTTTATTTTAATCATACATATGCATACAGCCTATAGCCTCCTCTTCCACGCCTACGAGGTTAGCTGACGGATTCGGGTTGGAGAGGTAACCCTACACTCTCGAGCAACAGCATTTTCAATTGTCTTTCTTAATTGTCAAACTCGAAAGCCGCACCCGAGTGTGATTCACCCCAAAAACTGGTTCCCCCGCTTCTTTTTTAAAGAATTCGGCGCTCTAAAACTAAGACACCGGTTTTAAACTGGTTTTATGCTTTATAATTATTATATGCTATAAATGCTATATAATATAGTTTAAAATTATGCCCATTTAATTACAAATCAAAAAATCTTGAATTTATATTACCATAAATTTTTATATATTGCAACTTTTTTTCGTATCTGTGACCTACATCACCATTTTTATCCTAATTTCCCGGTTTTCATGTGCTCTTGCTCTTAAAGAAAGCATATTCATACCTCCATATTATATCCTACTAAGATAAAGCGTGTCCTTTCACTAAAATTGCATTTTCATCATACTCAGGGTCTTCCTCATATGGAACAAGTCTGGCAATTTGCTTATTCCCATCGTAAACAGTAAAGTCATAAAGATGGTATCCCCGCCAGTTGAATACTGACATCAGCGCTTTGTGTAAACGTGCAAATTCCAAATTTGCAGGAACAATAATTCTCCGAACTGCTTTGTAAACTTCCAGATCAAACGTGACCAGCAGTTCAAAGTCACGATATTTATAAGCTTGCAATCCGGTTAGCTCAGATAATGCATTAATCATTTCCTGGCAAGGGGCATGCCTTTTATTTTCACCGGAATAATTGACACGCCTGTAATTTGCAGAAACCCCTACTGTATCACTAAGCATTCTTTCAATACCGTTATATTCATCTCCAACAAGATACGCACATTCCAGTCCTGCTTTTGTTACCCACGCCGCTGCCTATCTACTGTGATTTAAAGTAAACTTCACTTACCAGTCTCATATATTCCTTCACAAGATCAGGATTCAGACTCATATACAACAGAGTATTTGCAATGGCTGATCTCATCATTTCTACTACATTTTTCAGATCCTTCCGCTTAACTTGGTAAATCGCTACTATAAATCGTGTGGCATAATTCACCAATACAATCATATCCTCTGTTCTTCGATTATCCCATACCTTTGTCCAGTTTGCAGTCCAACAGAATAGTGGATTCTCATCCTCAAGTACGGACTCGCAATTCATTCCCATAGCATCTGCTAATTTTTTCGTTAACGAAATTTTCATCAAATCTAAAAAATAAACCTCATTCCAAGCTCTCAATAATCCCATGTTTTATCGCATTATCATACATTTCACGGAAAGCTTTTTTTGCACCTTGCTCAAACTTTACCGGCATAGCAGCTATAAAGCTGTCATATATGATCTTCCCTTTAAATGGGAGTAAAGTAGTTTCAATCATTACCGGCAATTCTTGTTGTACTACATTTGCTATTGGGTTACTCAACCCTTTTACTCCATACAATCTGTCTTCTCCTTGTTCGTCTGGGCCGATAAAAACAGCATATTCCGGCTGATACTCCAAAATAATAAATTTTCCTTTTTTGTGATTTGCTCTCCATGACTTTAAAATTTCTATTTTCTCTTGAGGAAGGTCAGTTTCATTAATATAATCATCTATTATTTCCGGATTATCCCAGAGCTTTTCTCTCACTTTGTACATTATCATATCACTTACGGTATTTGGGTATTCCGGCTTTATTCTAGCTCTTATCACATTCTTTCTTTCATTGACATAACCTAATAAGCCATACCATGTTTCATAGAAGAGTCTGCAATCGTCAGGACTTAATTGTGCCGTCCTTGTTGTTTCAAATTTAGCACAGCATTTCTTGTATTTCTTACCACTTCCACACGGGCATGGTTCATTACGTCCAATTTTTCGCCTTTGCATAAATGGAAAATTAACAATATCTTTATTTCGCTGAATAAAAATTTCATGAAGCTCTAATGGGGTGTATCCATTGTTTTCCCATATCCGCGTATTATTTTTAGCGTGCATAACAAGATTAAAGAATTCTTGTACCTGTTGTTCACTGACAAATTCAAGGTTATACTTATTCAAAATCTTTCCCAGTTCACTTATTCCATTACTGTGAATTAAGTAGTCCTTTATTTCTTCATAAGCATCCGAAACATCCTTACTGTAGCCAAAAATATTCCACATAAAACTGCACACATTCTGCCAATGGTTGTTATCCTCATAATACTCATCGGCATATTTAAGAAATTCTTCCTTTTCAGGTATATAGCGGGGTTTACCTGCTTGTTCTTCAAATAAATATTCCACCTGATCAAAATCATCAAAAAATCGGGAATGCACAATATACTCCTTATAAAAACAATATCTGCCTTCCTTTAACACGAGCGGCAGAAGAAGAATATATATTTCTTTGCTGTTTGTTTTTTCAGTATTTTGCTCGTTGAAAATACTAACAAACTCTTCTCGGCTGATTACACCATAAAGATTCACTGCCGCTTTTGCATATAAATCCAACTGTTTGCGGATAAATGCCCTTCCTCTTGGACAACGCACTACATCTGAAGCTGGATTATATTGTTCGAAAATTCTTCTTGCTTTTTCTTTGTTCATAATATTTTCTTGCTCCTATATAAAATCTTATTAAATACTATAATTTTAATTCTTAATTCAACTTACAACTTATATTTCACTTTGCTATTTTTTATTTTATCATAGATATTCTCTAATAAATATACTCTACTTTGCATTTCGTTCTAAAATTGTAATAGTACTAGATTGTGACAATTCCTGAAGCCAGTCGTTTGCTCTCTTAGCATTCAATTCGCCCAATTCCAATCCTTAAATATTAACCAGCTCTTTCTCCCATCAGTATAAGTAAGCTCTCCAAGTGTGGCACCTGAAAACCGATTATATGCATCTTCCGGCGGAGAAAAGTAAGGAGAAATCAAAATCGGTGCATAGTAGTAGTCATAAGTATATTTTCCGGAACGCCTATCAATAGTATAGGACATTTTAGTTCCTCCCTGCTCAGGGTAATAGTAAAGCTGTATGATGTTTCCATCGGCGCTCACTCTAACAACAACACCTTCGCTCCCTTGAATTGTCGTCGTACCCACGGCTTTCTTGAGGTCTGCAGCGAAAATAATTTTTTCGTCTTTCAAATCATAAACAAATAAACCGAAATAACCATGGAAAATCAGTAGTTCATCATCAACATAATCAGGAATCACATCGATCCCAATACTCATATCCGGAATAAGAAGCGGTGGTTCAATCTCATGTATAAGAATTAGCGGTTCAAATACTTCCTGTTGTTCTTCTGCCGATTTACCTGGTGATTCATCTGCCGATTCTATTGTCAATTTACCTGCCGAAAGTAAAAGGAAAAGATGTTCCCTATACAACTCCATAGCGGCCGCTGTAAACTCATTGCCATATTTCTCTATCATCTAGGATGTACCATAGTTCTCTCTAATCACATTGGTATATGTGACACAGATACGCTGCCAGGATTCTTCCATGCCGGTATTACTACCTATAAGGTCACCACCTGTATGGTCGCGCAACAGTAGCAAATACGGCTGCCCTGAATTGCCTCACTCGGTTAGCCAGCCGTCTTTCATGCTTATTTCATCAGCAAGAGCTACTTTATCAGCATTTCCCGGAAGTAACCGGTATTCCAGCAACCACATTTCGATAACTTTTGTAATGCTTGCAGTACCAGTATTCATAGGAGTCATTGCCGTAATCTTAGTATTGGTTATATTATAGCCAATGCTGTTGTAATACTCTATCTGTTCGCACTCATAATCAATAGCATAATCCTTAACAGGCTGAGGGACATCAGTGTCAGTAACATTCCAACTGATGTCAATTTCATTAAGTGATATTGATTTGATGCCAAAGATATAGGGTTTGCTATCAAACCAATTCCTATTGTTGCTACAATTATAATTGAGAAAATAATTATCCGAAATCTTGGCTTTTTATAACTTAATACATTTTTTATTCTCCCTTTTCATCTCCTTCATCAAAAGCAAGGGGACTTCCATTTAGAACGTGCCTCCCTGTTACAAGTGATAATAATGGGTTATTCATTTTTCACTGATATTTTTCGATATTCGGATGGTGAAAGGCCAACCTTCTTCTTGAATAATTTTGCGGAATGACCATTATAATTCATATTACAGGCGACAAAAGCCTGCGCAATGGTAAGGTTAGAGTCCAAAAGCTTTTCTTTCAATTTCTCAATTTTATAATTGATATAATACTCATGAGGCGTTACTCCGGTATGCTTCTTAAACAGCTTGGAAAATTGAGCCTTGCTTAGGCAGGCTGCCTTTGCCGTGCTGCTCAAGTTAAAAGGCTCCAGCCAATGGCTTTCCATGTACTGTTTGCCCCAGTTGATTTCTTCTCTCCCTCGGTATATTTTTTTGAAGACAAAGAGGGCAGCAAAATATTCCACTTCACCCTCAGCGTTAAACAAAGGGAAACAGGTTATATCCGTGCTTATGGTGTGGATATCCCTATCTACTACATTATAATACTTGATCATATCCTGGTAGGATGCATTGAAATCGTTAAGGTATACGGTTTTTCCAGTCAACACCTGCATCAACTTATCCAAAAACCCAAGCTCCCTCACGATGGGATCCTTAAAACAATTGTATTTGCCCACATGGGATTCCACGCTTCTTATACCTATCATATCCTGTGCCGCTTTATTGATGAATTTGGCAGTACCGTCAATGGAAAAAATCTGTATCGGATAGGGGAAGAACTCTATTACTTTTGCAAGCAGCACTACTTTCTCGGGAAGCGACTGATATGACGCTAAAATATCCTTTTGCCTGTCTTCCAAATTATTACTCATTCTTTATCACCTTTTTGTATAGGTCATCCTAAGGTTTTCTGCTTCCTTGTGGGTTTAACCGCATAACTAATTCTCTTCGCATCTTTAATACGACCGGGTAAGAAATAAAAAATTTCCATTATTATGAAATTTATCCTAAAAATATTATATACGAAATTTCTAATAAAGGCAATGGCTGTTTTCTGCTAATTCATATTGAATTGCACTTTCGAAACTCCTTAGAGGGCTTCTGCAATAGCTCCTGTGAAGTTTGTGATGGTAGTTTCTTACACCAGAAGTGCTGTTTAAGATGGGTTCATTTAATAAATATGAAGAAATATTTGCCAAGAGGCTGACGTTACGATACTTAGAGCCTCTAAATTCAGCTCAGGACAAAATCAATTCTATAAAATGCAATAGTGATTTTGCTTATCCTACACTCCCTTACACGGGGACATTCCTCACCCCCAAGGGAATACCCCTTGCTCGAGCGAGATGTGTCCCCATGCAAACAGCATCTTCACTTATGCCTTTCGGTAAAATATTCTACATATAGAATAAATGCAACCGTTTAAGATTACACTTTTGTTCAAACCGTCCCCTAGTCTTATTAGAGAATTTTTGTTACTTTAGCTCGAAAATAGGGTATAAATAAATAATTTTAAAGTATTTGGCACCTTGACATTCTTAACTTAAACTTCTTAATAAAAATCATAAATCATAGACAAAAAAATAATAATGGGGTAATAAACTATATGAAGTACTTGAAATATGGTATTTTCCCAAAACAATTTGATCTGTCCAAAGGTGTTGATAAATACTTGCCCTTAAAAGTGGCACTTACTATTGCAGGTGTATATACAATACTCGGTGTTTGCTGGATTATATTTTCCGACAGGTTACTTACCCTATGGGCAAGTGAGAAGAAAGTCTATGTATTTTTAAGCTCAATCAAGGGTGTAATATATGTTTCAGTAACATCAATATTGATATTCTTCATGGTTTTTAATGCTCTCAAAGTGATAAATAAAGCTATTCATATTATGAAGATTAATTATATCGAAATGGAGGATATCAATAAAAAATTGGTTGAATCGGAAAATTTCAGTAAAGCAATCATTAATGAAATGCTTAATGCATATGCGCTCCATAGAATATTGCTGGATGAAAACGGCAATCCATAGATTATGAATTCATTGATGTTAATCCTGCCTTCGAAAAATTTACCGGTATATCCAAAAAAGATATTATCGGAAAACGGTATAAGGAAACAATAAAAGGCAATGATGGAGAAGAAACCGATTGGGTTGGTATATACGGGAAAGTAGCTCTGACAGGTATTCCTGTATCTTTTGAAAGTTACACTTCTGCTTTTAACAAATGGGTAATAGTCAATGCATATTCTCCCAAAAAAGGTTACTTTATAACAGTTTTCAGTGATATAACCGACTTGAAAAACAAAGAAGCAGAATTAAGAGAAAAGCACGAAGAGCTTACTTCCCTCTATGAAGAGCTGACTGCTTCAGAAGAAGAATTACGTCAACAATTTGAAGAGCTCATAAAGCAGCAGAATCTATTGAAGATTAGTGAAGAACGTTTCAGGCTTTCAGCAGAAGGTTCCAATGACATGATATGGGACATAGATTTGGAGAATGGGCAGCAGTATTTCTCGGATCGATGGTACGAACTGCTGGGACACGAAATAGATGAATCCGAGAATATGTTCGATAAATGGCTCTCTTTAATTCATCCTGATGAACGTGATTATGTTAAAAAAGCTTTCGAGAAGCACTTGGAAGGCAATTCAGATTTTTTAAAATGCGAGTGCAGGATGCAATGCAAAGACGGAAGTTATAAATGGTTTTTAATAAGAGGGAAAGCGTTATTTGATGAAAATGGTAAAGCTCTAAGAATTGCTGGGTCATTTACGGATATTAGTGACAGAAAAAAATATGAGAATCAGTTGAAAGAAAATGCATATCATGATTACTTAACCGGCTTGCCAAACAGACTGGCACTGTATGAGAATTTCGAAAAATATATGAACACCTGTCATGTAAAAACTATGGCTCTGTTTTTTATTGATATAGATAATTTTAAATTTATAAATGACACAATGGACCATTTTGTTGGAGATTTACTAACAGGACTTACGCAAATAATTTGAAAGTTTCATATATCGGCACATTGAAAACCTAATATTGTCCTAAAGGTTGTTGGTACAGGGTTTCCAAGATTTACAGCTGTATTATGTAAACCGTTTTTGTT
>DUMC01000165.1 GCA_012840075.1 Clostridiaceae bacterium | reverse complement strand
AGACAAGAGAACCGTCCCCCTGTCTAATAATAATATATTTATATGGAATTTCCAATTGCTGACGCTCAATTTCACCAAGATAAAAATGAGCATCATTTATCATGTCCTCAAAATCAATCCGATTTTGTGCTGATAGCTGTTTTTGATAATAATTATACACTTTTTCAGCAATATCTAAGAAGAGATGTGTCCTCGGATTATCAGTCTTAGCCCGTAGCACCTCAAATCCGCCGGCATCATATCCGCAAGTCTTGAATTAGGCAATAGTTGTTCCAGCTTTATCTCTTGTATCGTAAACAACTGCAGATATGTCTTTATTGTTGTTAATATCACTAACAGCAAAAGACATGCCAAAGCACCTGGAGGGCAGACCGCAATGCGTACATGCTTCTGCACGATCAGAAATTTTATTTTGGCATTCAGGGCAAAAAATCAATGCCATAAACTTCTCCCCTATTGTTCCGTTTTGCTTTTATCTTCCAGTCGATTGATATTTTACGACATTAGTAACATGTATCAGCTCCTCTGTCGCACTTGGATTTGAGCCCAATTGTCTTCAACGGGAATTATGTTGTTATCAAAAACTAGATTAACCGGTTGCCTGAAGATTGGACCGTCATATACAACTGTATGGTACTCGCCATTCTCTCCACAAACGTCAGCACCGCATTTCTCAATTTCATCAAGCAATGAAAAACTTAAATCCTGCCCTAAAAATCTCTTGTCTAACATAGTAGTATTAACCACTATTATTTTTGCTTTAAAGCCCAAGTTAAGGAATTCCTGGACCAAATTTCTGCGATTCTTTTGCCATAGTGGCAACACTGCAGTAATAGAAGCTCTCTTACACACCTTTTCCTCCCATTGCTTATGCTCTTCTATATCGATATCGCCGAAAATCCCATAGTCCAAGCCCTCTTTTTTAAACTGCTTAATATTGTGGACAAATACTTCCTCGTATTCATTAAACAATGCTCTTCCTACCGTATGTTCGATACCTATTGCAAGGGCTTGGGCTCTCAAAACTTCTTCCTTTAATCTGTGGGCTGTGCTGATATCGTTTTCCTTACTAAACATTGTAAACAATTTCTTTGGACTATATCCTGCCCGCACAGCCTTATAAAAAGCGAGGCATGAATCTTTTCCTCCGCTCCATGAAACAAAACAATTCCTATTCATATGTAGCACTCCTTCTTAGACAAAGGGACGGTTCTCTCGTCTTAGTTCTTTTGGTTCTTTTGTTATATTCTTGTATATCCAACAAATCCCTACTTTAAATTCCTGCATGCCGAATATAAGACAATGGAATTGTTCCTTTGACTTGATTCCCTAGTCTTAGTTCTGCATGCCAAACAAATCCCAACCTTTTTACAAGGATACTAGATCCAGATGACAAAATATTTTTTATGGCATCTTCATTTTTTTCTAACTCACTGATAGTCCTGTTATCTGGATTTAGCTTTTTGCTCAGTTTGAATTTTCTACAACACCCTACGACACCATATTAGTTTGATGTTCCTACTTACTTCAGCGTGAATCTCACATAATTAAAATTACATGCTTCTATTGTCACCAATAGAAAATCCTGCTTCTTCGTCCTCGTAACGGACTTACCTTACTCCACAGGTGTTTTACTTAGGATAGTTCCTATCCTAGTTTTATTAATTGCCTTACTTGTAACTTTAGTCACTAGAATGTGGTAACATATTTTCAATTTACTATTAGTAAATTATATCATAAATATCTTGAATTATATAAAACGATTTTTAGGCTATTTTTCTACACAGTTTGCTATCTCCTTATATTGCACAAGACAAGAGTAAGACAAGAGAACCGTCCCCTTGTCTTCTCTTAATACGATTAACTAAATCGATAGCTGGTTGTGTACGTTCGGTTTTAAATTTCAAATATTGCTCAGAATTCCAATCCACAATATGAAACCTCCTTTTATGACCATTTTATTCATTTTTATTCCTGAAAATAATGGTCTTTTCAGTGTTATCTAATTCTCTAAAAAAGCAATTTGGCAAAGTTGCTGTTCAAACTTAATATCTGACTTTACCTGAAAGGTTATAAAGTAAGGTCATTTTTAAATATGTTTCCATAACGCTTGACTTTTGTCAAGGTATTCCTATTCAGTTTAGTTTTCAAATTGTGATAGAACATGTTCAATCCACATGATAGGTATTATAGATGAATTCATAAACTTCTGAATATTAATAGATGAACTGATCAACCTCTGGATATCATTTCTGAATATTTAATAATATTCTCACCCAATACCCTTGCCTGTCTCAGTCTGTTTTCTTGCTTCAGAATATCACCCGGTTTGTCCGCTCTTGCAGATAAACCATTGATTTCACAAGGAACGCAGAGTACTCCCGAAGATAAATAAAAATTATGTATGATTGTTAGTACAATACTTTGTCCTCCGCCTTCTCCTCTTCCTACTGCTATAGCTCCTCCCAGTTTTCCGGCCAATAATTTTCTGTTCCTGAAAACAAAACTTCGGTCAAATAATGCTTTGAGCTGTGCTGTTACATTCCGATAATACACAGGTGATCCTATGATAAAAGCATCACACTTTTCAAATTCGCTTAGCAAAAACTTCATATCATCATCTTTAATAACGCATGCTCCAGTTTCCATACAAGTTTCACAGCCTATACAAGGATATATTGTTTTTCTACTCAGAAAGAATTCAGTTACTTCCCATCCTTTTTCATAAAAAGGCTTAAGTGCTTCTCTAACCAGAATTTCCGTGTTTCCGTCTTTTCTTGGGCTGCCGGATACTCCTATCACTTTCATATTTCTTTCACCTCATACGTAAAATTTATCACTTTCATGAGCCATTGACAAAGTAAGGTATTACATGTTCAATCCCTTTCCCATTTTATCTATACTACAGAATAAACATTATTATATATAAAGATATCTTCATTAATAATTACTCAAGAGCCCATTTTGAAGGAGAATAGTACTTTCTAGTAGTGCTTTCTGTAAGAATTTTAAACTACCGCTTTTATACATACGTTATTACACATCTTCTTTGCTTGCAACGGGAGTATGGTAATACAATTGTTAAGCAACTATTTTATATTATTATTAAGCAACTATCTTACGATAAAATGGATTGCCATCTTGTATTTGAAATTCCTTTTAAATTTTGCACCTCTCAGTTTGCATTCATCACTTTTAGTGCAATCTCTTTAGTGCATTTAACATATTACTTATTGTAATTCAAACCTTGTTTATATGATCGCATTCCGATCAAATTTGTGATAAGGCAAACCATCTGCTAATCTTATGATGTATCCATCCATACCATCTTGCTTTATATTCCAGTTGCCTGCAAAATTCGTTCCACTATACATCAGATATTCTTTTTGCAAGATTGGGATTTTTTATTATCCCTCTCACATTTAAATCTTCGCTGATTATTACTTGGTTTTCGTTAATAATCTTTGAAGATAACTTGTGCTGAAAATCATTCCTTATGTTACTTATTTTCTCATACAATCTTGCTATTTTTATCCTTTGTTTATCCCAATTTTTACTTCCTTCTTTATTCTTAGCTATTTGCCTTTGGAGTTTTGCCAATTTGTTTTCAGAAAGTACAGTTATCATATCCTGCCATATATCTTGCCAAACGAAAAGGCAGTTTTTTGCTATTCTGCTATTCATTTATGAGCATTTTGTCTGATCAGCTTGTTTTGTCTGTTTTTAAATCAATTGTTTCCATTATCTTCATTAAGGTTCAATTTCAGAAAAGCACTGCTTGCAGGTCGGTAATATGAGGGACGTTGCAAAATTTTGCTTACGAAGGTTTCTGTCATATATTTCTACCAAAGACTTACCAATTTCACCACATAACGGGCGGACAATGCGGATATTGTTTTCACTCAGATGTTATTCCTCACATTCCGTATTTTACAATCTCAATTATCAGGAGTATTAATTGCTGAGACTCATAGGTCAATAATCAACTCTTCCATGCCGGAAACATGATTATAAAGGGATGCTGTTTTTGTACCTTAAATCATTAATGATGCTGTGTTTTAATGCCTGTAAACATTAACATTAGTCAATTATCGAATATTCCAATACTACTTGCTCTCTCAAAATTTTATATCCCATCCGTTTATAAATATCCAGTGCTTTAATATTATTAGCTCGTACCTCAAGGAGTGCATATTTTGCACCTTGCTGTGCAAGATGTGAAAGCCCTTTGCTAATTAAACAACTAGCTACTCCTTTTTTCCTCCATTGTGGCATGACAAATATATTCTCCGTATAAGCCTGTCGTTTTCCCCGTTCCGTTTCCCCATCAGTTTTCCAGTACAGCATTATACTCCCTGCAATATCAGTCCCATCGAAAGCAGTCATCGTTGTGCCGCCAACCCACATATCGGATTTCATGAAATGCTCCAATCCCTCTACATTCCATGGCTTTTCAGGAAAAGCAATATTATATGCATTAATATATTTAGCTCTTTCCTCCCGGGTTTCCATCTTCCATTCAATAATATTCAAACCTTCAGGAACTTCATATTGCATTATGGGTTCACTCAAATCTCTCATCATATTATAGATACCTTCACAAGGCTTAAATCCCTTTGAAAGAATATAATTGATGCTATCAGTTTCCGTTGAATAATGACAGAAACAAATCTTTGTGTCTTTTACCGGTGCATTATTCCTGATTTCCGCTGCTCTGGCCATCATTCTGTCAAATAACATATCCCGAAGTAATTTTTTCTCATTAAATTTCGGGTCAACTTTTATTTCAGCCCATAGAACATTCAAATATCCGCTTTCCTCTGTAGCAAGGACAGGATAAATTGGTGCATATCCTACCAATTCATCCTCTTCATTAAAAGCGCAAAAAACATTTTTTCCGCCTTCAAACTCCGGAGAATTATAAACTTCTGCTTGAACTATAGAAGAATCGGGAACCGCTTTGTTGTATTTCTTTTGCAGTCTGGATATTGGAGCCACATCTCCCGGTTTGAAATTCCTAATCACTATTTTCATCAAAACTTTATCCCCGATTTATTGAAACCGTCTGGTAGTTTCAATACTTATATTCTCTGGTTTATTATGTAAGACACGGGTAAGACACGGGGACGGTTCTTTTGTCTAAAGACAAGAGAACGGTTCAGGACCGCTGAAAAAACATTTTGTTTGACAAATAAGCCCTAAAACACCTCATATCTCCATTAGCATTTTTTAAAAGTGGTACTTTTTTCAGCAGTCTCGGACAATTCTCTTGTCTATACTGTTTTGTCTTTAAGAGTAAACAAGAGAACTATCACCTTGTCTTTTAGTCTTTATTGCATTTTTTGAGACTTTTCAGTTATATGATTCATCGTTTTATTTGTTATTTTCAATGAATATGCCTGCGCCAGAGTATTAATAGCTTGATACATATTCAGCTTTATTCTGAATCCTCCTTTGGCAGCTTTAGTAGCGCCTTCTTTAGCAGCTTTAATAGAACCATACATCTTCATTATATCTAAATAGATAATATCAATATTATTGTAAGAAATGGTATTGTCAGGATTTACCGATGTTGTTTCCCTATAGCAATCAAATACTTCATTTATTTTCACCATCTTTTTGTATATAAGACCTGCATTAGAAAATGCAATATCGTTTGCAGGTTTGTGACTAATGGCTTGCTGAAAATGTTCAAGAGCTTGTGTCCACAATTCCTAGTCATCTTAACACAAAGCTGAAAATAAATGCACTACACCAACATTGATCAGAGCTACAATCATCACTATGGGTAGCTTCAATCATAGCTAAGCAGAACTTTAATCATCTTTGTTATAAAATTCGTTTCTTAAATACAATTTATAAATAATAATATATGATTTGAGATAAAAGTCTTTTCATGAAGTTCATGCTTAACGCCAAACCTCTTTTGATAATAAGCGAATTTTTCAAGCATAACTCCTTCTTACAGAGGTAAAACAAGAAAACTACCCCTATTATTCTATCTTATAAAATTTGTAGAAATTCTTTTTTCCTTTTCTGGTAAGCCAAACTCCTTCTTTCCAAGTTCAATACTTTTCATTAGAAAAACCATATTTCTTGCAAGAGTTCTCATGGTCTGTTTCCCTTCTTCATCCTGATTAGCTTCACCAGGAAGACGACCATGAATTGAATTCCAATATTGACTAGATGCAATCGGCATACCGGAAATTGTAAAGTACTTGTTAAGTTGATCAAAAGTTGTTGAGCATCCTCCCCTCCTAGCACACACAACACTTGCCCCGACCTTCATGGTTTTATCAAAATGAGTGCTATAAAAAAGTCTATCGAGACATGCTATAAGAGTTGCATTTGCAGATGCATAGTAAACCGGACTTGCAACCACAAGCCCATCTGCCTCCTCAAATAAAGGAGCCAATTTGTTTACATCATCGTCAAACACACATTTACCAGCGCTAGAACAAAAATTGCAGGCAATACATCCTCTAATATTTTTATTACCGACTACAACCTCTATACATTCAATGCCCGCTTCTTCAAATATTTTCTTCATCTCATTCAACGCTATGCTACAATTACTTCCTTCTCTTGGGCTTCCGTTAATCATTAAAACCTTCACGAAATTAGTCACCTCTTTTACATTATATTTTGGTTAATTGAATACATTCAAGCGCAAATTTCAATTGAATATATTAAAGCATAAATTTCAGATATTCAAGTCTTCCTAGATTTTCAAGCACTACGTTTTCTTTCTTATACTCTTCTTTATTTTACTTTTTTAGCTATTATTCTAGCGAGATGTTTCGCACTTCCTATATAGCTTATTTGAACTATATAGAAGCTTTGTAGGCTACATCTCTAACGCTATATATATCTATCCTTATTATATATTTAAAGGAACGATAGATGCAAAGGTTCTTTAACTTTGTCTCAAAAATGAATTGAACACGTAAAATGTTCACGAATACGCCGGCAAATTAGTTGGTAAATTGAATGACTATCCAATTTAGGGCATATTGATGTTTAGCAAAATATTTGTCTTTTTATAACTAACGGCTGATGTATAACAGCTGCTATAAATGAAAAACAGAACCTTGGCAATATAATTGAAGGTACTGCTTGCGTAAATTGTTCACTAAGGTTACATATATCCTACTCCGAATAATGAGACAAGAGAACCGTCCCCATGTCTCACCCATGTCTCAAGAAAACCGTCCCCATGTTTCACTACGGATATTTTATGCCCAATACTTCAACGATAAGATGCTGTAACCCTTTCATCGGACTTGGTATGGGTATACCAAGAACATACATTAAGCCTAATGCAAAGCCAATGATGTATAGGATAGAAAAAGCTATAAGCTCTCTCCACTCCTTCTTCTTTATAAGCTCTGGAACGTTGATTATAATGATGAAAGCATAAATCAATAAAAGGAATATCATTTTCCCTTACCCCTTTCAAACCTTGGCAAACCGCGGATTTTAGCAATCAGTAGCGACAAGGGCGGGAAAATAAACATAAGCGGGGCAGAATATATAATTCCTGCATTCTGGGTAATTGAAGCATGATCTACAGGAGATTGGAAAACAGTAGCGGCGATAATTACCTCGATGCCTGCTAAAGGTAAAACCAGCGGCAAATATGACTTTAAGCCAAATAATTGAGAGAGCGATACTACCAATGCATAAAAGAAAAGGCAACACTTAAAAAATATTAATACTGTTTGTGCAATTCCTATTAGAAAGTCCATCCTCGTTAATACTGTTCCTATATCAATAAGGCGTATTGATTGAAATGATGCAGAAGTCCATATAGTTTGTGTTCTGCCTAAAACTGCTGTATTTCTAGCAGATACAATAAGAAGACTTATCGTTCCAATTAATAATCCAATATAAGAATTTTTAATCATATGCTTAGTATTATTTAAACATCCCATAATTACAAGAAAAACAAGCGTTTCCCCAAAAGGAATAGCCGACATGATATGTATACCTTGAAACATTCTTACAAACGGTAATTCAAAAAACGGCAAAAAATTAGAAAAATCCATTTGATCAATTAAAAGGATGAAAGTACTGATTATTACAAATAACCCGGTAACTACAAACAAATGACTTACCCTTGCCAACACTTCTATACCTTTAGCAACAGCATATGCACAAGTTGCAGTAAATACTGTCAGGAAGAAAATAAAAGGTGTGTCCGGCATTAAAAAAGTTATGTATAACTCACCTACATCACGAATATTAAAAGACAAAGTCATTAAAAAAAAGAAAATATAATATGCAGATACAACTTTACCCATCAAACGGCCATATACTACATCATTGATTTGAATAAGATTCATCCCCTGAAACCTTTTTGCAAGCATAACAAAAGAAAGAAAAAAAGGGGTTGTTATAGCCAATCCTATAAATACAACTATCCATGTTTGTTGTTCAGTTATACCTACTGTAAAATCTATCAATAAAACTGATCCTTGAACAAAGCCCGCAACTAAGAAAAGTAATTGTTGGCTGCTGATTTTCCCTTTTTCAATGTTCATTTATTCTCCCTCATTACTTGGAAATGCTGGTTTTTTTAATAAATCGGTTTTTAGTATCTTTGTTTCAATTTCAAGCTTTAATTCTATAGTCGGATATATATCATCCCAATTATCTTTTAACTCCTTCCACTTTTTGCTGTATTTTTTATGTAGTATTTCACCGAAACCAAAAATATCAGCATTTAACTCCTTTGATTTATTAAAGGCTGCCAATATCTCCTGTCGGATAATTTCTGCGGAAGCTTTTTGCATTTCATCAAATGCAGGACAGGTTGCCAAATTTTCTGTTGTAGACTGTTCTGCAAGGCTTGATTCTTCTTTAATGCTTACATGCATTGCTATTTTCCCATTTTTTATTTCCGGTGTTACCTTGCTTTTAGCTTTTATTATTTCTAAAACAGCGTTCCCTTGTTTATCAGGTGAAGAAACAATTATTACACCACCTTTTACTTTACCAAGTACCCACAAAAGACCACGAACTTCTTCTTGGTTTAGCTTGCCAATCATTTTCCCATTTTTAAAAACAACCATACCCGACACATAAATATCTTTGTCATCCTTGTTCTGAGAAAGGCTGACTAAAGGTGCTAACGGTGCTGTAGTAGCACTCATCAAGCATGATGCAAAATCTTTCATATTAACTTTATATAAATGGGATGTAAAACCATAGCTTTTTATCAACTTTGCAATATTAATAGCAGGAAACTTTTCAGTTTCCGGTTTGACATCCATAATGTCTGAAGCTCGACCCTCAGCAATAAGAATCAATGCAGTAGGTCTCATTTCATGGGCGCGCAGAAAGAAATCAATATATTTTTGTAAACCCTCGGCTGCTATATCTTTTCCAAAAATCACAACTTGATTATGCGATACAAATAACCTATCTCCTGTTTTATGTGTTATTTGTCTTACCGCATCAAAAATTGAATTTCCTATACTGGAAACATTCCAAAATACCTTGCTCTCTCCTCCTCCCTCACCTTTTCCTGACCCTCCTACTTCCTCTTTTTTTACTACCTGTGCTGTAAGTAAAATGTTCCCCGTGCTCTCATCCTTATCGATCCCCATACCTATCACAATTTCCAAATCATTAATTTCTCTTCCGCCTAAACAACCGGAAAAGGTAAAAAGTATTAGAAAACATAAAGCCAGTTTCATAATCGAAATATTCATAATTGGTATATTCATCTTTTTTTTCATTCAGCCTCACTCCATTAAGCCTTGCTCCTTTTATTTGGAATCTTAGTTGCCTTCTCCATTTGGTGAAGGCATTAAATCCGGACTTTGCTTGTAGGAGTCAAAATCACTCCAAACGATAGCCTTAGGACGCTTTGACACTGTCCATAGCGGCATCCTTATAAAAGTATCCTTTAAACCTGAAAAATCCAACGGTGCAATTGGCCATAAATATGGAACTCCAAAAGATCTTAAAGATGCAAGATGAAGCAATGTTGCCAAAAGTCCCATAATTACACCAAACCCACCTGCAAGTCCGGCAAGTACAAGATATATATACCGCAGTATTGTTCCGGAACCTGTCTGCGCCGGAACGGCAAAACTTGCAATGGCTGTTGATGATACAACAATTACCATTATGGGACTTATAAGACCGGCCTCAACAGATGCCTGACCCAGTACAATGGCTCCAACAATACCAACAGTTTGTCCTACTGATTTCGGCAATCGTACTCCTGCTTCTCTCAAAATGTCAAAGGTAAATAACATCAATAAAGCTTCCAAAATTGCCGGAAAAGGTACTCTTTCACGTCCATTAGCTATAGATATCAATAGCTGGGTAGGTATCAACTCCTGGTGGAAAACAGTCAATGCTACATATATAGCCGGTCCTAAAGTACTGATAATATAGGATAGAAACCTTATTACACGCACAATACTTGCAAGAAATGGTCTAGAATAATAATCCTCTACACTTTGAAAGCTTTCAATAAACACCATGGGCATTATGAGAACAAAAGGTGTGCCGTCAATCAAAATGGCAGCACGGCCTTCGAGTATCTTTGCTACTGCCTTATCAGGTCTTTCAGTGTGTGAAATTGTGGGAAAAATAGAATAAGGATTATCCTCAATAAATTGTTCAATATATCCTGATTCCAGAATCGCATCTACTTTTATTCTACTCAGTCTTTTTTTGATTTCTTCAATCAGTTTCGGATTGGCCACACTTTTTATATAAACAATGAATATATCAGTTTTTGACTTATCACCAATAATAAATTTTTCTACACATAAGTCAGGAACTTTAATTTTTTGGCGGATAAGAGCAATGTTTACATTTACATTTTCACTAAAGCCTTCCCTTGGCCCGCGGACAATAGCTTCCGTTCCCGGTTCATCTATAGCACGAGATTCTCGCTTTCCGGGATTAATTACCAAAGCTTCTTTTGAACCATCTATCAATAAAATGGTTGCCCCTGCCAATAAATTGTCAAGCAAATCGCTAAGCAGTGTCACTTTCAGGTTATCTATCATCGAAATTAAGTTCCTTCTAATGGTATCTATTTGGGTAAAATCCATATCTATATCCTTATTTAGCAGCAATGTGCCATACATCAAAGGTTGCAGAACATTCTTATGAATTTCTTCTTTATCTACCATGCTATTGATAAAAATCAGAGCACCTTTGAATCTTCTATCGTGTCCGAAGTTAAACTCGTGAATTGTCACATCACTGCTGTCGGACAAAATACCTTTAATTACTTCCAGGTTTCTTTCCAAATCAGATGATATTGGTTCACTATTCTTCTTTGCTATAGTATCTTGAAGCATACTTTTATCTTTATTTTTTAAGGATAAATAGCGAATCTTCTTAAAAATGTATCCAAACATAAATAATTCTTCCTTATTATTTTTTTATTTATTTTTTACATGCAGCTGTAAATTATTCATCAGACAGGGGGACCATTAGACAGGGGCATTAGAAGGGGCATTAGACAGGGGGACGGTTCTCTTGTCCATTAGACAGGGGGACGGTTCTCTTGTCTATACGTAAAAAACCGTCTCCGCGTCCGTGTTCAGACAAAAGAACCGTCCCCCTGTCTATTTACTTATTCCTGTATAGGTTCCTTGATAGGAAGTACCACACCATCTCTCAAAAAAAGTGGTATCTTATCAAGTAGAGCTTCTACATTAATTGATTGCCCACCTTGATATATTTCACCTGTCCAAGCATTAGTCCAGCTGCTGCCGTATGGTAGATAAACTTCCCTCTCCCTCATACCTAATTCCATAACTGGAGCTACAAGTAAATCGGGTCCAAACATATATTGGTCATCTATTTCCCATACTTTAGGATCGGCCGGGAAATCATAAAACAGAGGTCTTATAACAGGTGTTCCCTTCCTGCTGGCTGCTTTCATTTGCTCAGCAATATATGGACGCAGCCGCTCACGCAAAAACATGTAGTACTTAAATATTTCATATGCTACTTCACCATAGCTCCAGACTTCGTTCGGTCCTCCTGTGCTAGGCTTTCTAGAGTCGTCTGATTTTTGACCATTGTTTCTGAAACCATGAAGCCTGAAAACAGGGCAAAAAGCGCCATATTGAAACCACCTGATAATCAATTCCCGGTACTCCGGATCGTTCTGTTCTCCGCCGTCGAATCCTCCTATATCAGTTGTCCACCACGGTATTCCCGATAATCCCATGTTAAGACCACTGACAAATTGTTCGCGTAGCGAGGTAAAGGTTGTATCTATATTTCCTGACCAAACAAGTGCACCGTATCTTTGGCTTCCTGCCCAAGCACACCTTACAAGGTTGATTATCTTTTCCTGCCCCTCGGCTTTCATTCCATCGTAAAAGCCCTGCGCATATTTAAGTGGATAAATATTACCTACTTGTAATCCACTCCCCAGGTAATACCGATAATGGTCAAAATCGTATATCTTATATTCCGGCTCAGCTTCATCAAGCCAGAACATTCTAATTCCATAATCATAGTAATTTTTCTTTACTATATTCCACACAAATTGTCTTACCTCGGGGTTCGTTGCATCATATGCTATTGTATTGCCGAAATAGTCCATACCGTATGGGAGTCCACGTTCTGTACGTATTAAAAAAACTCTTTCTGACATCTCTTTGTAGTTTTCCGAGCGCACATCAAGCATGGGCCGCCATATAGATACCATGAGTTCTATTCCCATTTCTTTAAGCTTCTTGATCATTGCTTCGGGATCAGGCCACTCTTCTGGGTCAAAGCGTCAATCACCTTGATACGGCCAATGGAAAAAATCTATGACTATAACAGAAAGCGGCAAATCTCTACGTTTATATTCTCTCGCCACCTCAAGCAATTCTTATTGTGTACGGTATCTAATCTTGTATTGCCAGAAACCTATTGCATAATCGGGCATTTCAGGAACAGTTCCTGTAACAGATGCATATGTCTCTAATATCTCAGCAGGTGTATCTCCCGAAGTAATCCAATAATCCATATATTTAGTGTACTCGGCAATCCACTCTGTAACGTTTTTTGCGAAGGTAACCCTGCCTATCGCTGGATTGTTCCACAGAAATCCATAACCTATATTTGAAATCGCAAATGGTACACTTGCCTGTGAATTACGTTGTGCAAGTTCCAAGACACATCCTTTTCTATCAAGCAATCCATCCTGGTACTGCCCCATTCCAAAAATTTTTTCCTGTGATCAGATTCAAAACGCACAAACAGTTTATAGTCTCCTCCATGTAACGGTCTGAACTCACGACCGGGTATTTCAAGGGCACTTATTTTCCCAAATACTGGTATGTGGCGCCGTGGATCCCCGTCTGCAGTATCTTTTTTCCTACTCAACCATTGTTCTTTTAAGAGGAGCTTTTTATTTTGATTAAAAAATTGAATGTCACCGCCTACTCCGATTTGCGCTGTCATTTTCCCGTTAGTGATGCATGCCTTTTTGCCATCAATTTTGATACTACAGTGACTTTGATTCGAAGGCTTTAGTAAAGACCAATCGGTTTTGAGCATCTCGTTTTGATAAGTAGCCCTAACTCTGAGACTATTTTCTCCCCAAGGTTCGATCCATAATTGTTCAGGACCTGATTTACGTATCAGCCTGTTATTTTCTTTTAAAAAAAGCTCACGCTAATCCCCCCTATTATAAAGTATCATTAGAATATAGGATGCTTTTTTTGTGAAATCTTAATAATCAAAAACGTCATTGTGTGTATATTTGACATTCTTTTTTACTACTAATTGGATTCTGATGCAAATAACAATTTTAGCTCTTAGACTTGCTTGTTGGCATAGATTATATTTTCTGAAAATCTATATACAAAATAGATCGCTAACTTATTTATTCTCTAGTTCTTGGCTTTCTTTATGCATTTTTTAACATTCACTTTGATTATTTTGATTGTATTATACTTAACTATAATTGTCAATCAATGGAATAAGGGGAGTAAAAGCTTGAACCTGTTTAATACTCTTTCATGCTCTTGCCGTACTTATGTGGTAAATTAGAGCTGTTATGTATTTCTCAAATACGGATCGGTTTGAATTCCATAAAAAAACTCCTTTACTGGTTTTAGTATTACATTATTAATCTTTAATATTATGTTGCCAATCTTTCTTAAATCTTTACCAGATCTTTCTCAGATTTTTACCAGAAAGGAGCATTGTTCATTAAATTATGAAATGTGATATAGTGAACTATCTCCTTGTCATCTTCAATCAAAATGCTTCCAATAAGCAAGTGTTATTTCCTCAACGCTCGAGTCAGGCATTACTTTGTTGTTTATCAATTTTTCGTCCGATTTGTCAAAATCAAAAATCATCACAACTTCATCATTTATAAGATACCAACCTTCTAGTTTCTCATCCTCGTGGCGGCTTACAGCTTCTTCGAATAATGGCTTGTATGTTTCGAATACAGTTTTTGCATTGTCACCGACTTTAATTCCCAGATCAGTTTGAAGATTTGGACTTGTTGATGTAATTCTCAGCACTTTTCCTGTCATTTTTCCGAAATATACAACAATACCATTTTCGTAAGTCCAAATATTCATATCTTCACCAATAAATCCAGCAATATCCTCCTCAGTGGATTCTACATAGTTATTACCCAGTACATTTGCAACTGTCTCCTGATTATCTCCCAGAGATATTCCTCCCAAGCTTGGAGCAGTACTATTATTCTTATTTGTAGTGTTGCTATTTATATTTTTATTTGAAGTATCTTGATCCAAATTATCCTTATTTGTAGAATTCTCATTTATGTTGTTATTCAAAGTATCCATGCCGGAAACATCTTGATTTTGTTTCAAAGCATCTTCATCTAAAGACTCTATCATAGTAACATTCAGATTATTAGCATTTTCATTAAAAAACATTTCAATAATGGAATCTACATGTATCACAACAACCATGCATAGCAAAAATACAATAGCCGCCAAGCAGGGAAACATTCTTTTTTTCACTAATCATACCTCCAATATTTTGTATTTCACAATTTATAGACGTAATATGAACAGAATATGTTCAAAAAAATTACGGGTTTTCGAATTCACGCACAAAATACCCCATTAACCCAACATTCAAGAACCGTTATTATGTCTTCACGTCATGTCCAAAAGCAGACATAGACGCAAGAACCG
The DNA here is from genome assembly GCA_012840075.1 of Clostridiaceae bacterium. Lineage (GTDB taxonomy): Bacteria > Bacillota > Clostridia > Acetivibrionales > DUMC01 > DUMC01. The sequence goes on along the minus strand of DUMC01000165.1, from coordinate 1,559 downwards.
TCCCCATGTCTTACCGGTGTCTTATTTCTAGACAAAAGAACCGTCCCTCTGTCTATCCATTATCTCGTATACTATTTTCATACGAAGCTGTGCATCAGTTTTAGGCTCAGTATCCATAGGATTAATGGGTTTCCCTATATGAAGGGTCATTACAGGCTTTTTTCGTATCAACTTATATATTCTATTAGGTGGCTCAAAAGTGATTAACATAGGGACAATTGGAACATTGGCCAGAGCAGCTAAATGAAAAGCACCTTTTTTAAAACTCCGCAACCCGGTATAATATGGCTTCACTATTCCTTCAGGAAAAAAGTGTACTATATGATTTTTTCTTAAAAGAAATTCCATTTCATCGAAAAATGTTTTAACTTCACTGATATTTTCCGGAATAGGTACACCACCGAGTATTCGTACTATTTTCCCAGGCCAAAGGGATTTTACATTTTTTGCAAAGGTTGGGAAAGTTGCTTTCCTCGGAAAAAGCGCCAGACTCACTATAACACTGTCCAGAAAATGTACATGGTTACAAACCGTAACCGCACCGTGAAGTCCTCTTAGATTGCTTTTACCTTTTATTTTCGCTCCCAGGACAACACGCATCCAAAATTGCATAAGAGGTATGGCAAAACCCATATAGAACAATCGGGAAAACAATTGGAACAGCAACCCTTTGGCATATTCATTCTTATTTTGTTTTTTAGATAAAGATAAATAAATACTTTCCATTCTTTTCATGTTGAGGTTCAATGAGTCTTGTTCATTTGATATGTCTTCATCTGATATGACATAAAGCCATGCTTTGTATCCATGAGAACGAAGTTGTGCAGCAACAGATTTGGATAAACAATGAATATGTAAAAATTTCCGGTAAAAAAACCAACGCCACAGAAAATAAATGATATGCGCACTTGGGATGAACCAATCCTGCCCAATGTTGCGTATTATATTTTCAGGCTTAGTGTAAAATCCGGCAATTACGGGAATACCTGCCCGTTCAGCTACTTTATATACCACTCTTCCGAGTATTGAAGGCTGACATATATGTACAGCATCAGCTCCGGATAAAGCTTTATTAATGATACTTAGTTCTGCAGACAGTTTATATTGCTTTCTACAAAACAACCAGGTAATAGGATTCCTCAGCTTTGATATGTGAAATATTTCAAAACTGTTATCCCAATTCTTTTTGCCCGTATGATCGGTGTCATATGTAATTATTCGAATCTTATGCCCCCTGAGTGATAGCTTTTCCGCAAAATCCTTAACCGAAAATTCAGATATACCGCCGTCAGTATAAAAGTTATTTACAACAAATACAATAATCATCTTCTATCTTTGTTTGCTTCTATATCTAAGCTTACAAAACGAATTGATTCTTCTAATAATATTATATAACAGATAACTAATATTTTACAACAATAAGCGAGAAGTCGTTACTGTCAAGTTTAAGTTGGCAATTTTTTTGTGTATTTTCATCCTTGTATAATTGCATATTTTTTTCACTTATGACTCTACCTGTTTTTTGTTTTGCTGGAATAAAAAGTAGCTAATTGTACCGT
>DUMC01000164.1 GCA_012840075.1 Clostridiaceae bacterium | reverse complement strand
TTTCACCTTTATCATAAGTAAGCAAGGATAAAATACAATTTATTGCCGTTGTTTTACCTGAACCGTTAGGTCCGAGCAGTCCAAAAATTTCACCTTCTTCAATTTCTACGCTAAAATGGTCAAGAGCAATCAAATCAACGTATCTTTTTACCAAATTATTTACTTTTATTATTGTCATGAGGTGAACCTCCTTAAATTATGGGGTCGTGAAATAATGGGATTATGTATGAATAAATTTACTTATTCAATTGGAAATTTGATATTTTAATTCTACTAGCATTAGAACTTTATTGTAAGTGAATAAAAACATATTTTTTATGTGACAAATGTAATAATATTTTCTATTCTCTATACGTGCTAAAACAAAATGTAGGTCCAACCATAATCTAAGAGCAGAATTACTCAATAAACGCCAACTTAATGCTAATTTAATCAGAATTGTTACATGAAATAGGTAAGTATTTTACAATATAGTTATATTATGCTAATATTAAGTTATAAAATAAATCAGTTGTCTGCTCATTCTGTGCAGAGTTTTATTATTTTTATATATATCATCAGTAGTTTGCTTTATTGACATTGGTTCGGGCTATAAGGTCAAAATTATTGAATATTATTGAATGCCGGAGTAGATTCTGAATGAAAAAATGAGTCTGACCAGCTTGATAAAATACAAAATATCTGAAATGAGATATACAGTTAATAAAAATGTATAAGCATTTATTAAAATAAGTGATCAGGGAGGATAAAGATAATATGGGTAGGGAGAATTTAAAAGAAATCATGTATAACATGGACATTGTAGATACACATTGCCATTTAGAACACGACAATATCACGGCTAGAGATTTTTGGACCATTGCAGAATATTTCTGGCTTGCACGTCAGTTGTGGGCAGCCGGATATCCACAAAATGCTTCCGAATTGGATGAAAAAACCCGTGTTAATGAGTTTTGCAAAGCATACCACAACTCGAAAAATACTGTCTGGTGTTGGGCTTTGGATAGAATTTTTAAGGATTTGTATTCGATAACCCTATCGGATGAAAAAAGCGTATATGACGCTATTGAAGCGGTTAGGAATTCAAAAGAGGATCCAAAGTGGGCAGAAACGGTTGCTTTAAAAACAAAGCTTAAGAAAGCGGTTGTAAATGCACAAGAACACAAGGAGTTTCAGGGGCTTCCCGGTGTTTGCGTAACCGTGCCCAGAATCGATGGTAAAATTAAAACATGGGCAACCAGAATAAGTGATGCTGAGAATAAATTGAATGAAGCTGAAATGGTAGCCCAAGAGATAGAGCAGCTTGTAGAATATTATAAGAAAAACGGGCGAAAAGGAATTATGACAACCATCCCTAGATTCGAGAAGTATACCAATGTAAATCCCGATGAAATAATCACTAAAAACAGCGGCTTTGGTGATGCTCTGATTTTTGTGCTCCACCGCTTATGCAGTGAAATTGAGAAACAAGAAATGTTTTTACAGTTTTTCCTTGGAGTTGAAAGCAATTACTGCTCCCAAGCCGTGCCATCCAATGACCCTGAGCGCGTTACTAAATTATACGGATTATTTGAACGGTACAATTGTCCTTTTGATATTGTTTTAGCAACTAAAATCAACAATATTGATGCAATCTGGGCTGCAAATATATTTCCGAATGTTTATGTAGGAGCCATGTGGTGGTATAACTATCTTCCCGAATTATACAGAGAAACACTTAAGTACAGGCTTGAAGCGGTTCCTATGGTAAAATCCTCAATCATTGCTACTGATGCACGTTGTCTGGAATGGACTTACGGTAAAGCTTTAGTGGTAAAAAAAGTTTTGGCGGAGTTTCTGGCTGAGCAGGTAGAACAAGGTTGGATTGATGAGGACACTGCGTTACTAACTGCTCGTTATTGGCTATATGAGGTACCATTGAATTTGTTTGTATAAACTCCTTCAACAAATGTAAAATTTTGTAATATATGTAAGTAAATTATTATAATCTGACTCCTTGTAACTTATGAGATAAGTAAATTATTCAAGCCTGACCCCGTATTATAAGAGAGGATATGGGCATTATGGACGAATTGATGGATAAAATCATTATTTTTATAATATGTACGGCTTTTTATATATCTTATACAAGTTTCAGCCCGGCAATTGTGCCCATTCTGGTAGCTGTGATAATAAGTGCGCTATCGAGTTATTATGAAAATGAGATTATAAAAATAGCAGGATTTGCAATTTTAGTTGTTCTGAGCGTTATTAATGATGGGTTTATGTTCTTTATGCCACTGGTTTGTTATGATGTATTATTTACAAAGTTTAAGTGGTTATGGCTTTTTTCACTCCTGGCAATAGCAGTGAATTTTAAGGAGACTTTTACAATTAACACCATCTTAATTATGCTATTTATAATACTTGCAGGATTGCTTAAGTATCGAACAATATCACTTCACTCCATAAAGAAAGAATATTATAAATTACGTGATAGCAGCATGGAAATGTCCATGGTTTTTGAAAGGAAGAATAAAGAATTGATGGAAAAACAGGATTATGAAATAAACCTTGCAACTTTAAATGAGCGAAACAGAATAGCAAGGGACATCCATGATAATGTCGGGCATCTGTTGTCAAGTTCTATTTTACAGGTCGGTGCTTTGCTTGTTACAAGTAAAGATGAAAAAACTAAAGAAAGTCTCAGATTGCTAAAAGATACCCTTTCAAAAGCGATGGACAGTATCAGGAACAGTGTACATAACCTGCACGATGAATCAATCGATTTATATACGGAAATCAGGACTTTGATTAATAATTTCAGGTTTTGTCCTGTGGAGTTTGAATATGATATTGACAGCAACATTGAGCATAAGTTGAAGTATTGTTTTATTGCAGTGATAAAAGAATGTTTATCAAATATAGCTAGACACTCAAATGCGACAAAAGCAAGTATTGTGTTAAGAGAGCATCCGGCAATTTATCAATTGATTGTGCAAGACAACGGTACATGTATAAATTACGAAGAAAACAAAGGAATAGGTTTAAAAAATATTTCAGACAGAGTCGCATCATTTAACGGCAATATGAATTTGAGT
>DUMC01000163.1 GCA_012840075.1 Clostridiaceae bacterium | reverse complement strand
CAAGGATAACCAGTAGAACCCCATACGACGTCAATATCGAGAAAATTATTTATCGCATTGGAAATACGTTCCATAACATTATAAGTCCACTGATGAATACTTGCTTCACTCTTTTCATTTTCACAATAAAAAAGTAAAATAAATCTTCCTTTCTCTATATGAGCAATCATCCCATTTTTTATCCTGCTCATTATTTGATTGGCTACATTTATTATAGAATGAATTAACATTTCTTTCTCTTTTTCCGAATAATTATTTGTTATAATAAGATAGTTTAAAACCTGCATAGATACTACAATTATCTTTTTCTCTCCTAGCCATAATTGAAATAGTTCAAAATCATTTGTTATTTTATCTGTATTAATTCCCAGAATAAGCTGCCTAATATAATTTTCCTTTATTGCATCGATAGCTAATTTCAACTTTTCTTTAGCTTTTATCCGCTCATTTTCCTGCCTGATTTCCTCTTCTATCTGCGTTTTTGCTTTATTCAATACGTCCAATAGTGCACTTGGATTTAATGAATGTTTTAATATATAATCTACAGCACCATTTTTTAATGTTTCTCTTACATAATCAAATTCACCATAACTACTTAGCACAATCATTTTTATGTTCTTGTATTTTCGTGAAATATAGCATGATAATTCTATTCCATCCATTATAGGCATAACAACATCCATAATCACGATATGCGGACGATGTTTTTCAATCTTTTCTATGGCCTCTTTTCCATTCGCTGCTTCCCCACAAATAACAAATCCGTTCTTTTCCCAATTTATCAATGTAGCCAGATTTATACGGACAATCATTTCATCCTCTACAATAAGAACCTTTAGCATTATCCCTCTCCCCTTCTTTTTCTAAAATAGGGATTTCAATTTCAACTGTGGTATATAAGCCCAATTCACTAAATATTTGTAGCCCATATTGTTTTCCGTAAAATAATTTAATTCTTTCGCTAACATTTTTAATTCCAATACCGCTAAACCGAGATTGTTTATTATAATAATTATCTTCTAACAACGTTTCAACCTGCTCCTTTGTCATTCCAACCCCGTTATCTGTAACTTTAAATTTGATATTGTCTCCTTCTCTGTATATTTTAATAGATATTATACCGGGATGTTCTGCAGGCTCAATACCATGAATTAAAGCATTCTCAACTATTGGTTGTAATATCATTTTTATAACTTTATATTGTAATACTTCATCTTCGACCTCAAAGCTAGCGGTAAACTTATTCGAATATTTATATTTCTGAATATTTAGATATGCTTTTACATGTTCTACTTCTTCTTGTACGGTTATGTATTGCGACTCTTTACAGATAGAAGTATATAATAGAGTAATCAGCGAGGAAGTAACCTCACTAATATTTTTTATGTTTTGTCCATCTGCCAAATACTTTATAGTATTAAGCGTGTTATATAAAAAGTGTGGGTTTATTGAAGCTTGTAAAGCTTTGAATTCAATCTCTCTTTTGATTTTTTCATGATTTTTGATATCATCCATTAAATTGTTAATTCTAACCATCATATTTATAAAAGATTTGCTTAATTCTCCAACTTCATCTTCTGCATTAATATTAGGAACAGCCGCAAGGTTTCCATTTTCAATGGATTTCATAGTATCTCTAAGTTGTTTTAAATTTTTTGTAATTTGTTCGGATACAACCATTGACAAAAATAGAGCTACAAAAAATACTAACAGACCAATAAATATCGTTTGATTCCGTATATAAATCACATCTTTTTCTAATGCTTTTCTTGATATTACTCCAACTATAGTCCACCCTGTAATATTGAGATTCATTATAAATAAAGATATGTCGTGCATTCTGCGATATTCTATCTCTGTAAATATTGTAATATTCTGTACTTCGAATATTATCACTTATTAAAGAGTCGTCAGGATGATATATAAAATCCCCGTTCCTGTTAACTACAAATACGAAACTATCTTCCAAAAAATCTATATCGAAGTTATCTTTGATTACATTGTAATCTATATCTATAAAAACAATTCCAATAGGAGTGGAGGTCTGCATTATCGCTCTTCCAAAAGTCAATACTTTTTTTGAGCCAATCACGTTTCTTATCAATATTATTTCTCTACCATTGCATTCTAGCATATTTTTGACCCAATCAGCTTCCATAATGTCATTTGGAATATATACTCTTCCGTACCAGTATAGATTGTTTTTCATATCCGCTACAGTTATGCCTGACATATTAGTTTGTTCATACAACATTAATGTATCTAAAAATCCCTTAATCCCTATTAAATCTCTGAACCATTCATAAGTTGGTTTTTCGTAATAGGTTTGCAAAGTTTGCATAACATCGTTGTCTCTCGCTATAATTGCAGTTATATTATTTAAGTCTTGCATCATAATATCTAAATTTTCATTTCCTCGTTTTATACTGTCAAGTACATAATTTAGGGCATTTCCCTTTATTGCATTAGAGGATTCTATATACCACACGGAAATGATACTAATTAATGCTAGCAATACAACAAACAAT
>DUMC01000162.1 GCA_012840075.1 Clostridiaceae bacterium | reverse complement strand
TCTCTAATATTTTTGTTTTTTCTTTACTCTTGCTCTTAAGGAAGATCATACATGAATAATTACATATTATTATACGTCGAACAAATATATTAAAAATCTATTATATTTAAAACTTTTATCTTTTACGATTTAAGTATACATTATTTTAACAATCGTGTCAATGTGTTTTTATAAAATTGCTATATTTATATCAAAATAATAAATATATCAATAAATTATCATGAGAACATTTCTCATAGTAAATAATTAAAGTTTCCTGTTAATCCATTAAAATTAGTTTGTTGTTTAATTCCTTGTAATCTCGGTATCAAATAAGTTGTTATTTTCAAATAAAGCCGTAATGTAATGTTATTAGGTCAAAATATTAATCCTATTAATAGATAAATAGAAACCTCCGTAATCCACTATTTTTGATGGATACAGAGGCTTATTCTTGATAGTAAATAACTTATTTTACTTTAATTGTTGAAAATAAAGTTTTCTCTGAATTTTCACCACTTTTAGCTTTTAGCTACCTGCTTGTTCTTTCTCTCCTACAGCAGTTTCGGCACTTTCAGCACTTTCTTCGGTACCTTCCTCTTCAACAGCATGTTCCTTAGCTTCAATTATTGAAATAACTATTTGTTCAGGATCATCTTCTACTTCCACACCTTCAGGAATCTTAAGATCAGCTACTGTAACGACATCACCGTCTTCCATTGCAGTTACATCTACATCAATTGACTTAGGAACTTCAGTAGGCAAACATCTTACAGTTAAATCATCTAACTGTTGTATTACAAGTAATCGCTTACTTTCAACAAGTTCTCTTCCGATAATTTTAATCGGCACTTCAATCTTAATTTTTTCAGTTAGAGATATTCTCTGAAAATCGGCATGTGTAATTTCCTCTGTTACAGGATGATTTTGTATTTCTTTTACAATTACTGTCCAAGGCTCCTGACCTGTTATGTTAAGATTATATATTGCACTTCTCCCGAATCTGGTTAAGATCCCTTTTAGTTCAGTCCTTTTTACAGTAATAGGAATAGGATCTATTCCTTTTCCATAAACTACCGCAGGTATAAAACCATCTCTTCTTAATCGTCTGTTTATACCTCTACTTATTCTTTCCCTTATTTCCGCATTAATAGTTCCTGTTTCTTGCATTTAAATCAGCCCTCCTTTGTATATATTTATTTATGTGTACTTAAACATACCAAAATATTTTAAATATAGTTTGCCTTTTTTATGCAATTTTTACACATTTTTGACTGTATAAATGCTAATAAAATAATTAAACAAAAATTAAATTTAAATTAAAAAAATACGTACTAACCAAATACAGCAAGCTCCGAATATTAAATCAATACTCGGAACCCGGTATTTAACAGGTGCCGATTACACTGCAAGCCTAACAGTAAATTATAATGCGTACTTAATTCACTATTAAATTATTTTTTTTACCATTTATCTTTTTATCTAAAATAACGACTCATTAATTATAGCACTAAATTATGTTAAAATCAAATTTTGGACTCCGGTATGTGGAAAATTTAAAAATACCGATTTTTTAATCACCTATTGACAACGGAAGTAAAATATATTATAAAAAAGAAAGCTTTGCTATTTTTAAAAACTTAACTAAATTTTGCTATAAAAACTTTACTAAATTAAAACTTTTACAGATTGATATAAAAAAATGTGCATCATTTTTTAAAATAGCGTATAATAATTCATAATAATTCATTAAGTATTTTAAATGACCGAAAATATTTTTGTATAGTATAAATAGCATAATTTGAATTTAAGGTAAAATAAGCTGAATGCACATAAAATAAGCTGAATGTATATGTACGCAAAATGCATGTATATATAAAATGCATATAAAAATGTATATATATAAAAGTAAGGAGAGGAACAGTTCACTATGCCAAAACGTACAGATATTAAAAAAATCATGATTATCGGTTCGGGTCCTATCGTAATAGGACAAGCTTGTGAATTCGATTATTCAGGTACTCAAGCTTGTAAGACACTAAAAAAACTAGGTTACGAAATTGTATTGGTAAATTCAAATCCAGCAACTATTATGACTGATCCGGGTATTGCGGATTCCACATATATCGAACCATTGAATGCAAAAAGATTAGCTAAAATAATTGAAAAAGAAAGGCCGGATGCTCTATTACCTAATTTGGGAGGGCAATCCGGTCTTAATTTATGTCTGCAGCTCGCAAGAGAAGGTATTCTAGATAAATATAATGTGGAAGTAATTGGTGTTAAGGTGGATGCCATTGAGCGAGGAGAAGACAGAACAGCTTTTAAAGAAACAATGGATAAACTCGGTATTGAAATGCCGCGTAGCAAGGCTGCCTACAGTATTGAAGAAGCAGAAGAAATTGCTGCAGAACTTGGCTATCCGCTGGTTGTACGTCCTGCTTATACTTTAGGTGGTACAGGAGGCGGAAGAGTATATAATGTTGAAGAATTAAGAGCTGTTGTAAGCCGTGGAATATCAGCAAGCATGATAGGACAGGTACTTATAGAAGAATATCTTGTTGGATGGGAAGAGCTTGAACTGGAAGTTGTACGTGATGCCAAAAACAATAAAGTAGTAGTATGTTTCATAGAGAATGTTGACCCGCTGGGAATTCATACAGGTGATTCGTTTTGTGTAGCTCCTATGCTGACTATAAGCCAGGAACTACAAGAAAGGCTGAAAGAGTATGCCTTTAAAATTGTTGAAGCTATAGAGGTTATAGGCGGAACAAATGTCCAGTTTGCTCACGACCCAAATACAAGACGAGTGGTTGTAATTGAAATCAATCCAAGGACTTCAAGGTCATCGGCTTTGGCTTCAAAAGCCACAGGATTTCCTATTGCTGCAATATCTACAATGCTGGCGGTAGGAATAACACTTGATGAAATACCTTATTGGCGTGACGGAACCCTTGATAAATATACTCCTTCAGGAGATTATGTCGTCGTAAAATTTCCAAGATGGGCATTTGAAAAATTCAAGGGTTCTTATGATAAGCTTGGAACACAAATGCGTTCAGTCGGAGAAGTGATGAGCATTGGAAAGACATATAAGGAAGCACTGCAAAAAGCCATACGTTCCTTGGAAATAGGGCGTTATGGATTGGGATTTGCAAAAAACTATAATGAAATGCCGCTTAATGAGCTGATGGAACTCTTACATGAAGCCACCAGCGAACGGCAATTCATAATTTACGAAGCTTTACGCAAAGGAGCCAGTATTGAAGATATATGCCGTTTGACCAACATTAAAGCATGGTTCATAGAGCAAATGAAAGAGTTGGTCATGCTTGAAGAAGAAATTCTCAAATATAGGAAAGATAAAAACCAAAATGGCGAAAACTGTATAAATACAAACAAAGAATATGAGTCAATTCTTCCCGACGACCTTCTCATACGTGCCAAGAAAGACGGTTTTTCCGATCGTTATCTTGCCAAGATTTTAGGTGTTTCAGAAAAAGAAATCAGAAAACAGCGTATTAAATTAGGTCTTACAGGCGCATGGGAAGCTATACCTGTTAGCGGTACCGAAGATGATGCTGCATATTACTATTCAACATATAACGGAACCGACAACAATCCGATAACCAATAATCAAAAAGTAATGGTACTCGGAGGAGGACCAAACCGCATCGGTCAAGGAATAGAATTTGACTATTGCTGTGTACATGCTGCTTTTTCTATAAAGGAAATGGGTCTTGAAACAATTATTGTAAACTGCAATCCGGAAACGGTTTCAACTGATTACGACACCTCCGACAAGCTTTATTTTGAACCACTGACAACTGAAGATGTGCTAAATATCTATCACAAGGAAAAACCTATTGGAGTAATTGTACAATTTGGAGGTCAAACTCCTTTGAATATAGCTGCAGAGCTAGCCGAAGAAGGGGTATGCATACTCGGCACTCAGCCTGATGTAATAGACCTGGCAGAGGACCGGGACCACTTCAGACACATTATGGATAAGCTTAATATCCCTATGCCTGCTTCGGGAATGGCAAGCAATCTTGATGAAGCATTGGCAGTAGCTAATGAAATCGGATATCCGTTGATGGTCCGTCCGTCTTATGTGCTAGGCGGTCGCGGTATGGAAATTGTATACGATGAAGAAATGTTAAAACAGTACGTAGTTGCAGCAGTTGACGTAACTCCCGAGCGTCCGATTTTAATAGATAAATTCCTTGAAAATGCAATAGAAGCTGAAGCAGATGCAATATGTGACGGAGTTAACGCATATGTGCCTGCCGTTATGGAACATATTGAACTTGCAGGCATACATTCGGGAGATTCAGCTTGTGTGATTCCTTCAATTACAATCCCTAAAAAACATCTTGATACAATAAATGAATACACAAGAATGATTGCTGAAAAACTCAACGTTATAGGATTAATTAATGTCCAATATGCGATAGCAAATGATAAAGTTTATGTACTGGAAGCAAATCCTAGGGCATCAAGGACGGTACCCATTGTTTCTAAAGTATGTAATATTCAGATGGTAAAAATAGCGACACAAATCATGGTTCAAAGCAAATTACACTCTAAGCCTGTAGTTTTAAATATTCCACCAAGAATAATACCTCATTACGGTGTAAAAGAAGCGGTATTTCCGTTTAATATGTTCCCTGAAGTAGACCCTGTATTGGGACCTGAAATGCGTTCCACAGGAGAAGTTCTGGGATTATCCAAATCTTTCGGAATAGCATTTTTCAAATCCCAGGAAGCAACCCAAAGTCCTCTTCCTACTTCCGGCACTATTTTGATAAGTGTGGCAGAACAAGATCGACCGGGCGTTCTGGAAGTCGCTAAGAAATTTGCAGAGCTTGGATTTAAAATAAAGGCTACCAGAGGAACACAAGCATTCCTTGCAGAGCACGGTATTGAAGCTGAAGTGATAAATAAGCTATATGAAGGAAGACCAAATATAATAGACGGAATTATGAACAAGGAAATTCAACTGGTTATAAACACTCCCCTAGGAAAACGCAGCCAGTTTGATGACTCTTACATTAGAAAAGCAGCGATAAAATACAAGGTACCATATATAACAACTCTCGCAGCAGCACTGGCTAGCGCCAAAGGCATAGCAGCTTATAAAGAAGCATCTTTCGAAGCTGAAAATGTAAAATCGTTGCAGGATTATCACAAGGATATAAAATTGATTACGGATTAATGGAAAATTAATTGGAGGTTGTAAATTAAATAAAAAATTAATAAGGATAAAGTAGTAAATGTAAAAATAAAATACCGAAATGTTGAAGATATTGAATCCAGTTATAAAAAGGTTGAATTTAGTTTCAAGCAACTAAATTCAACCTTTTATTTTTAGAAGTTTCATTATAAGATTCCAGCGTTCTACCTGGTTTTCATGCACAATAAGGGGGCTGAAGCCTAACTTTAAATATGTCTTAATTGCAGGAATCCTGAAATCATCGGTTTCCAATACGGCAGATTTTCTTCCTTCACTTGCCATTCTATGTAAAGCGGCAAGGCTTACATAAAATCCTAGTCCCTTACCGGTATGCTTTTTAATAACACCCACCATGTGCAAATACCCAGTCATTTCCCCCCACTTAGGATCATACCATGCAGTCGCAGTTCCTACAGGAACATCATTATGGCAAATAAAAAGCACTCTTTCAGGAATAAATTCTTTTTTACTCGATATACTGTTTTTAAAACTGACTTCTTCATAATTAAAAGCATCTTTGATAATGTTCTCCCATGCAAATTCATCACCCGGCTTGAAACATCTTATTGAATAATCTTTTGGGAGAACCAAAGGAGGCAGATTTGTGAGATCATCTTTCTTCATCACAAGTTGAGGCAATTTTCTTTGAGGATTTTCTGCCAAATAAAATCACCATCCTAGTGAAACCATATTGAACTATATCAAAATAAGAGACTGCCCCGGATATGAGACTGCTCCGGAGTTTCTAGTTTATTTTATACTTCTTCTTTTATACTATTTTCCCATACTTTTTTTACATTCTCATAGACGCTATCCGGAATTTCAGGGCTGCTAAAAGAACAATAAGGAGCGACATTTTCACCTGCGATTTCAGGGTCAGTGCACCAATTATCATTACGGTATTTTTCTCTTACAGATTTATCTCTGAAATCAGGAACCTCAATTGGTATATTTCCATTGCAAATTGAGCGGTATGCTAATATTCCCGGAAGACCCATATCAAGCGCCTGGTAGACATTTATACATTCTTCTCCATCCGGACGTCCTAGGATTTTTTCGAGAAAATAATGAACTGTGTAAAAATCACTTCCTCCATGACCTACAGTTCTTTTTGCCAGCTCAGATTTTATCCTTGGTGCAGGGCGATAGCTTATTTCGTATGGGGTCAAACTATTTCCTTCTTTATATATGTTAATCCTTGATACACCTTCATGCCAGCGATCTGTTTCCATCATGCCTTTTTTACCGTATATGCAATACCAAATTGAAGCAGGTTCTCTCTTCAAATTTCCATGAAGGCTCTTTGCAGTTGCTCCGTTATTCATTTGCATCACTATCATACCGGAAGTTCCGCCTTTATATCCCACAGCAGCCATATTCTCTACATTTGGTGTTTCAAAACCTACAACCTTAACAGGTCTGGTACCGGTTATAGCTATTATCGGTCCTAAACTGTGAGTACAATAATATGTTGAATACATGTTGTTTCTCCAGTGATTTTTATCACCATATGTAATAAAAGGCCATATAGATTCGCAATCATGCACATATTCTCCCTCACCGTGCATAAATTCGCCTATTTCACCAAGCCTGTATAATCTTTTCATTTCCTGTGTTGCCGGAAAATAGCAGTAATTTTCAGCATAGGAATATACTTTTCCGCTTTCTTCTACTGCCTCAACCAGGCTTACTGCTTCCGCAAGCGTTTGCACCGGTAAGACTTCGCTTAACACATGCCTCCCCGACTTCAACAGTTTTATAGCATATGGTGCATGTTGATTTGCATAATTAGCTAATACCACGGCATCCATATCATGGTTGAAAAACTTGTCAAAATCCGAGTAAATCGTAACTTTTAAATCTGCTTCCCTTGCCATTTTTTCAAATTTCTTATGTAAATACTCTGCTTTATCGCATATAGCTACCAGCTCGGCATCCGGATGTTTTGCCAACACATTTATCATGGTCATCCCACGTCTGGCTCCAAACACTCCTACTTTAATTTTTCTACCTGATATGCTCATTAAAAACACCTCCGGTATGACAACCTTTACATAATACAAAAAAAGAATTGCTGTTTATGTTATTACATTCCATCCCCGTATATGAATAATACCTTTATCATTTTATATTATACTAAATTTTAGAAACTATTCATAGGCAAATATATTGGAAAAGAAAAAAAAGCTTTATTCTATATTGAAAAAAGAAGCAGAAAAGAGATTTAAATTTAATAACATTGTATAATTAAAAAAAATGCACGGGGTTACTTTTCTTAATACATTTAGGATAAGTATTTTTATCTTAAAATATTTTATAAAAACAGAAAAGTACCCCAGTGCTTCATGACATTTTGTAAGACAAACTATTAAATAAAACTAAGTAAAAACACTTAACTTGGTAAAATTAACAATTCCAACGTTTAAAGTATTCTTTAATTACATCACATACTTTCTTTGGCCTTCTGTCACGTGTAACTAATCCATAATATCCAACCGGAAAGTAATCAAATACAAATTTCTTATGGTAAGGATAGTCAGTATAATCCCAATACACAATCCCACGTATATTTTTAAAATTTGTGAGCACTTCAAGATGCTGTTTGACAAACGCTGCTTGATAGTCTTCAGAAGGATATGCATTTCCGCGGAACCCAGCTATACCTATTCCTCCAAATTCACTTACAATAATAGGTTTATCAGGATGCCTGCTTCTTAAATCTTCCAGTGCTTTTTCAAGTGCCTCCTTGAAAATTGGAATGTCTTCTATCGTATTAGCTGCACCTCCCAAGCTTTTAGAGTATGCACCAAAATACTCATTTATGCAAATAACATCATCAGCATCAAGTGCACCATCTACATACCCATATACTAATTTATACCAGTGATTTGAAACATGTGTTACCAACCTGGTGGGATCCAATTTTCGTGCACAATCCATTAAATAGCGGTTTCCGTCATCTACGTGTTTTCTACCACCTCTGGTTTCGTTACTTACACTCCACATAATGATGCATGGATGATTTTTGTCTCGATTTATCATCTCACGTAATTGAGCTTCTGCAGCCTCTAATGCACTCATATCCTTATAGGACGTATTTCTTACCATTTCACCCCAAAAATACAACGGCACTTCATTCATTACAAGAAATCCATATTTGTCTGCCATTTCGTAGAATTCAGGATGGTTAGGATAGTGACTGTTTCTGATAAAATTTACCCCTAAACTTTTTAGATGATTAAAATCATGAATCAGCCATTGAAGATTATGTACTCTTCCAGAATCAGGATAATCTTCATGACGGTTAACACCTTTAATAACTATCTCTTTTCCGTTAAGCAATATCTTTGTTCCATCAACTGAAATCTCACGTATTCCTACAGATAACTGCATAGTATCAGTAATATCTCCATCAGTAACTTTCACTTGAAGGTTGTACAAATAAGGATTTTCAGGACACCATAAGTTTGGATTTTTAATATCTGCTGTAAAATTAATCTTTCTTGATTCGTCAGCATAAAGTAAACTCATATTCGTACTTCCGGCTCCAGTAATTTGTTTATCATTATCAAAAAGTTTCCAACTTACTTCAATATTTTTGCGGGAAATTTCTGTAGTGTTTTTAACTTCAACATCAAGTTCAAAACGAGCCTCATTCTCACTTTTTACATACGTACGTACTGTTAAATCACTAATATGAAGCTTTGGACGGCTTTCAAGATATACTTCTCTATATATACCTCCTTGGTTCCACCATCCGAAAATAGGACCCGGAGTACGATTTTCAAGAGACTTGTTTTCAGTCTTTACTACTAGTAAGTTAGAATATTTAAAATTAATAATATCATTTGGGATTTTAAACGAAAATCTTGTATATCCACCTTCATGAGTTCCAATAAATTTACCATTAATCCATACTTTAGTTAAGTAATTGGCACCTTCAAATACTAAATAGATATCTTTTTTATTCCATGTTTCTGAAACAAAGAAAGTCCTTGAAAACCACGTTGTACCTTCATATCCTCTTAAAGGATTATCCTTAGCTCCAAAATCATCCAATGCATTTGGTACTTCAGTAAATAACCAGTGCTCTCGGTTAAATTCAGAAGACATCCATTGCAGTTGTTCACCTAATTCTTTAGGATCAAGCTGGAATTGCCATGAACCTGTTAGTAAAAATTTTTCTCTCATAAGTTTACACCTCTCTGCTTTTATAACATTATGTTGTTTTATTTGATGCATGTATGGTTATAAAGCACCAAGCAATTTTTCTTGCATTGGCATTTATTATCATTTAAATTCATTTAGTCTTGAAATTTTAATTATTGAAGTATCTGTAAATAACAGCAGCTGCTTCAGCTCTGGTGGAATATCCCTTCGGATCCATTATATTTCCTGGTTTTCCGTTCATTATTTCCGATCTTACAACAGAAGCTACAGCTTCTTTAGCCCAATCAGAAATCTCCTGTTTGTCCTTAAATTCAAGGAATTCATTGATATTCTTTGGAGGACGTTCTCCCAAAGCCCTATATATCATAACAGCCATTTCTTCTCTTGTTATATTATCATTTGGTGCAAATATATTATCAGGTCTTCCAGCAATAATACCCGCTTTTACAGCAGAGGAAACATACTTGTAGTACCATTGTTTTTCAGATACATCAACAAAACTGCATTTTGCATCTTCTTCCACCAATCCTGCTGCCATCACAATCATCTTTGCAAATTCCGCTCTGGTAACCAAGCTGTTCGGATCATAAATTCCACCAGGCTTTCCGCTTATTATACCCTTTGAAGCCATAGATTCTATATACTGTCTTGCCCAGAAAGATTCTTGTATGTCCTTAAATTTTATACTGATGTTTTTAATAACATACTTACTAAAGTGGTCTGTGCTAAACACTATTTCACTTGTTTCTTCATCATATTTGCCTGCTATATTTTCAATCGTACCATCTTCAGACATATAAAAGACTGTTATGTAATCTTTATTTTCTCCTTCTTTCAATGTATACGCAATTCTTACGCTGACTTTATTATTGAATCCGTGCACTTGTTGACCATCTGCTGCTATATTTAAATCATATATAGTTTCCTGGTTTTCCAATAGTTCTCTCTGGCTATCGGAAAGCTTACTCTTCTCATTATCACTAAGTCCGATTTTCTTGACTTCTACAATGATATTTGATGCCTGTAGAATTTGTTCTGTAAAATTAACAGGAATAACTATACTTGCTACATCTGTTTTTATTTCAATCTTTTCAATACCCTTTTCTTTTGCTGCGTTAAATATTTCCGTCGGTATATTGGTTATAATACTTGATACATCAACATCTGTTTCTATAGTCAGCGTTATTTTTTTCTCGATTTTACTTTCAATGCCGTGTTCTTCAAGCTTTTTGTTCTGTTCTTCTACTAGCTTTATTACTTCATCCATGCTGCTCAATATGGCATTGACTTGTTCCTCACCTATCTTTGCACTTGCTTCCGAATCTACTACATTTGCTTCTATTTTATGTTCGGACTTTTTAGCAATTACATTTTCTAAAATTTTAATAAGTTTTCTTTCTATTTCTTTCTTTCCCTTATATTTTAAGTCTGAACCGACAGTAGTTCTTGCAGTCCCAATAATTATGGACTCTGCAATATCACTGGCTATTTCTGCATTATCTATTTCTTCAATTAGTTCATTTATTTTATTCAGGGTATTATAAATATCACTAATTGTATCTTCTAATCCTTCTATCAGCTTTACTATTTCTTCAGCGGCTTCTTTATCAGTAGTATCCTTTGGCTCTACATCTTCTTGGTCATCTCCCTGCTCATCTGTCTGACCCGGATCCTTGGAGCCCGGTTCTTCTGTTTCCGTTTCACCCGGTTCTGTAACTCCTGGGTCTGTCTGTTCATCCGGAGTACGCTCCTTTATAAATGTTACAGTATAAGTATTCTTTGTGACACCATCCTCGGCAGTTACCAGAATAATTGCCTTATGTTCTGATCCTGGTGTTGTTCCGTAAGGTGCTATTGCTGCCGCTTGTGTTATTTCTACTGTTGCATTGCTATCTGTTGCTGTAGCTGATACTACTGGTACAACGGAAGTATAATATGGAACGGTTACAGTATAGTTTTTAGTTTCAGGTAAAAAACCAGTTATTTCCACTCCATTAACCTTTATAGAACTTAGTGTCGCATCATTGCTTTTATCGCTGCTTTTCTGTCTAACTTCAAACTCACCAACTGCTACATCATCTCCTACACCGGCAATAACTTTATATATTCCGCACAGAGCATTGTCCGATATACCCATTATATATGAGAACTCACCATTGGAACACATTACTGTTTCAACATCATATATTGTATTATCCGGTGATAATACTTTTATATTTATTTCAGGAAATGCGGTTGTTCCGGATATTGTGACCGTCTCACCTATATACACGGATTGTATATCTCTTAGTGTTATACGTACCTCTGCATTCGCACCGATAGTAACAACAGTCAGGAAGATAGCAAGTACTATAACAAAACTAAGCATCTTTCTCATAACAATCATCCTCACTTTCATGATGGGATCTTAACCATGATTGAATCTTACCCGGAAACCGGGTAAGATTCTCTTTTGCATAATCCTATCGTTAGTTTATTTCTACTGGTTCTGCAAGGTTTACACCTGTACTATCTAAAGAATTGTCAAGTTTATCCCATACATAAACTTTAACACTATATTGATCGCCTGAATGTCCAAAAAATTGTCCTGTCAATGTTTTGGCTTCCTTAATATTGCCTTTTATTCCAATTAAACTCTTAACTGTATTTCCATCCATCAGCTTGAATATTACAACTGCTTCACCGCCATTTGAACCTGCCCTCGGTGATACAGTAACCTGGACTGATATACCTCCTGATTCTCTATCGATTATTGGATTGTTTATTGTAAACGGTTTTGTTTCATCATCACCACTTGTGGGAACATTTGCAATAGTAACTTTTACATCATCAAAATACGCAGGTGTATTATATACAACTCCCTGCTGTTCTTGCGCATTTCGTGAGTAATTTAATAAAAATA
Source organism: Clostridiaceae bacterium (assembly GCA_012840075.1). GTDB lineage: Bacteria > Bacillota > Clostridia > Acetivibrionales > DUMC01 > DUMC01. The sequence continues at coordinate 25,785 of DUMC01000162.1, read as the reverse complement.
CTTGAACATGCTTTATAGTTTTTCCTTCAGGTGCAGCATATAAAGTAGATTTATGAACCCATTTTCCCGCATCATCAGGCAACAGCCAAAAATCAGCCGGATAATGTGTTGTGGTTGTACCATCATCGAAAAATATTTTTAGCTGCATTGTAACAATAGCTCTTGTAGCGTTATTATTTACTCGGTATCCTTTATACTCAGCTTTAAGGTGGGTTACTCCTGCAGGTAGTTCGGGATATGGTTCTTGTTTAAAGGAATTGGTTTCAGTTGTATATAGGATCTTCATCGAAGCCGGGGCACTGTAATACATTTCTGTATCACGTTCTTTTTGTGAAGTAGCGTTAAACGGTACCCATCCGTCTAAATTCTCTTCAAATGAGCCATTCTGAACTAGATTAACATCGTAATCATATACTATTAATTCATATTCTGCATAATATTGTTTATACTGTGCACGAATTATGGTCTTACCAACTCCGACTGCAACAACACAACCTGAAACATCGACTGTTGCAACTTCCGGATTACTGCTTGAAAATGTAATGCCTTCTTCTATAATTTCATATGAACCATCTGCATCAAAACATTTTACTATTGCCTGTGTCGTTTGCTCAACCATAAGAGGTTCAAGTCCCGAAATCTCAATCCTTTTATTTTCTTCCGGTATAGCTAAATATACATCATCAAACCACACAGATTTATTATATCCTTCAATATTAACTGCATTATTAATTAAATAGACTTGTACAACACTTATGTTTTTTCCCTCCGGTGCAGTATACAATGCAGATTTTTGTTTCCATTCCCCAGCTTCATTCGGATATAGTCTTAATTCCGCTGGATAAAAGGTTTCTTTCGTACCATCATTGAATGTAATTGCTAGCTGTAATGTTACAAGCGCATTGGTTTCAGCATCTTCCCTGAAACCCTGGTAGCTTACCTCAAGCTTTGTAACAGTTTCATCTGTAAAAACAATAGGTGCGCTTAATTGAGCAGCATTTCTTTCATCAACATACTCAACTTTAAGTGAGGCCGGAGCACTATAATATTTTGTATTGTCCCAGACAATTGATGATGTTTCAGAAAACGGTTTCCATCCATCCAATCCTTCGTCAAATGACGGATTTGCTATTAAATTACCGTCTTCAGCATTAACAATTAATGTCATTAATAAACCTGACAAAACTAATATAACCAGGATTATAAAGACATATCCCTTCTTTTTCATTAATCTTACCTCCTAATCATTAAATCGTAAAACTCGAATTGAATGATACTTTTGACATATTTGTAAATATTTGTATGCTTAAAAGACGGTTTACGCTTCTTATCTATTACACTGTTGTCTTACTATTTCCAAGGTATTTAAATATTAGCCTTTTACTGCACCAACCAAAACACCTGACATGAAATATTTCTGTACAAACGGATAAACTGCAACTATAGGCAATATGGTAATCATAAGTGCAGCCATCTTTAATGCTTCCGAATACACCTGATTCGGGTTTGCAATATCTTTAGCAGCTTCTGAATCCATTAAAGATGCTGATAGCAGAATTTCTCGAAGCTGATATTGAAGTGTCCATTTCTCTTTATCACGAATGTATATCATTACACTAAACCATTCATTCCAATATGCTACTGAACTAAACACTATAAATGCTGCTATTGTTGGAAGAATTAGTGGTATAATGATTTTAAAAAGTAATACAGGTTGGCTGGCACCGTCTATTTCCGCTGATTCAATGAGTTCTGCAGGTAATTGTGTAATCATGTTTTTAAAAACTATTGTATAGAATATATTAACTGCAGTAGGCAGTATTATTGCTCCATATGAATTATTCAATCCAATACCTTGAATAAGAAGATAAGTAGGAATTAATCCACCGCTAAAATACATAGGAATTAAGAAATATGTCATCATTATTTTTTTACCTATTAAATACTTGCTTGACAGAGCATACCCAGCTGCCAGCGAAATCACTATAACAAGTGCTGTTTTCACTACCGTTAAAAATACCGTATTGAAAAAAGTACGCACAAATTGACGATTAAAAATAATTCTTTCATAAGCACTAAATGTTAAACCTCTCGGAATTAATCCGATAGGGGCTTTTAGCTGTTCTTCCATATTACTAAGCGAAATTGCAATTACATTGACAAAAGGTAAAATAATAGACAGACAAAAAAGTGTAAATAAAGTATAATTGAATATTTCAAATATTATTCTGGATTTAGATTTATAAGCGGTTCTAATACTTATCCCTCCCTTCTTTAATATAGTCCTAATCCTGATAATTTCTGTGAAATCTTATTTGCTGATATCAGAAGCACAAACCCCAGAAGGCTTTGTGTCAAACCAATTGCAGTTGTCAGGCTGTACTGTGCCTGTTCAAGTCCCAACCTATATACATATGTACTTATAACATCTGAAACTTTGTATACAAGCGGATTTTGCATAAGAAATATTCTTTCAAAGCCTATTGTAAATATATTTGAAATTCTCAATAGCAATAAAAGTGTAATCATAGGTAGCATGCTGGGAAGCGTTATATGAATAGCTTGTCTAAATTTGCCAGCACCATCAATCATTGCAGCATCATACAATTGAGTATCAATGCCTGATATAACAGAAAAGTATAGTATAGCAGACCATCCTACATTTTTCCATATTTCAGCTACTACTACAATTGATCTGAAAAAACGTACTTCTGTCATGAAAAATATGGGTTCAACTCCAAATACTTTCAACACTTCATTCACAATACCCGAAACTGGAGATAGGATTTGGTAAAATATTCCTGAAACAACTATCCACGACAAAAAATGAGGAAGATATGATATTGTCTGCATTATTCGCTTGAAATATTTATTTGCAATCTCATTTGCTAACAGTGCAAATAATATTGGAGCTGTAAAACCAAATGCGATATCATAAAGATTAATTATGATGGTATTTCGCATAACCTCCCAAAACTTACGGTCAGTTAGAAAATATTTAAAATGATCTAATCCAACCCAAGATTAAAAAAATATTCCAGCTATCAGCCGGAATAAACAATAATTCATTGTATAAAGTATAAAAGTTAATGTGAAATTTTATTATCTATATATTGGCCATCATCCTTCCAAGAGGTCCGTCTTCAGTAATAATGTCGCTGATACTGTAAACCGATATCGGGAATTGCGGAAAGCCGTAAGAATAAGGAGCAAGTTCATATAGCTGAAAGTATAAAACTAATACTTTATCAGCTATGTAGTAATCTTGATCAGGTTTTATTCCTTTAAATGGGCTCAATAAGGGAATTTCTCTCTGTTTTATCTGCTCATTAACAGCTGCAGACAATTTCTTTACATAATCGCTGCCGGGTTTGAACAAATCTTTAAGCTCATATATTTTTCCGGTATTAACATCAAATGTCAATGATTTAATGATTGTTAAGCCGTGAGCGGAAGGATAAGCAAAAGTATAATTCCCTATTGACAAGCTTAATACTCCTCTTTCGTTTGTTTTTATTTCATACCATCCCTGTACGGATAATCTTGAGATATCCTTGTATCCCTGTTCAATCAATCTTCTTATCTGTTCATTATGCAATTTATTAACTAAATTTAAAATAGCCCTGTTTATTCTATATTGCACGGCTTGATTGGGCATGCTAACTATAACCGGATAGTCAACTACCATTTCACCATTTGGTGATACCATCCTTTGGGTGACTATATACACAGGATTTTGAATAATATCCATATACCATCATCCCTTCATCTTGCAAATTTAGCATCTAGACGAATTTTAAGCTGATACATTATATGCAAGAATCGGGGATGATGTTAATGAAAGAATATTCCCTTTATACTTCCATTATACTTTTTGTACCTTATCCAACTCTCTGAAACTTTGCTTTAGTGCAGTATAAAGATTCCTATACAATTCATAATAGCTATTATATTTATGATATAACTCCTTATTTGCTTCCTGTTTGCTTTTATGCTTCACACACAGGTTGCACGCTTCTTGTATGTCTTTATACACACCTGCACCGACACCGGCTAAAAGAGCAACACCCAAAGCAGGTCCTTCGCTGGAAGTAACCGTATATACACCGGTTCCGAAAACATCAGCTTGCATTTGTCTCCATAATTTGCTCTTTCCTCCGCCACCGGAAGCTCTCACTTCATTGACTTCTATTCCCATTTCCTTAATTATCTCCAAACAATCTCTAAGACTAAACACAACACCTTCCATTATAGCCCGTATCATGTGAGGCTTTTCATGTTTTGCAGAAAGGCCAAAAAATACACCTCTTGCATAAGGATCAAGATGAGGAGTTCGTTCACCCATGAGATAAGGAAGATAGATAAGCCCTTCACAACCCGGCTCAACCTTTTCTGCTTCCTGGTCCATGAGAACATAAGGATCTATTTGCATTAACTCTGCAGTACGTTTTTCTTCTATGCAAAAATTATCCCGGAACCATTTCAGGGAAAGGCCTGCCCCCTGGGTAACACCCATAACGTGCCAAGCACCCGGCACAGCGTGACAGAAAGTATGAACTCTTCCAAGAGGATCTATAATAACTTTATCGGAAAAAGCAAACACGACTCCGGATGTACCTATTGTAGAAGATATTATGCCTTTGCTCACAATGCCGTTTCCTATTGCTCCGGCAGCTTGGTCTCCTCCTCCGCCTACTACAGGTGTTCCTTCCTTAAGACCTGTCAACTCAGATGCTTGTTTGCTAATTACACCGGTGATTTCTTGTGATTCGTATACTGTTCCAAGCCACTCTTTTCTTACTTCTAACTTTTCTAATACATAATCGCTCCATTTTCTCTTTGGAATATCAAGATACTGCATGCCACTTGCATCGGAAACTTCCGTGGCAAATTCACCGGTTAGTTTAAACCTTATGTAATCCTTTGGCAGTAGTATTTTGTTTATTTTTTCGTACATTTCCGGTTGATTATTTTTAACCCACATGACCTTTGAAGCCGTAAAGCCGGTTAATGCCGGATTAGCGGTTATTTCTATCAACTTATCTTTTCCGACAAGTTCCGTTATCTGCTCGCATTCTCTATAGCTCCGCTGGTCACACCATATAATGGCTCTTCTCAAAACCTGGTTGTTTTTGTCCAAGAGCACGGCACCATGCATCTGCCCGGATAATCCTACACCCTTTATGTTTTCAGCTTTAACCCCGCTTTTTTTAATAACTTCAGCTATGGTATTGCACACAGCTTTCCACCAATCTTCGGGATCCTGCTCAGCCCATCCGTTTTCGGGTTGATAAAGCGGATATTCCCCCAGTGCACTGGCTAACACATTACCGTTCTCATCAAATAGCACGGTTTTTGTACCTGATGTTCCTACATCAATGCCAAGCAAAAAAGACATAATTCCCCTCCTAACAATCACATAATTATCTGGCTGTCGCAAATATAGGCCATAACACCTAAGGTTATGGAACTCTTAAATTATACGATAATTACCATAGTTTAATTATACCATTTTTCTTTTTAAAGTTTACAACAAATATTATTTACTGACTGTAACATGTCTGAAATAGAAGGGAAAAGAACGTCTCTTTTTATTTTTATCCGCTTAATTTCTCCAGTTCATCTAAAACAGCATTCTTAAACTTTGAATAGTCCTCATATCGCAAACTGTACAAATCTTCCGGTTTCTTTTGTTCATTTGGATCAAATTCTTTTATCGTTTCTGTTCGAAGTACATAGCTCCAATATTTCTGTAGTATTTCATCAGAATTATTTGTTTTTTCCCGCAGCATCCAAATCAACTCAAAATCCTCTATCCCTCGTTTTAAATTTTTATATCTCAGTGTAAGCAAGGGCTTGCCGTTATTCGCCGGATAGACAAAATTGGTATCTCCGGCCGGCCAAGCAGGATAGTTAAAAGATATCTGTTTTCTTGGATCTTCCGGCCAAACTGTATAACTCCACCGCAGGAAACCGTCAAACTTTATAAAAGCGGTCAATATGCCAATCAACCTGCACTCAAGCAGGTGTGATGAAATAAATGTATTAGGAAATTTAGGAGCACAGCAAACGTACCACATCAACCGTCCTTTAATGCTTCCTCTCATTTTCTCAAGTAAATTCCACTGATAACAAACACAATCCAAGCCAGGAACAAAATCATTAATACTGTCTTTAAATTCTCCGATAAATTCAGCATGATTAATAGCCGTCTTATATTTGAAAGAAGGTGCAACACTTTTGAGAATTCCCATTACTTCCCTATAGTGTTCCGCATCTGCAGGTTCATCTGCAATGATCCTTACCTTATGTATTAAACCCTTATCTATAAAGAACTTTTCAAGAGCTTTAATATAGCTTTTGATATCATCACCGGAAGTCATGTACTTGTAACATCCGTCTTTTCTATCCAGATAACGTATCCTTATGGCATCCGGAAAATCCTGTGCTACCTTCCCGTATCCATCTTCCGGGAAGGACCATATATTGGTCAGTCCAAAAACTTCAATTTCCGAAAATATGCCATTTTTTGCGCATAGAGATATATATTTTTCAACTATTGAAAAATCGTACTCAAATGAGCCATCCTGATTTTTAAATACTCTTACCATACTATATTCGAACAAATCGGAAGGATATTGCGTGTTTTTATAGCATCTTTGCCCGGACCATGGGATCTCCGATACAATAACAGTGATTGCCTTTTGACCTAGATTAGCCAGAGATTTCACATATTCTTTGAGCACCCTAAAATGCTCATTACTCCAAAGCCGTACCTCGTGTTTTCGAGCAATATTTGATACATGCTGCCAGAGGTCAAGGTAAAACTGATATTTCCTAGGTTTCGGTAAAATCACCTCTTTCACAAAAAGCTCGAAACTCAGTATTTCTATAAGTTTCTCTTCTTCAAACATTCTGTGGCTATAAATTTTTACTTGCCCTTCATATTTACCGGCTTTTTTGTTTGCCGGTACTCTTATTTCAACCCAGACCGATTGTACCTTGCCGGCTTTCACATGTACTGTTTCCTGGTTCAAAAGAAGATCAGCTTTTTCCACCCCATCATCATCTTTAATCAAACCTATATGATTCATCGAAATAGAAGTTTCAGAAAATCCCTTAACACACACTTCAATGCGCAAACTTGTTATATTTCCCCTATGTGAAAAGAAAGCATTATTACCTACGGATAGAGAAAAATCCTCTTTTCCCTTGATAAGCACCTGAAATGCCGCCCAGTCTCTTTTAGCAGCACTCAGCGTTAAACAATTGTTTTCAAAACGAGGTTCTTTGTTATAAGAATATTTATAGCTTTCGTTTTCAAGCCCAAATTTAAAATTCACACTTATCCTCCTTCTTATTTATAAAACAAAGCGGTTAAGTAAAAGATTACTCTTTAAACACTTAGCCGCTTTGTTTTCAAAACCGATCATCCAATAATTTACTTTTTACTATTTGCAGGTTTGCGATAAGATTACTGTGCTATTATATTATTCTTGTCTAAGCCCTTTGACTTGATAAATTCATCAACCTGCTTCTGTAATTCTTCATTAACCTTATCAACTCCTGCAGCTTTCAGCTTTGCAAGGAATTCCTCATATTTTTCTTCCCAATCATCTCCCAACGCCCCGCTTAAAAGCGTTTTGTGGTATTCGTTCACTATCGCTCTTATCTGCGTAAGTTCCGTTGTAAATGATGAAATATCCGGTTTTAAACCGATCAGAGGAGAAACGATAGCTTTAGCATTCTGTTCTTCAAATAAATAGGATATTGCATTGTCAGATGCGGATTTACCGACTACATAAGCATTATAGAGATTGCCGACAGCCCAGTTTGTGAAACCAACATAATTCGGGTTTTTCGGATCATCGCCGGGCAGCAATTCAATTCTGTTTTCTGCCAGTTTTCTATAATTAACGTCCTCAATTCCGTATACCAGTAAGCGGTAAACTTCTTTTCCTTTGGAGGAATTCATAACATTAATGTATTGCATTGCTCTTTCAGGGTTTTTACTTGTCCTGGGTATTGCAAGTGCAGAAGAAGCATCAAGCCTGCTTATGTAATAGTCTTGCTCAAGTTTTACCTGCGCCAAAGGTGGATTAATACCTTTGCTGTCAACAATAACTCTGTAGTCGGAATTAGGATTCTTATCATCGCTATATTGGTGGAACCATGCTATATAGCCTTCTTAGCCGGAAGTAATGTTTTCATATGCTCTTGGGTTCTCCAAACTTAAAATGTCTTTACGAATATACCCTTTTTTATACCAGTCCGCCATTGTTTCATACATTAGCTTTACTTCCGGTAATTCGTAGTAATTTCTTACGGTCAAATCCCATTTCTGTCCTCTAAGCGGCAGCCGTATCATTGATGGGTCATCTGTACCTGTCAATCTTATACCGGAATTAATGAGCCATACCCACTGGCTAAACCCGGACTGCAATTTACCTGCTTCCTTCAGTCTTCTCATATATTCTTCAAAAACGTCATACATTTCCTTGGTTCCTTGACGGTAAGTGGTATTTGGTTCAAGGAATACTTTACTCCATGACATATCCCAGTATTTTTCAAAATATTCATGAGGAGTATACATTCCCATTTTAAGCTCTACCGTATCTTTATAAGTCGGCATACAGTACAATTTCCCTTTGCACCTTCCCATATCGATGAACCATTCCGGAACTTCCTTCTTAATATCTGTGCCATACATGTTATACAATTCATCCAAAGCCATATAAGATCCCTTCGCAACTTCATCTGCCAAAGGAACCAAGTACCCGGTCCAGGCAATATCAATTTCTTCTCCTGCTGCCATCATTAGATCCCATTTCTGCTTGTATTCGGAATTTGCTATAGGTTCTATTTCTACAGTAGTATTTGGTAGTACCTCAGCAAGCTTCTTGTTGAATTCCTCAATAACCTTATCATAATCCTTGGACTTTGACGGTCCGATTGTCACATACCGTAGTGTAACAGGTTCCGGCATCTTTGGTTCCATTACTTGTGTATCTGATGCTGAATTTGAGTTTTTTTGAGAAACCTCTACCTTTGTACTACATGCAGTTAAGAATAATGCAGCCGACATCAAAACGGCAATTAAAGCACATAAAGTTTTTCTTAACTTTTTCATTTTAATATATTCTCCTTTTATATATATTTTAATATAAAATCAGCATTGTCAGCCATATAGCAAAGTTACTCCCCCTGTGAAATAAAGAAGTGATGGTCTTGTAACTTCCCGTTAAATAAAATTGTATAAAATTGAATAAAATCGTTTCCTTATTCTTATTAATTCAATTCCTGCTTTCGTGAAGGATACTTATTAATGCCAAAAGTAATAAAAGACGGCAAAGGTAATGAAAAAGACAACAACAAGGATACAAAATTAGGGTGCAATATGAGAGGTTAACCTTTCATAGCTCCTATCGTAAGACCGCTGACGAAATATTTCTGAAATAGCGGAAATACCACCATCATAGGACCCGCAGCTACAATTGCCAAAGCAAATCTCATGGCTTCACCGGGAATACTATCTAACATAACTTGTAATTCTTCATATCCGGTAGTCTCAGCAGCCATCTTCTTAATAAATTCCATATCATTCAATATTCTTTGAAGAAGATATTGCAAGGTATAAAGATCTTGATTTCTTATGTAGATCAGTGAAGTAAACCAATCATTCCAACGGTCCAATACAACTAAAAAGGAAATTGTTGCTAAAACAGGTGTTGAAAGCGGAAGTATCATTTGCCAAAATAGTCTTAACTCACTTGCACCGTCCAATTTAGCTGACTCTAACATGGTTTCAGGAAGACCTTGAAAATAAGTTCTAAAAACGATGATATGAAAAGCACTGGCTAAGTGAGGCAGAATATAAATCCAAAAGGTGTTTCCCAATTTCAGATACTGTGTATTGAGGATATAAGATGGTACTAATCCTCCGCCGAAAAGCATAGTAATCAACAGAAAAACGGTAAGATGCTTTTTAAATATAAAATTTCTTCGTGATAAAGGATAAGCACATAATGCCATCAACAATACGGAAAGAAAAGTACACAAAAAGGCTTGTGCTGCTGTTACTAAATAAGCATTAATCATTTTTCTCGGGCTGTTAAAAACATATCTATATGCCTCCAGGGAAAGCTTTTTAGGGAATAATTGATATCCAAACTCTTTAATAACGTCTTCATCTGTAAAAGAAACCATAATTACCAGAGCGAACGGAATGATAAAGAATATAATACAAACTACTAAAAACAATAAATGGATAAAAAACCTGTAATTTATTATTCTGGACCTGGATAAACTCAAATTGTGAAACCTCCTCCGATGATTAAATCATGTTATTAATCATGAATAATTCCACATCAGTATCCAGCGACAGTTTTACAGCCATCGTGTCTACATCTTTCAGCATCGCTTCAGTAAGATCCGCAATTCTATACAAAGAGTTTATATTAATATCCGATATGTACTTTTCTATCATCTTGTAAAGAGTGTTATAAAAAGAAATATATGTAATTGAAATAGGTATGTTAACAAGTAAAAGCATTAGAACGAGGTTTCTTACAAAAAGGCTGTTAAACTTATTGCTTTTTATATAATACCATAACTTGTTTTTATTCATAAAATGTCCTCCTTAAAAAGCCCAAATTGTCAATCCCAACTTGTCGTTTATTAATCCTTATAGTTAGTTGTCGTTTATTATCCCTTATAACTGAGACTTCTTTGGTATTCCCGAGGAGTACAACCGGTATATTGCTTAAACACTCTGGAAAAATACTTGCTGTTGCTATATCCTACCATCTTGCTGATATCCTGGATTTTATGCTTACCTTCACGGATGAGTTCCATAGCTTTTTTCATCCTTATGTCCGTAAGAAAGTCAATGAAGTTCTCACCTGTAACCTGTTTAAATACCCGGCTGAAGTACACCGGGTTTAAATAAACCTTATCCGCTACTTCATCTAATGTTAAATCCCTCTGATAATTTGACATTATATACTTTTTTGCGTTATCGATAAGCTTGGCAATAGATACATCAATGTTTCGGTTGCTAATCCTTACTAACTCCATAAGGCACTTTTTGCAATATTTATGGATATCGTTAAAACTACCCATTGCCATAATAGAATTATATTCCACTTGTTGTAATAGTTCATCTTTCATATTTTCATCTGCTATACGAAGGTGTTCCATAAGATCGGTAAAAAGCTTTATTATAAACTGCTTCACTATGTTTAGAGGATACGGCTTTAACTTCTTCATTACTCTTTCAAATAAGTTATTTACCTGTTCCATATTTCCTTCATTTATATTTGATACAATCAGTTTATATTCGTCCAGCAGTGATTCGCTAATTTCTGGATTCATATATGAACTGTCCTTTATATTATATTCATCACCGGATAACATTACAGGTAGCCCATCACAACGTGATACTTCCACAATGCTGCTAAAATATTTTTTTACACTTAATTTTACTTGTAAACCAAGAATTTTGTGTATTGAATTACTTATATCGTTTAAACTTCTTTGTACATATGCTTCCAATTCGCTTATAGTCAATGGAATCATGCAAATTGCAAATAATTTCCATTTTCCGCAGGAACGGTTGATACAAAAATACCTGATCGGATAGTTTTCTTCCCTGAAAAAATTCATGAGTGCATTATTTAAACCGTTTTTTCCATACATCCATTTTTCTTCTATATACTGTTCAAAATCGGGAATATGTACATTTATGACACAACACGGATTGGAATAAATATCGACAGGTAATCCTATTAGCTCAATCCTTTTCTGTATTTCTGCTATTTCTTTTAAAGCACCCATTATTAAGTCTGTAAAGAACTGATCTTGCAGGAGAGGGAGCATCTCAAGATATTTTTCCTTTTCTCTTCGTGCAGCTTGTTCCTTTTCAACTTCTTGGTCAAGCTTTTTTTTTAACTCACTGAAAGTATGGTAAAACTCATTAAATTTTGTAGGTTTTAAAAGAAAATACTCTACTCCGTAATCAATTGCCTTTTTTGCATATTCGAATTCTTTATATCCACTGATGATGACGGTTTTTGTGCCAGGCTTATGGTCATGTACATACTTTGCCACATCAAGACCGGAAACCTCAGCCATCCTGATATCTGTCAGCACTACATCTACATGATGATTTTTCAGAAATTCTATGGCTTCCTTCCCATCCTCAAATGTTGCAACAATGCGAAAACCAATACTTTTCCAGTCAATTAGCTCTTCAAGCCCTTTTCTTATGATGTTCTCATCATCAATAATTATCAGATCATACATTTTCATTCCCCCCAAAAATGATCTTGCGTATTCTTCTTCCGTATCCTCCTACCTACTGATTTTATCTTTTTTTATTCATGAAATGACAGGGGATGATCTTTTTTAAATTTAATATTTGCAATGCTATAAAGTAGGTGGATATAAAATATAAAAAATACAATAAATAAAATCCGAAAAACACATTATTGTTATGTTATCCTTCCGTATGTCCAATTTTTTGCCACGAATTTAATTATAAATAAAAAATCTCATTATTTCAATAATTTAGAAGGTAAAAAATTACATGCAATGTTTAAGTATGTAAAAAAAAATCTAAAAAACTTGATTATTTATAATTGTCTGTGTTAAAATATTATTTGTTTGACTAACGCAAAAAAGATGAAAAAGGAAAAATGAAAAACTAAAAAATTAGACAAATTTTATTTAAGAGAATATAAAATATATTTCTCCATCTTAAAGGAGGTGCAGTATAGAAATGGCAAGATGTTACGTATGTGAAAAGGGAACAGTATTCGGAAATAATGTGAGTCACTCAGTGAGAAGAACACCAAGAACTTGGAAACCTAACATTAGAAAGATAAAAGCAATAGTTGACGGTACGCCGAAGTCAATATATGTTTGCACAAGATGCTTACGTTCAAACAAGGTTACAAGAGCTATGTAAGCAGCAAATTTACAAGAGCTGTGCAACCGGCGAGAATATGACAAAATAAAAAAAGTGTGTCAACACACTTTTTTTATTTTGTATGAGATATGTTTACTTATGTTTATTTTTTTATTTTATATATGTTTATTGTTTACTTTTTTATTATTTTTTATTTTTTATTTTTTATTATTTTATTTACTTTATTCCTAATACTCTTTTAAGTACACTGCTTAAAAATCTTGGCATGCGCAATACCACAATTCTCATATGAAACACTCCGTTCATTATAGTTTTTATATTCAGTATTAATATATTCAAATCATATTTATGTGTGATTATTTTTTTAGATTTTAATATGGGATTGAATTAATTTTTAATTTATATGATTACTTAATTACTTATGACTGGGTGATTAAGTTCTTGATTTTTTTATAATTAATTTCCCGGAATTTTATATTAATATTTGAATATATTTATGAATGAAAAAATATATCAAGAAGGCGGTTATCAATATGATTGTTATTATTTTTAAGGATATAAAGAAAAAGGTAATATCTTCATTAGTCATGGTACTGTTATGGGCGACTATATATTTCAGCGCAGGTGTTATATTTCAGAACATATTTATGTTTAATCTTTCGATTGGGAATTTATTTTCCTTCTCCTGCCCTTCACATCTAGAAATACATAATATTTTTATAAATGACCGGGTTGATGATGCTATCACTGTGAGTTCAAACATCTCTCAACCTGAAAGGCAAAAGTTTTCTACATATACTTCCCTTAAAGGAAAATTCTCTTTTAAATATCCTTCTGCATTTTCTGTCATCGAAAAAGAATTTCCGGGCAGTGAAATTCTCTATCATATTGATTTTAGCGATAATCAAAATGTTATTCACGGATTGGTACAAGTATGGGAGATTCCTTATTCTCTCAATGATTTTCTAAACAATTCAAAAGAAACCAGCAATTTGGAATTTAAAAGTTTTAAATCCGCTCAGGTAAAAGTCGATGATAAAGATGGATATTTATGGGACTATGTCATTTACAGTAATGATAACAATACTTACAAAGCTTTAGAGTATTTTTTTGAGAAAGAAGGAAGGATTTATAGGGTTAGCATGTTTGCTCCTGAAGCCCAATGGTCTAAAGCAGATGAAAACACATTTTGGAAAATGGTGAAATCATTTGAAGTTAGGGAAAGAAAGAATAAAACTTCCCCTACATCTTCTTTCCCATATTACAGTACATCTTTATAGGACATTCATGGCATTTGGGTTTTCTGGCATGGCATATTCTTCTTCCATGCCATATGAGCCAGTGATGAGCTTTTATCCATTTATCTTTAGGTATAACCTCCATTAACTGTTCTTCTGTTTTTTCAACATTATTACTGTTAGCAAGACCTATTCTGTTAGATACACGGAACACGTGGGTATCAACTGCAAAGGCAGGTATACCAAAAGCATTGCTTAATACGACATTAGCCGTTTTTCTTCCTACACCCGGAAGTGACATAAGGTCATCCCTGTTTTGAGGAACCTGTCCGTTAAAACGTGCAGCAAGCTCCCTGCACATGCCGAGAATATTTTTTGCTTTATTCTTATACAGACCAACTTCTTTTATTTCCTTTTCCAATTCTTTCTCGGTAAGATGCAAAAAATCGTTTAGAGTCGGATATTTCGCAAATAGTTTCTCTGTTACCTTATTCACTGTATTGTCAGTTGACTGAGCACTTAAAATTGTTGAAACCAACAACTGGAAAGGTGTTCTGAAATTTAATTCACAATGAGCATTAGGATATGTTTTATCCAATATGTCCAATATCTTGGTTATTTCTTCTTTGTTTGCCATCTAAAACCACCTTTTCATCATTTGTAAGACAAGGGTGTAAGACAAGGGGACGGTTCTCTTGTCTCAGCTCTTATCTTGAAACAAGAGCAAGACAAGAGAACCGTCCCCTTGTCTCAAAAGACAGGAGAACCGTCCCCCTGTCTAAGTTCCAAAAGACAGGAGAACCGTCCCCCTGTCTAAGTTCCCTTGTTTCATTCTTCATCAAAAGTTGGTTTGTCTTCGCTTAATACGACTTGTACTGTAAATGTTTTGCGCTCGCTGTGCCTGTATATTTCCATTTCAAGGACATCGCCCGGTTTATATTGGTCCTTTATCTTATTCAGTTCATCAAGAGTTGTTACAGGTTGCCCCTGGCATTTTGTAATAATATCTCCTTCTTTGATTCCGGCATTATATGCTCCGCTGAACGGAACTACTGAAGCAACAAGAACACCGTCTGGAACTCCGTTAGCTCTTGCAATTCTAGAGTTAAAGTTAGGATTAGCTTGGATTCCTATTAAAGGTCTTCCGGTAACGTATCTATGTTCTATTAAGTCTTCAAAAATTTCTCTTGCCGTATTTATCGGTATAGCAAATCCTATACCTTCAAAACCTGTGGCTACAATTTTTATGCTGTTTACTCCGATTACCTTTCCTTCTGAATTAACAAGGGCTCCACCGCTATTTCCTGGATTTATGGCCGCATCGGTTTGTATTAGTTTAAACTCATACCCGCTTTCTGTTTGAACGGTCCTATCAAGGCCGCTTATTATTCCTGCAGTTACGGATCCCATATACTCGAGTCCGCCGGGGTTACCTATTGCAACAGCTAATTCGCCCACTTCCAGTTTGTCTGAATCTCCAAGTTCAGCAGCCGGGAAACCCTTACCTTCAATTTTTATTACTGCCAGATCCGTCTTCCAGTCTACACCGACAATCTCAGCTTTATATGGCTTATCCTTCTGATCCCACAAATAAACTTCTATGGTTGCATTTTTAGCTACTTTATTAGTATTTGCATCATATGCATTCTGAATCACATGGTAATTTGTCAAAATATAACCGTCTTCTCTTATTATTATTCCGGAACCTTCTCCTTCTGCATTTTGTTCACCGAAAAAGAAGCTCTGTACTCTGGCACTCACTTTTATTCCTACAATAGAAGGGCTTACTTTCTTAGCTATCCATACAATAGGGGAATCGCTCTTTTCAATTTCAATCTTATAAGTAGTTGCCGTATTAGTTCCACCGGTTGCAGAAACATTTTGCCCGGTTACCTTATTAAAAGTACTACTGAATTCAGGTTGTATTACAGGTGCAAGAAATTGGAAAGCTGCAAAAACTACTCCTCCTCCGAGAATGGAGCTCAAAACTGCTACAAGGATTAATTGGAACAGGTTAAATCCTTTCTTACTTTTCTTGTTTTTCTTGCTATAACTCTCGCTATAGTAAACAGTTGATCCTTTATAGTTATTGCTACCACTGTTGTATGCACTTCCGGCATTAAGACTCTTGTAAAAATTGGTTCTGCTATCGTTACTTGCACTATCTTCACTTCTGTAACTATTGCTGCTCCAGTTGCTGGAATAGCTGCTGTTGTAAATGTTAGTGTACTCTTTGGCGCTGTTATTCAGGTTATTAATATCATCCTTGTTTAGTCTGTAGTTATTGTTTTCATCAAATATCATGCCCCTTACCTCCTTTTCAAATTAACCCTTTATTCTATATAATTTCGGATTAAATGTAAGTATATGTTCAACATTTATTATATATGTCAATTAATGCCAAACATGCTATTTAAAATAAAATAATTCTTTAAACAAAATAAATCAAATTCATTTTGTACTTATATATTAGCCGTTTTTTTTTAATTAAATATGAATAAAGTGTTAATTTTTATAGGCATTTTTGGCTTTTTTGAGTGTAAAATAAAAAGTGGTGCCTTTTCCTACTTCGCTTTCTACCCAGATTTTTTCCCCATGTTCCATTACAATATTTTTGACTATGGATAAACCCAGTCCTGTACCGAGAGTATCGAGGCTTCTTGACTTATCAACTTTATAAAAACGCTCCCAAATTCTGTCTAAATCTTCTTTTGAAATGCCTATGCCTGTGTCAGCTATTGAAATAATAACTTTATCATTGTTATTATCAATTTCAGTATTTACCCCGATAATACCTCCGGAAGGGGTGAATTTAACAGCGTTGTGTATTAAATTAATCAACACTCTTTCAATAGCATCAATATCAGCAGTAACAAGCGTATCCTCATCAAAATTTGCAATAACTTCAAGACCTTTTTCGGTTATAATGCTTTCAAGTTTAATAATACAGCGTCGTATTAATTCATTTATATTAAAATTTGTATAAACTAACTGAAGTTCTCCCGATTCCATTTTTGCAAGGTCCAACAAGTCATTTACAAGCCTGTTGAGCCTGGCTATTTCATTCCGCACAATTTCAAGATATTCCTTATGCTTTTCTTGGGGTATTACATCATCCAATATTCCTTCAATAAATCCTTTTATCGAAGTCATAGGTGTTCTCAGCTCATGAGATACATTAGCAATAAAGCCCCTCCTCATTTCCTCCAATCTTTCCAAATCAGCAGCCATTTGATTAAAACTCTTTGCCAGTTCACCGATCTCATCCTTGGAATTGATATTCAATCTTTTATCAAACTCTCCTTCAGATATGACCTTTGCTGCATCTCTTATTTCTTTCAACGGTTTCGTAATTTTTCTTGAGAAAAAGTATACCAGGGATGTTGAAACTAATATTGAAACTATTATAGAAATCAAAAAGAACCTGTATACCGTACTTCTTGTCTTATGCACCTCGGAAATAGGTGTAATCAAATATATGGCTGCTACAACCTGTTCATCACCACCCGTATCTTTGTATTTAAAAGGTTTTTGCACTACCAACCAAGACCAGCCCGTTTCCTTGAAAAGCCCGTAAAAATCACCTTTTTCTATAACCGGATCAATACCTAAAAATACATTCTTATATTGCCGTTCATCAGGAAGGCCATAGTATCCCTGTTCAAATTTTAGGTTATTAACAACACGCTTATCAATAAGCCTTACATTCGGACTTGAAAATACTATTATTCCTTTCTGATTTGTTATCCAGATATAAGCACCGGTATTTTGTCGGTATGAATCCATAACATACTCAAGCATGACTTGAGCTATTGGATTGCCTAAATTATCAAGGTATATTCCCAAATACTTACTTATTTCCTCACCACTTAAATCCAAATTCCTTACTTTTTCCTCAGAAACATATACGCCTAGGGTGTAGTACAAGGTAATGCCGGCTATGGAAAAGCTGAAAATAATTGTTGCTATAAACATCGCAACTAGTTTTGAAAACAAGGATTTGAACATTATTTCACCTCAAACTTGTAGCCTACCCCCCATACAGTCTTGAGCTGCCAAGAAGCGTTTGGGGTATTCAGCTTTTCCCTGAGCCTTTTTATATGAACATCTACGGTTCTTGAATCTCCGTAAAAATCAAATCCCCATACATGCTCAAGAAGTTGCTCTCTCGTAAAAACCTTGTTTGGATTTGATGCCAGGAAAAATAAAAGTTCCAGTTCCTTCGGAGGAAGTTCCATTTCTTTACCGTTAATTTTTACAGTATAGGTTGATTTATTTATAACAAGATTTGGAAAGACCACTTCCTCCGTATCAAGATCCCTTCTTTCATACCTCCTTAAAACTGCTTTGACCCTTGCAACCAGTTCTTTCGGTTCAAAAGGTTTTACTATATAATCATCCGCACCAAGTTCCAGTCCTAAAACTTTGTCGAAGGTTTCACCTTTAGCCGTGAGCATAATAATAGGAATGTTGCTTACCTTTCTTATTTCACGGCAAACTTGCCATCCGTCAGCTCCGGGTAGCATTATATCAAGAATTACAATATTAGGAGCTAATTGGCTAAACTCTTCAATCGCTTTTTTACCGTTATACACCGAATGTACCTGGAAACCTTCCTTTTCCATATAAAGCCTTATTACTTCGCAAATATTGACATCATCATCAATTACAAGAACCTTTGTTTTTTCGCTCATGTAGGTATCTCATCCTCCCGCACTTTTATCCTATTACTTTGTACAACTTAGTTACTTTATACTTTGTTTTATATTTTATTTAAGTCCAAATCAATTCAACTGTATCGTTTTTTCTCAATACTTCAACCAATTCACCTATTGTTGTTATTTTTTTATCAACGATTATTCCGCCTCTTGCCAAATCCGGAAGTTGATGAAAATCAGAACCTGATATTAATTTTAAATTATTTTCTTTAGCAAATTTATATGCTACACCATTTTGTGAATCATGTCTCGGGTTTCCGTTATAAACCTCAACACCATCCAACAATTCAGGGTACTCAATAGTCTGACCCTTTCTAAAAGGATGGGCTTGAAAAATCAATATGTTTTTATCTGATATAAGGTTTTTAAATTCAGGTAGAGTCAAGTTATACAACTCAGGGTTATCTATTAAAAACTGCTCATCTATCCCGTATACCAGATAATCATTAGGATAGTCATTAAACCTTATTTCCATACCCGGAAGTACGGTTAAACCAACATTATTACCTTCTTCCAATGCTTTTTTATATCCTTTAAGGTATGTTTCAATTTTTACTCTCCAGTCACCGGATGCGATTGCATCAAAATAATCTTTATAATAATGGTCTGTTATTACAATTCCTGAATATCCTGCTTCCTTATATAACCTCACAACTTCAGTTGCCTCAATCTTGCCGCAACGGCTTGTTTCAGATGTATGCACGTGAATGTCATATTTATATTTATTCATATCCAAGTCCTTTCTAATGTAAATTATAATATATTTTATATATATTTAGCCATTTCTTTTAAACTGTAAGCTAAATTTTATTATTATTCACGAATATAATAACAAAATTAAGTTATAACAAATTAAAAATAAATGATTTAATTAAATATTAAAAAAATTTATTATTAAAAAACAACTCTTTTACGAATATTTAAACATCCTCGTAAGTATTCAAACAACGGATTTCACTTTATATATCGCCGGTAAAGTCTTATCTGAAGCTGCTGCATACTCAAACCCTTCGTGATTTGCTGCTCCTCCGAAATTACCTTTATTGTCTGCACAAACAATGGCAATGTTTCCCACTTTACCGTTTTTTTCGAAAAGCCTGTAATGTATTTTCTTTACAGCAAGTTCTGCAGCTTCCTGAGGGCTGTATCCTTCACCCATTAATTGTACGGCATAAAAACAAATGCATCCTTTCATAATATCTTCTCCTAGGCCGGTAGCTGCAGCCCCACCTATGTAATTATCAACATAAAAGCCGGATCCCACTAATGGACTGTCTCCTACCCTGCCCCTTTGTTTCATGGCAATACCACTGGTTGAAGTAGCACAGGCCATATTTTTAAATATATCAAGGGCAACAATGCCTACTGTATCATGTCCATATATATCGCAATTCTCTTTATTGCAACCTTTATTTTCTTTACTGCTTGTTGCTAATTGTTTTTTTCTCTCGAGCCATTTCTTTATGCTTTCGTCTGTAAGGAGAATCGCTTTTTCAAAACCAATTCTTGCTGCAAACTCCTCGGCTCCCTGTCCTATGAGAATATTGTGAGGAGAATCGGTAAGAACTTTGCGGGCTATACTGATTGGGTTTTTATAACCTTTTACTCCCATAACAACGCCTATTGAAAGATCTTCACCATTCATAATGGCTGCATCAAGTTCCACTTCTCCTTCAATATTGGGAATACCTCCATAACCTACTGAATCAACTGAAGGATCATCCTCAACATACCTTGCTACCAGTTCTACTGCATCAAGGGATTTTCCGCCGTCTTCAATCAGTTTGCCGGCTGCTTTTACACCATCTATTGAAAATTTCCATGTAGCTATAACTGACCAAGTCATATTCATAGTCCCTCCTTGTATTTGTTCTTACTTCATCACATAAAAAATCAAAAATCTAAGCTTATTATGACTCTATTATAGCTCAAAGAAGACACTTTTCAAACGTTAATTAATTAACAATTTGAAGTAATTATCTCAAATAAAAATAACCACTTTGCTGATATATTCAAAGTGGTTATTTAAAATATTTAATCTGCATTTCGTCCAAAACCATTTTTTTGGCTCTTACTTAAAATCATTACATACACCCCAAGACTCACTATTTACACCCCATGCAAATTGAGCTGTTGCGCCAATGCCCATATGAAACATAACAGGATGATAATTATACCAAGCTGTTGTAATCATACCTTCAGCACCGGCTTCTATACATCTTTCAGCTACTGTTCTTATGTTAGGTATAAATCTCCAATAATTAGGTAAAGTATTGTAATCGTCACCGTTACCTAAGCTGGTAGGTGCCCCTATTACCTTAAAACCTTTATCTTGATAAAACTCGAGATACGGATAACCTTTTATCCTCTTTGGAAACTCACTTCCAAGGTACGGGCCGTATAAGTCCATAAATTTCTCGGTTAAGCTCTCCCTCAAAGATACCTTTTTCGCAAACGTGTTTATAATAGACCTCTCAAGATCTGTCAGCTCGTGTTTCCACTCTTTCTCCCAGCCAATATCGCATACCGTAACCGGTTTTCCGTTTCTGTCATACCTTGCAATAAAATACGGGCTTGATTTGCTTACTGTCCAATAGTCCCAGTACATAATTACAATTTGTTTATTAAGCAAGTCGAGTGCTTCAGGATGGGAGCACAGCATATCATCCCATACTATGGGAGTTAATCCTTTTGATATAACAAAATCACATAGTAAATTCATATGATCTATGTATAACCTGCTTACTCCTAATTTTTCAGCCTTTTCCCTACAAGCAGGGCATTTGCCTAAACTTCTGGCTTCATCCCCGCCAAGATGTATATACTTAATTTCGGGATGCGCTTCTATCATTTCCTCCAGCAATTCTTTTATTAATGTTAAAGAATCAGGATTAAGGGGACATATCTGGCTTATAGATTCATTATTTTCTCTAAGGGATTTATAATATTCATGCTCAAGTACATATTCAAGGTGACCTATTGTCTGCTGCAAAGGTATTACATCTATTCCTAATTCTTTAGCTTTATCATTTATTCTTTTGATATCTTCCTTTTTTAAAGTAGTGTTAACAGCTATCCTGCTATGTTTTTCATAAGGAAATCTATTGCCGTATTCGAGTAATATAGTGTTTAACTTAAGTTCTGCAGCAGTTTCCATTACATTTAAAGCCTCTTCAATATCCATCTGACGAAAGCTGTCAAAATTAATATGAAATCCTCTTATTTTTAATGAAGGCTTATCTTCTATAACTCCTGTCGGAAATTTACCTTCGGGTGAAATCTGCCATAAGGTCTGTAAAGCATACTCAATAGCTTTTTCAGAACCTGCCGATATTTTTATTAGTTCATTATCTAAATTAATTTTATATTCTTCCTTTCCTAAATTAGTTTCAATATACAATTCAATTTTCTTTAAACACGGTATATTTAATTTTGAATAAGAATTGCAATATGTATCGGATAATCCAAACTTCTTGGCCCACTTAGCCACAATATTTGTAATACCGTTATTTTTACAACCTGTTTTCTTTTTTGATCCCATTTCATCTGTCAAACAAGCTTTACTGATGTCAAATAACCAACTATTATCTAATTTTACAAACCTGCCGTCAAAATCTGCCTTTTTAGGTAAAGGTATAACTCTTTTATGTTTATCTGATATTTTATTAGTAATCATTTTATTCTCTACCTCCATACATGATTTATAAAGTTTTCTACCAAAAGGTTTTTACAAAACTGCATTTCCGGTTGATCAACTATTTCAGTGGTCAATAATCAGATTAAAATCTCTGGTAATATATCCTGTAAATAATTAACGCAGAAATTAATCTTTATAATTAAGAATTACAACATTCCTAAAACAAAGCGTGTCTTTTATAAGAAACCCCCTTTATATACTTTATGTAGGAGAATATCATGATAAAGACTTTTAACTTTATAAAATGGCAATTTTATGTATATCTCTATTCTATATAAGTTTTTACATATTATCAACATTATAGTATAAACCGTTTACGGTAAAGCTAATCTTAAAATTAGTAAATCAAAACACAATGAAACACATTGCAAAAGAGTAAATGGAACGGCTTCCTTTCTTCACAAGAATGAAGCAAAATAACCCTCCATTTAATTCAAACACCATAAATTTTTACTCTATAAAACTTCATTTAGAGATTTTAATAATTCATGCCTGGCTGCATTGAAAACATCAATAGATGTAGTATAATCATCAAATGAATTACATACCATGGAAACTATTTTATCAGCCCTGGATCTATCATGCTGACCTAATTGATATAACAGTTCGTAATCTTCCGCTCCTGACCTTTGCAGGTGCCCTCGTATACTGTACCAAGGTTTATCTCCGCCTGGATACACAATATGGGCATTTCCGGGTGGTAATAATCTTTTAGGATCACCTCTGTAATAACAAGTATATTCAAAAGGATCCTCATTATAAGCATTGTAACCCCAATGTAAAAAACCCGGTGCATTATATTTAAAGCACATCCACATGGGCAGCCTGCTCGCCATCAAGGATAAATCAATAACCCGGTTCATTGTTTTACCTGCCGGGAAGCCACAGGTATAGATCCAAATTTCTTCCCCAATTTCTTGCAGAGCTTTATATTCTTTCATATATTTTTCATACAAGGTTTGTTTAACTACCCATATATCTACAGCACCGCCTAATTCAGTGGACTCTACCGGATCATTTATTATCACGCCCGGCATGCATTTTCGACATATACCCGCCAAGATTCTGTAATGCTCACTGTTGGGGAAATTAGGTTCATCTACAAGACACTGCATATATTTATCTTTCCAACCGTTTTCTTCAACTATATTCCATAGCTTTGTAAAGTAAATTTTTAGTTGCCTATAAGCTTCCTGGCTAGTGCACTCAATGTCTCTGTCCCAGAGAAGATATATTTCACTCTCATCCCACTTCTTCCACCGTGCTACAAATCCTCCGTAAATATATTTATAACCTTTAGCAACTGCCATTTTACCCAGCTTAATCATTTCACTAAAATCAAAATCTACAACACGACCATTCTCATCCAAAATCGGTTGGCCTCTTGAAAGCATCAAATGATTGCTGCGCATATCCAACTGATTATCCATGTAAAATGCGACAGTTTTCCAGAACTCTTCACTATCATATTCCAATTTGTGAACCTTTTGTATTGTATCTAAAAATAACCAGTTAACCATGTTAAATTTACAACTATCAAGAGACGGCACAGTTGCTTTCCATACCTTGATTTTTATATTTATCCTGCCTTCATGTATTTTTCCTTTATTGCCATTTATGCTGATTCTTAATACGGATTCGTAAATACCGGGATCGATATCACCAGATACTTTTATTCTAAAATAAAAAGCTGCTCTCCCTTTCTTTAACGTACCGTCATCAATATCTCTGGTTACATCATATACATAAAATGGGGCTTGTCGTGTTACAAAATTTTTCACGCTGTCATAATCCAAAGTTGTAAATATCTCCGCACCACTGTTTTCCTCCACTCTTGCCGGCATTAACTGATAAGGTATAAGCTCAAACTCTCCCTCTTTTTCTCCGCTCCAATCAAATGTAACAGATGTCCCTTCTTCAACTTGAATGTCTGTTAAAACTTGAAAACTAATATTTGCATTTCTCGCCGTTTCCAAATATACACTATCAGAGGGATCCGTTATCTGAGTATCAGGATAAACCCAATCGTTTTCGGTAAAAATTTGGAATTTCATGGTGCTGCACTCTCCCTTCTTCTATTAACAACATTATTAAACACGTATAAACGCACAACTACAACCTTCTACTAATCCCTTTAATTGTATCATAAATATCCTTATAAATATTATACTTTTCATTATATAACGCAACTAATTTTTCATCCGGTTCATATATATCTTTTATTTTTACCGTCCTCTCAACTGCTTCATCCACGGAAGCATAAGCACCAACAGCAGTTCCTGCAAGAATAGCTGCTCCAAGGCAAGCTGCTTCACGCACTTTTAAGGTTGATACTCTGCAGCCAATCACATCTGCCTTTATCTGGAGCCATATTGGAGATCTTGCACCTCCGCCTACAGCTATTAATTCATCAACTTTTATTCCTGCTTTCCTCATGGCTTCAACATTTATCCTGAGTTCATAAGCTAAAGAATCAAGTATGCCCTTTACTATATCATGCCGTGTAGTAGACATTGTAAGGCCGAGTATAGCTCCTTTAGAATCAAGATCACACCATGGAGTTCCGCTTCCGTTAAAATGAGGTAAAATCAACACAGATGAAGGTCCTTTAGGTGCTTTTTGCTCCATCAATTGATATGCACTCACTCCCAGTTTTTCAGCTTCCACTACTTCCTGATATCCAAGGTTGTCTCTATACCATCTAAATAATAAGCCTCCTACATGATTAAGAGAAAAAGTGAAATACATATCCTTTTTTACATAACAATAACATGGATAATATCCATTATACATAAAATCATTCAACATAGGCTTGTTGAAAGCAGTAGACAGTACTTCCGCTGTCCCATGAGAATCAACCGCTAAGTTTTCTTTAACAATTCCTGCCCCTAATGCCGCACAGGTTTGGTCATGACCCCCTGTTACTATAAAAACTCCTTTAGCCAGTCCAAACTCTTCAGCAAGTGAAGGATTGAGTTCACCGACTATTTCACCGGAAGGGACTGCTTTTGAAAGCAGTCCCTTTTCTATTTCTATCCCGGCTTTATTCAAAATACCTTCTGACCATTCTAAATTAATAACAGGACTTACGCAAATAATTTGAAAGTTTCATATATCGGCACATTGAAAACCTAATATTGTCCTAAAGGTTGTTGGTACAGGGTTTCCAAGATTTACAGCTGTATTATGTAAACCGTTTTTGTT
>DUMC01000161.1 GCA_012840075.1 Clostridiaceae bacterium | reverse complement strand
CCTGTTCAATGAATTCTGTACTGTATCGCTTTTTAGCCATTTACTATAACCCCCTGTTTCTTCTGTAATTATAACTATAACATATTGTATGTTTTTCTCCAAACCCAATAGGGGGCTAAATAGTTATGTATATAGACCAACGGTTTCAACGAAAAGTTAACTAGAAAATTTGGAAATAATATTATAATAATATATTCAAATAATGACGATGTTGAAATATGCTTTACTCAACGCCCTGCATCAACAGTAACCACAGGAATAGATAATGAATATACAACATATACAGAAGTCGAGGTAGCAGGTAATATCGCTTATTTATTTGAAGCAAATGCTGAAAATAATTCAAATGTATTAATATGGAATTCTAATGGAAAGGTATTTGAGCTGGTTTCAAGAATAGAAATCGAACAATTGTTACTTATTGCTGAAAGTATAAAAAAATTTTGAAAATTTTTAAAAAAGTGTTGCAAAGTGGTATCCTCAATTGTTTATATAGTAGAGAGGAAAATAATGTACCTCGATCTTCTTATTTCCAATGGAACATATTATGTATCTTTAGGCTATATGTACAGATTAACAATTCCTGCAACGGTATATCAAAATGGTATTGGTGAAACAGTGTCAGGCTATTATGAAGCATATTCATAATTTTAGAAAACTAAGAGAAAGGGATTAGGCAAATGTTAAAATTAAAACAATACATTTCTTTAATTTTGTTGGTTTGCATGCTGTTATCTACTGGCAGTATTAATTCATTAGCGTATAGTGATACTGAATATCTTGAAACTACATCGAATAAAAGTATTGAAGAAATTTTATCTTCATATCATGAACAAATCCATGAACTAGAAAAAGATGCTCCTATACAACTTTTGACTACAAATGATATAAAAGCAAAACGTGAACAAATTCAAGAACAAACTGTAAATGAATTAAGAGCTGCAGGTTATGAGGCTTACTCTGTTAATGCTAATACATTTGATGAAGTTCAGAGAATACTCTCTACCAATTTTAATGATATAGGGCTTAATAGTGAGTATTCATATATTGTAGTAATAAGTGGAGAACCATCTGATGCTTCAGGTGATGGTGTTACACCACTTGGTGCTATAACTGATCCGTTCGCTTTCACATATAATGGAACTACTTACATTATGAGGTATTTTGCTATTACAGCAGCAGATGACCCCGCATATGGTAAGGCATCGACTGAAAATGTGCTTAAATCATCTTCAAGACAATTATTAATAAACTGTCTTAATACCATAATTTCTGCGTATATATCATCAATTAATAGTGTTTTAGGTACAGTAGCATCTATTTGTGGTCTAAGTATAGATAGCTTTGTGCAAAATAAAACTCATACATTGAATATGAATGCCGGTACTAATTGGACACGAGCTTATACTCAAGTTTGGAGTGAATATGACCAAGCGTGGTTATTTTGTTCTAGTGTAGAATATGTAACGGCAAGTACGTATATGAGTGGTATGTATTATAGTGCTGCTACAAACAAATATGAACCAGTACCTACAAATGATAAATCTGAGATGGTAGAATCTACACATTATTACAATTATCAATGGCGAAAAGAAATGGCGGTAATTGGTTATCTCTACTCATGGATACAATATGATGTCGTAGGTGATGTACATTATAAGTATGGTGATAGGACAATAATAACTCATCGGGAGGATTTTTGATTTGGCCACGAAAAAAAGAATAATTGCAATAGCAATCTATCTTACAATTATAATTGCAATAGTATATTTTTTACCCTTTCCTTTACGAATAAATGTAACTTTGCAAGCATCTCGATTGGTAGATGGGGTTGCAGGTAATTCTGCAACGTTATCTATCAAAGGTTGGCATTTAATTTATTTATTTCAGCCTGATAAACTTAAGGGAACATTGACTATTACTCCATATGATTTTGAAAGTTCAAACAAAGCAATTTATGAATTAATGGGAACGATATTTAAAACACCTGATAATGATGTTCAATGGTGCACATTAGCTCGATATAGCGCAGCTAGAAATATATATGTTTTTGGAACTATATTTTTTAGTGAAAATTTTGAGAATGTTATGATAGTTGAACATGATAATGTTAATTCGGTCTATGTAGCATCTACTAAAGCTAATTATGAAACAGATCGGATATTAGATTATTTCAAAGATTACAAATAACATGGCTGAAAGCCCATAACTTTAGTCACTGGGATGAAGGTTACTCTCATGCTTTAACAACATTCATGTAAACGATAATTTAAAAACTGTAAATCAAAAAAATCTAAGAAAGATTTTGATAATTTTATTAAATTGCACGATAAGGAAATCAGTAGACTAAAGAAAGTAGAAATAAGCAAAGCATTAAAGAATGTAATTTTATTTTATGAAAGGGAAATAATTTTTGCTTATTACTTACAAAACATAATTCTACAGTTTATTTTATAATAAAATGTGTTTAATATAAATAGATTAAGGTGACCGTAACCGCAAAGGTGCGGTTGCTATACAGGATTGCAATTAATTAATAATCAACCCTGGTGGAAGCAGGGTGATTATTTTTTGGTCCTAATATTGTCTTTACTATGGCAAGTATTAAGAAGATAAGCGATGCTACCAACATACAGCTTGAAATCATAAGAGAAATAATTTTGTATGTATTCATATCGCTCCACTCTCTTTTTCTCTTGCAAAAAAAATACGATTGTAATAGCTGAAAGTTCTTTGTTGATATTCTCAAAAATTGTTTGAAAATAAACTTATTAATAGAATTAAGAAAGTGTATAATTATGTATAATTATAATGAAAAAAGTTGTTTTTGTTTTATTAGCATTTATACTTATATTTTCTCTGATAGAACAAGTACTTGCATTAAACAATAGTTACAATAATATAGTTTCAAAAGATATTAGTTTATAATAGACTAACACTTCTTCAATAGAAATTAATCTTTCATTTAAAGGCAACAAAGCAATCTATGGAATATTTCTTCCTGGCAAATAATGTAATGGAATTAAGATCCATAAAAGCATCTTCAACTTGTACGGTATGTAGTTCAAGTTCATCCGGGGTTAATGTGCTTATACTAGAGCTACTCATAACCTTCCAATATTAAACTATACTATACTATGGTCTTAAATGTTAAAGCAAGAAAATTTTTTGTGATAATACACACTGTCATAGAAAAATATTAGTTGAAAATCTTGAAGGACTTACAGACAAATATTCAAGAAGAACTTTTCTTTTGCAAGAAACTCTCCTCTGGTTATCCATGGTTACAAGTGCAGAAACTGTTTCTAAAATGCCATTGTACATGTCAAATGGAGTAAGCTCTAATACATTAATAAGTCTAGTGAGAAATAACAAAAGTGTAAAATCAGTAAAACATATTGGTATTGATGATTGGGCTTTTAAAAAACAAAAAATATATGGAACTTTAACATGTGATTTGGAAACTCGTAGACTCATAGATATCTTGCCTAACAGAGATTCAGAAACATTATTAAGTTGGCTAAAAGAGAATCCGTATATCTCAGTTGTATGTCATGATAGGAGTAGTGTTTATGCAGGTGCAGTTTCTAAAGCTCTGCCTGAAGCTATGCAGATAGTAGATAGATGGCATTTACAAAAAATATATTTGATACTGTGGTTCGTTATATTTAAATTAAATATCCAAAAGGGTTAATAAATAAAGATAATTACAGTGATGATGCAGTATTTGAATAGACATTTATATCCTCATCCACACCAATAAATTCCTTTACTTTCTTAGGTTCTTGAAGTACAAGGTCTATCTCTTTCTTTAACGGTCATAATACCCATCTTTCTTCTTTTTCTGCCTTCAACGATAGTAATCGTAAAACTGATATCTTCTTTAAAATTTTTTCATCTCAAATACTCCTTTATATCTCCTACAAACTGGTTTCCACAACGGGCAAGTTCGCTTAGTACACGGTCAATTCCGTATTCGGACCGATACCAATTATACTTTGTAATACCGTAACAATTAACAGGGCAGACAAACATTTCTGTTTCAGGGAAAGCAAGCTGATACAGCATCAGACAGCGGCGGGCATGAAAAGACTTGCAAACAATAATTGCGCTTTTTATATCAAGTCCATGTTCATCGACAACTTTGCGTGACAGGAAAGCATTATCGCGTGTATGTCCGGACTTGTCTTCACCAATAATTGCAACCTGCGGAACACCATTTTTCATAAGCACATCGGTAAAAAATTCGCAGTCTGATTGATAATTTCCGTTATATACATCTGCTTTAGAACGAACACCGGGCCACTTGTCCCGTTTGACGCTGACTCCGCCGGAAGGGATAATCAATGGAGCATATCCTTCATGATAGAGCTTGGCGGCATATTCCGGTTGTTCCGGATGAGAACCACCAGGCAAAAATATAGCGTCAACCTTGCGCGGCGTGTCAGAAATGAAAATAAAATTCGATATATCTGTAATGATACGACTTTTCATAAGAATATCATCTTTTCCGCTTCGTTAATGATTTTACCATCTTCAGAATACAGCAACTCCTTTGCCTTTTCAGCATTGACCCATCTGTTTTCTACAATTTTACTCTTGCGGATGACAGGCTCGCTTTTTTTCAGCCAAAAACAGCAGCTTCTCTGTCTATAAAGTCGATATGGTATGTTAATGCTTTCTAAAAACCGGAGATTAAGCTGGCAGTCAATCCAATTTCTTCGAATATTTTCGAAGTTATGATTTCTGTGAGAAAAAATCGAAGTTTCTGTTCTCCATATCTTAGTATTAGGGAATTCATACTCTAACTTTTTGCCAATCCCTTTGTTTTGCAAATCAATATACTTACTAAAAATTAATCATTTCTCTAATGATTAATGTATTGTATTCCATTATTAGCAAGGCTTTTAAATCCTGCATCCTTAAAAACTTTTTTATCACTGATACAATAAACAAAGGTTCCGTTCATTGCCATAAGGTAATACTTATCA
This sequence comes from Clostridiaceae bacterium, assembly GCA_012840075.1. Taxonomy (GTDB): domain Bacteria; phylum Bacillota; class Clostridia; order Acetivibrionales; family DUMC01; genus DUMC01. Next base: position 27,360 of record DUMC01000161.1, on the reverse strand, counting down.
TATTTATTTTCATATTCATAAAAAGCCGTTTCCGCATTTTCCTCTGTTAAATCATAGCAGATATCAATAAATTCATTATTTTTCGTGGCATAAATCCTATAACAGGAAATATCACTATCAAAAACGGTATCATAGTATTCAATATCGTATCCCTTATCCTTAAGATTCTGAATTAATTGCTCCTTCTGCGGAACAGCATCTTCCGGCTTAGTTTCTTCAATTCCATTTGAAGTTATCTTTGTTTCAATGTGGGAAATCCCGTAATTTCTTTCTATCTTTTCTTTTCTATCATCCTTTTTTATCACTTTTACCAATACAAATATGATAGCAATAAAAGCAACAACTAATACAGCAGGTATAATTGTATTTCTTTTATTCATGTCAAAACCTCTTTCCCTTTCATATTGTTATATACTCTATTGGTTAAGGCAAATTTATCTGCTTCTTTTAGCTATACAAATTCGTTTTTTTCCTGATTACAATGATTACTACAATCTATCTTACCTGATTACAATGGTTACTACAATCTATCTTAGACAGGTATTTTTGTTCTGTTTATACAATTCCGTCTGCTTGGCAAGATAGTAATTATATGCAAGCCTGACACAACCAAATGTCTTAGATAGCTGTATTTTTTGTTCTTCATCAGGATATAGACGATATTTGTATACTTTTAACACAGATAAATTCACTTGCTTTTTCTTTTGTGAATTCCTAATAATCTCTTATTTGTTCTTCTTTATTTTCATCAACTATTGCTACAAAATACGATGAATTCCATAAACAACAATCCCAAAATTTCCTTTTTAACTTCAGGTATTGCTTATATAATAATCCTGCATTTATACCTTTTTATGCCTTTATAATAAATGGTACATTATATTTGTACCATTTATTACCATTATAACTTATACATTAGTAAAAATCAAGCATTTATATGTAAAATTGTAACATATTATAATCACACATGTTATAGCGTCTTTACTCATGACTAAAGTCACGGGAATACAGACGCTAGTTCTTCAACCGGTGAAAGCATGTCTTTTTGATAATCAGCAAGTTCAATTTTTAAATCCATCTGATGACAGAAAATTAAACATATAAGCTTGCTATTTTAATCTCAATTGTAATTATTGATAATAATTTTTATGAATATTATAGAATATGTACTACTTGACATTTTCTCCAATAGGTTGGTTGTAAATCGTAGCTCATCTCAATCTCGCCGGTTTCCCTATTCCAACAGTGAAAACCACAAGTTCCAACCTTTTCTCCTCTTTCTTTGAGTATCATAATCCACCTATGATGAAGCTTTTCCACCGTGTCCATGTATAATATATTAAATCATAAAAAAATTCATAATTCCGTGCGCTAATATTGTTGCCCAACAGTTCTCAGTTCTCAATCTGATAAGTCCTAGTACTGTTCCATAACCTATTCCTGCTGCAAGTTTCAGTAATTGTAATACATCCCAATTTTCTGATATTATACCTGGAATAATATAAAAAAGATGCCATATTGTAAACAGAGCTATATTCCAGACAAAGATATGTAGTTTACTTGTCATTACCTTGCTAAACCTATTCCAAATATATCCCCTAAAAAACAATTCTTCATATACTGGCGTTACTATACTGCCATAAATAATATTCATAACCGAAATGAATCCTTGAACATAATTGGACGGAGCTATAATAAAAAGTACGATTGTAACGCAGGTTACAATTATATACCGTTTGGAAAATTTTTTAGGGAACAAGGATAATGTCTGCTTTTTTATTTTCGCATAACAAGTTAAAATGATTATCAAAAAGATCATCATCGACATATTAATCATCTTTTCATTAAATCGTGTATCTGGGAAAAAAGGTGAAATAAACCACTCAGCTAATTCTGTAATTCCCTGAAATGCGATCATCAGAATAAAAGCTTCTAAAATGACTATCAATCTATTTCTACAAGTTGAATTCTCCACATCTTTCCCCACCCAAACTTGATCTTATATTCAATACAGATTATACTATTTGCTCACGATGGATATAAGCATTCATTCAGCAACTTCCTATTATAGCTTAAACTGTGCATTTAAGCTCGTTGTATGGTACATATTTCCCAAAAGTGTATTTCATACTAATTCTCCCTCAATAACGTAAAGAACTATCACACGCATTAATCATGGTCACATGATTCATTCAACCTCTCAAGTAAAAACACAACAGGACGAACCCCGTCTGAACAGCAAAAGATCTCTTGCCCATCCTTTTTGTTCCAGGGAGTATTGGTAGCTCCTGCTGAAAGTGCAGCAACACCTCTATAAATATCAGTCCAGGCCCAGGGGCAAAAACCTTCCGGCATGGTTGCGCTGCCTTCATAAATAAAGGTTTGCCCCTCTTCAACCAGCGGACACGGTCCAACCGCTCTGCCTTCAGTAAGATATGTATCAGCCAATTCTTCATAAAAGCATTTCTTCAAAACAGTTATTTTTACCTTATTCATTAGAATCACCCCTCAGCTTTAGTTGAGTTTAATCCTTTCGACCCTTTATCTATAGATTTATCCGCATTCTTCTATATCACTTATGCTCAGCTCAAGTACATAGCACCTTTAACTTGTGTTTCATTTATCCTAAGTTAACACTCTAATACTAAGGCGATTGGTTAATCTATATTTTTTGCAAATAGAAAATAATTGTATAATGTCACAATACAAATAATCAAATTGTCTTTATTACAAAATACACCATAATTATACATCTAATATCATATAATTTACAATTACTCCTAAAATTTCTTTAATAACATTTATTGAAATATTGTATTCTACTGGTAATAAAATCAATTAATTAGGTAAAGTTGCTTAAAGATTCCATCGTTGACTTTGTTGACACTTGTGGCATAAAATATGCCATTAAGTAACAATACACACATCCATATAAGAACTGACTAATAACAAACTCCCTTGTCTGTTTTTGAAGCTATTATGACTTGAGAAGTCATATCAAATGAATTGAAAATGCATATTTTTCCATAAATATATAAATATATGTTATTATTATACTATCAAATTGCAGATTTACATTGGAAATAATGTTAAATCAAAAAAGTTGCGACCAACGGTGGAAAAACCGTACTTAATGGGTGAAAGGCTCTTGAGATTCAAAAGAGGTGGGGGTAGACGCATGGATGACTTAATGATTATCGAGCTGTACTTTGCGCGTGACGAACAGGCAATCAAAGAAACTGATGTAAAATACGGAAAACTATGTTATAACTTGGCAAACAATATTTTGGGCAATAACGAAGATTCAGAGGAATGTGTGAATGATACATATTTGAGCGTGTGGAATAAGATTCCGCCGACACGGCCAAATAACTTCATGGCTTTTATTTGTAAGATAGTCCGAAACCTGTCTATGAAGAAACTAGACTTTAACCGTGCATTGAAGCACACACAAAATATAACGGCATCATTTTCAGAACTGGAAGAAATATTGTCGTACACCCGTACTGTTCCCAATTGTGAATATGAAGAACTCGGCAAGCTAATCAGTAATTTCCTGCGGCAAGAAAAAGAAGATGCTCGGAATGTGTTTATCCGTAGATACTATTTCTTTGATTCGATCAGCGATATTGCATCGCGATATTCCTTTACTGAAAGCAAAGTCAAGAATATGCTATATCGCTCCCGTAACAAATTGAGAGAGTATTTGAAGAAAGAAGGTATAGAAGTATGAAAACACCGAAGTTGGCTATTGCAATGGGTTATATCGATGATGACCTTGTATCTGGGGCGGTTGAGTATAAGCCGTCGTTAGTTAAGTTAGTGTGGTTTCGTTATGTTGCCGCTGTAGCATGTTTATGTTTAGTTTTATTGGGGGCTATCAAAATTACTATTAGTTTATTTCCTAAATCCAATACGAACACACCGGTTTATGGAGTGCTTGGAGAGGTAGTTGCAATTAAGGACGATGGGAGATACGATGTAAGAATTACTGGGGAAGATCAGAATTTTGCAAAGGGTGATATTGTTACTATCAATTATGATTATGTCAGTAACGAATCAGGGAATCGTGCCTTGAAAACAGGTGATATTATTGCGATAACCTATTCTACCTATGAAAAAACAGGAACAACTTACCAAATTACTCCCGGACAAATTGACATAGTACAAACAAGTTCTGATTAAAGAAAACGCTCCGCATCTGCAATACCTCTGCAATACTGATACGAAGCGTTCTTTTTATATCACACTTTTAACTATGGTATTTCACCCCTGCAAGGAAAAACAATGAGCAAGCTATTTCCCGTACCGAGAAGCATTGCTATGCGGAAGATTTCTTAAATTAAGGGACATCCATCCTGTCTCCACAACCCTATCACTTTCAGGTCAGTTAACATGTTTTTGCAAACAATAAAAAATAAGGTTTTGTGACATTATCTCCTCAGCAATAGCAGCCAAGAGAACTTATCATTTTCTGAAAACCCCTTACTTACAAGCTTTTACTTCTTTATTTCTCAACCTTTGACGCCAATGTCACGCACTCTAAATGGGCTGAGGTGATGGAATTAATGTCTGCGGGGTATTAATTTTATAACATCTGTTCGTAGTAACATGTCTATGGATATTTTTTATCCCTAAAATTCGGCATTCATGGGAATATATCAATCATCATGATAGACGGTTGTTCTATTATAAGTCCAGTAGACGAAATCCATCTGATAATATCTCCATTACATTGGAAAACAACTTAGGTAGTTCTACAGCCTTGTCATGTTCCCCCATAAGATAAGCCACGATAACATCTTTGATCTCAGAAATGGCTACAGCTCCTTCTTCAAAACGCTCAGATGCTTTAAGCCAATTTTTATTATCATACTCTTTCCCAATTTCTTCGAGAATCCAGCTCATTTTATCAAAACCACCGCAATAGTTTATTTTGTCCGGCTCACTGATTCCCCGCAATACATTAGGAACAGTCGGCACCGAACCAAGTAGCATAACTATATTTATAAGAACCTTATCGTATTCCTCTTTCGTAAGCTCATATTACCACTTTGGTAAATCATGTATAAACTTCTCAAATCCTTTTCGTCCAACAAAACTCACCCATGCTTCACCGATAACCTTATCATCTTCATGTAATACTATACCCCAATGAAAACTCTTTGTTTTTTTCTTAACCTTTTCAAACAGTAATTCCGGATTTTTATCCTTCTTTCCTGCTGGCTTGCCCCAATAGGTATACATTCTTTTATCCGACATCCATTCTTTTAGTGCTGGAATATCAGATGGAAGCAACTGTCGAAGTGTTAAGCGTTCGGTCCGTAAAACAGGCTTATTTTCAATATAATCCGCAAGTGCCATAACAATACCCCTTTAAAGTTAAATTCTTAATCTCTATGAAATACTCTACTTTTCTCATCCATATACATCGAGAGTTCGATATTTTAATTTTACATAGTATAAGCTATACTTCAACTCCTTTTTTAAATAGTAATGTAAAAGTTCCTCATCATTTACAATTCTTTTGAAATCAACCTCTCCTGGTGTATTCATTCATCATCTCTCCCTGTTCAAATTATGATGGAACATTCGCATACTTCATATAGGAGTAAATAATATTAAAAGGTGTATTCAAAAAAGTCCAGTCCCTTACTGCTCTTGCAGCTTCACTGGCATATCCTTGTCTTTGACAATCTTTACGAATATGATATCCTATTTCCGGCTTTATCTGTCCATTAATAATTTGTATTGTAAGACCACAATCCCCTATCACTTCACCGGTTTCTTTCAAAACCACTGCCCATAAACCAAAGCCAAAAATCTTATATCTTTCAATATTTTTTCTTATCCATCCTCTGACTCTATCCTCGTCAAAGGTATATGGATAGTGCTTCATAATATCCGAATCTGCAAGAACATCATACAATGCATTAAAATCATTCTCAGTCATTTCTCGTAAAATCAATCTGTCTGTTTCTATAGTCACAATTTATTCTCCCTTCTATTTGGTTCCAATTATCGATTGATTCTCTCATAGTAATCAATAAACGTAGCTACGCCTTCACGTTTTACCAGTTTCTCAACATTTGTTTTTGCATTTTTACAACATATTTACCACATTTTACCGCAAAATGTTTCTCAAAAAAGAAAAATTGTTCAAATATGATAATATTGTGATCTTTTACTACTTTATCAGCAAGAGAATTACGCATTTTTAATTTACTCCGAAAGTTTAGAATGATTTTCATAACTTACAAAATCTGCACCATTTTAATATACACCTTCTCTCCATTCAAAAAGCATCATATATGTTACTGAACTTATATTTGTAAAGTCCCAAAACGCAAGCCTGTCCACTTTTTATTTTTGATAAAAAAAGTCAGGTAATTTTCTTTTATTTGTGATAAAGTATCCTTGTCGGAAAGGAGGATAGAGATGAATTATTATGAACGCATTCAAAACTCAATTGATTATATCGAAGAAAATTTAAAATCCGAGTTGTCTTTGGAAACGATTGCTTCGAAGGCATATATGTCCATCGCTAATTATTACAGATTATTTTATGCCTTTACCGGTCATAGTGTTAAGGACTATATCCGTCGCCGCCGCTTGAACTGCGCTTGCCTTGATCTTTTGGCTAAAAATGTAAAATAATAGATGTTGCACTCGAATATCAATTTGATTCTCCGGAAAGCTTTTCAAGAGCTTTTAAGAGGGAGTTCGGAAAAAATCCAACTGATTTCCGCAAAACAGGCAAGCCAATACAAACACTTGAGCAGTATTTACATACAAAAGTCCCACCAGAAACGAATTTGACCTGTCTGGAATATCTGCATTGTACTGGTATATCTTCGGTACATGGTTACCAGCGTCAGAATTTAAATATAATGACCGCTCATTCGTTTTTGAGCATTATCAACGTTCAAGAACCATGCTCCCATTCGCAGAAGTTGACATCTATGTTCCTATTATTGAAAAGTGACTTCTAAAAGGGGCTTTCCTAAACAATTTTGGGGAAGCTCCCAACCTGTGCGTTGTCTATTCTGTCAATTCAACCTTACCAATTTTCGGACTAAAATTTTACCCCAAAATATACCCTCGATATATTTCCATGTATGCATATTAGCCTTTACTGAATTAGCCAGAATTACCCATCTATCAATTTTAAAAGTTCATCTATATCTTTCTTAATCAACGGAGACATGCTATCCTTATACTTTGATAAATCAATTGTTTCTAACTCAGCCTTTATTGCTTCGCTCAATTCTGTCCTGTATAAAACAACTTCATGCAAAGCCGCAAGGCACTGCCTGACCACTATTGGTTTATCATCATGCAGCAAGACAAACATAACTGGAAGTGCGTTTTGTAGTTTCCCGCTTTCATCCCATCTCGCCTGAGCACAGCATAAAACAAATCCCCTTGTTCTTACATATGAATTCTTAGCATTCAAGAGCCCCAAAAAATCATCAAAACAGGAATAGTATTCATCTGATGCAGCTGATCTTGCTCCAATTTCCTTAAACAGAGCATATGCTTTTTTTTCATCTTTGTCTTGCAGTGCTTTTATTATATTGTTCATAAAATATCCTCCCTCTGTCTACCGATTGTATAATCTATTATAATTTATTTTACACAGATAAAAACATCTGGAATTTTTGTGAGACAAAAGAACAACCGTCTCCACGTGGATCGAGTGGTTGGAATTAATGTCTTCACGCTATTTTTTACAGCATCTGTTTGCAGGAACATGTCAATCGGTTGTTGACCTCTTTTTCTAAAATCGCCGTTTGCAGGAAAATATCAACCAATTTTTATTACATCAATATAAAAAGACCCCTTATTTTATCCTGACATCTTCTATCTCACAGCACTTGCCGCCCGGTGAAGTAGTGCAGTGCTCACTGAATTAGGCGTTAAGGATACGTATGTTATCAATTCTCCTTTTTCCCAAGCATTAACGAGCCAGAGAAGATCATTCTTTGAAGATCATTCTTTCTCTGCAATATTCAACCAACTTCCGTGATTAAGGGTGTAATGAATCTCCAGACGTTTTGCAATTTGAATAACTTCTTCAGGTGGAAAAGCCTCATATAGTGAAGAAATATAAAGATGGAATCAAACATTAATTAAATCTGCATTTTTTCCTGCATCATGCAGTTTTTGAACCATCTTGCAATTGCATTAAAATCGAGTCCTTTTCTTTCATCAACTCATACTTGCAGCCAGGCATTGCAATTTTCATTAACTCTTTCTCAACTTAGTGTATCTTTCTTTATAGCTAAGCTCCCAGCCACCTTTAATACAGAATGCTTTATGCATCCAGGAAATTTGGTTTTTTTCCACAAGCAGTGACTTTCTAAAAGGCAGTAAAGAAAGATAGGTGCTTAATAGGTGCTTATAGGGAAAAATAACTCACGGAAAGCAGGCTTTACGAGAGATACAACAAACTTCGCACCGACTTTTTTATTGCGCTGATCCGTAAAATATGCTAATATTAGTTTAAGGCCACGAAGGCCAGCATTTAAATCAACGTTTAAATCAGTGTTTTAAAAAAAATCATATATTTGCCACGAAGGCAGATATAAAGGCTGCGAAAGCTTGTATTTCCGCTTTGAGCAGGCTTTTTTTATTTTTATTATTTGTTATTATTTGTAAGGGGTGTTGATATGCGTCAAAAGTTAACAATAAGAAAAATAGCATTAGGTGGATTATTTTTAGCTCTTGCTGTTTTATTCCCGCAGGTATTTCATTTAATCGGCGGTCCTGCCGCCGGGAGAATATTTTTACCGATGCATATTCCCGTCATGCTTGCAGGTTTTTTCGCAGGTCCGACAATCGGTGTTATAACCGGAATAATTTCGCCATTGCTCAGCTTCTTGATAACATCGATGCCTATGCCCCCGATGCTGTATTTTATGGTTATTGAACTGGGCGGTTACGGGCTTGCCGCAGGTTTTCTCTTCAGAAAGCTTAAGCTGAATATTTATGTTTCTTTAATTATCAGCATGATTTTCGGCCGCCTTTTATACGGTGCCGCCATTCTGACAGCGGTACATGTGCTGAAAATAAACATTCCACCGTCAATCAGCGTCTTTGGAGCTGTTACAGCTGGAATACCAGGATTGATTATACAAATCATTTTCATTCCTGCCGTGGTTTACCTTGTGGAAAGGAGAATGCAGCTTGAGAGCAATTGACCTTGCCAAAAACGAATTGACCCTTCATAATTATTCGTGTGTAGTGGTTCATGAAGATTCAGTAATAATGACATCCTTTGAGAGTGGTGTGAGACCTCTGATTCACTATTACGAGAATAAAAGCCGGAATTTCAGCAATGCTGTTTTGGCTGACAAGGTAATCGGAAGGGCGGCAGCCTTTCTCGTCGTGCTATGCGGCATCACATCGGTATATGCCGAAGTGATGAGCATTGACGCGAAAAGAATACTCGAGGAGTATAATATATACGTCGAGTATGACCACCTGGTGCCGTTTATTGCCAATCGGAAGCGGGACGGCCGGTGCCCTATGGAGGAACTGTCCGAGGGTGTAAAACAGCCAATCGAAATGTATCACCGCATCAAGAATTGGCTTGCCGGTACGTCTTCAAAATAAAGCAACAACTCTTCCGCCTTTCCAGCGTGGTTTCCCCGCCGGTAAGAGCGGAAGGGTTTAACAGCAATACATTTATCTTTCCCAGTCTAATTCAGCAAATTCTCAACATGATATTTGAATACAAGCAACTTTTTAACTTTATCCATAAGGTTGTTGCTATACCCATCGCTGCAAACAGTCAAGGACATAAAAGCATTTAGTAAAGATTTAAAGAAGTATACCATGCTGTTAACGAGGAAATAACACTAGAAAAATTTTGTAAAGTAAAAGCAAAGTGGGAGAAAAGCTATCCTTACGCTATTCGAAGCTGGGAAAGAAACTGGGATGTAATAACTCCATTTTTCAAGTTTCCGGAAGAAATACGAAAATAATCTATACTAGCAACATCTTAGAAACTCAGCCTCGTCAGTATAGGAAAGCTACGAAAACAAAGACTATGTTTTCATCAGGTAGCTGGTTAGAAAAAATGCTATATTTAGCCTCTATGAATGTGATGAAAAAGTGGACTCAGAGGTATAAGAATTGGGATAAAGTACTAAGTCAGTTACTGATTCTATACCCTGTCGATTGGAAAGCTATCTTTAGATAACAAGTACCCCATATTGAAGGCTGTGAACCTCACATGACTAGAGTCATGTGCTTCTGTTGTCACCAACAGATTTTCCTGCTTCTTCGTCCTCGTTATGGACTCACTCCACAGGCGTCTTACTTCAGATAGTTCCTACCCTAGTCATCTGTATTTATTCTGTATTTATGTTGTTATATTTTAACTCCCTTAATCCTTGTTTTAATATACTTTTCGCAGAATTTTCATCCCTCTGATGAATTGTATTGCATTTCTCACATACCCATTCCCTTATGGATAATACTTTTACTTCTTTGTTTATATGACCACTATCGTTACCGTATAGGTGATCTATAGTATAGCTACCGGCGTAGCCTTCATCAAGATTCATTCTCCTTCTACTATTCTGTTTACCACTCTCACATAGAAGGTGTATTCTACTCCATTAGCTAAGCCGGTGAAGGTATATGAAGTATTTATCCTACATCCATCCAGTGATCATTGTCATCTTTTTATACTTCATAACGGATTATAACATTACTTCATTGCTTTGCGGAGTATTCAAGCTTAACGTCACTTGACTATCACCGGGTGTGGCTTCAATGTTCTGCGGCATTGAAGGTTTTTAGGGAAAGAACTCTATGTCATTTTAATCATTCATGATTATATTGCAATATGATTCTTACATTCTCTAGTTTTTTGTATTTATAACGCTTTCCTGTACCTAGAGCGTCCCTTTATGATCATGACTTCATTCTTTTATTTTACTAATATTGCTAATATGATACAATAATGGAAGTATTAGGAGAAGAGTCAAAAGACAAAAGACTATTAAACTTCCGGCGCTACCTGCAGGTACAATACATGCAATATAAAAGTGGAATTGTATGATATCTAAATCATCAATTGGACTAAAAAATGCAAATATAGATTTAAATATTATTATATCCATTACTCTTATAGTATTATTATTTATATAATTTTTAACTCTCAAATTATATCTTTTAGCAAAAATACAAATGTGCCTTTTTTGTTACGTACTCTCTTTATTGCTTTTTTCAATGGAGAGTGGCTGGTTTGGGAATTACAATTATTGCATTATATAGAAAAGAAAGATTTATTAAATTTGGGCTCACAAAAACAAATCTATTAAAAACTATTTTGTTATCAATATCAACACTTATTCTTTATATTATTTTTGGTCTGTCAACAAGTTCGTTTTCAAGTTACTTGCCATAACAAATAGTAACGATAGCAAAAGAATGGTTTGAAACCGGTTTCCCGTACAAGATAATTGGTATATTCATTATTGTAGTTGTTTGGGGATTTTTTGAAGGATTCAATTATGTAGTAATTAATCTATGTAGTAATTAATGATAAGATAAATCAGCACTACCAATTCAAAAATATGCGGATAAACTGGGGCGCGATATCTTGTGGAATTTTTTGTTTACTAATTCATGGGATTGTGGGATCTGATTTTTATACTTTTATGGAAGAGTTTGCTGTATTTATTTTGATTTACGGCATGCTTTTTGTAAAAAATTATAAAAATAATTCATGGGGTGCATTTTTGATATTTATGCTTTTTGATAATGCGCTCAATTAATATTTTACTAAGGATACCACCATACTATCCTTACGCTTTTCCCCGGTATTAGCAAGAGAATCATTTGAAAGCAAGATACGGAATTTAAGTGTTTTGAATGGAATATTCTAAAGCACACTACCTTTTTGCAACGTTGTTTGCTTTTACCCGTCTACTGTATGGACTTAAATCCATGAATAACTCTCTCAGCCTGCTGCAATCGTCAAATGTATTAAAAAGATATTCCAGCAATTCTTCTTGCCTTGCTTGTCCTAGCGTAATCCTGTATAAAGAAAGTATTTTTATCAGCCTTTCATATTTTAACACATCCATGCTCATGGGATACATGGGCACTATTCTTTCAATTTTGTATTTATAATCACCTCCAAGGCACCAAAAAGGAACCAGGTCTGACTTCCCTTCTTTTTTCGCATGTCTTGCCGCCTCGCCAAACATTTCTTTCCATACATCTTTTTTAAAATTTATTTTTCCGTATTCTTCAGCTATACTCTGCCTTATTGCAAGACATTTAAACCTGTTGATCCTCCCTTCACGCTGTTCTATGTCAACAGGATTAGCCGGAAGATTCCAGTGCATGATTTTTCTGCAATAGTTATGGAAATCCAGTCCTTCTTGTCCGATTGATGTAGTGGCAAGAACAAACGGTCGCAATGGTGAATTAAAAGCATTTCTTATGCTTTCTTTACGGTAAAGCCTTTTTTCATCCTCTCCCTCACCTTGAGTAAACCCTACAGCAAAATGCGACCTGAGTCTTATATTCTTTTTCTTCTTTCCATTTATCCTTGCCTTAAAGCTTTTATATGTATCCACATTATAAGAAACACTGTGTATTTGAAGAGCGTCAGCCATTGTTTCAAAAATAACTCTGTCTTTGTCTGTTTTATCCGCAAAACCTACTGATTCAGAAATCAAATGATAATATTCATCTATCATTGCCTGAAAATTGCCATCTTTGCAATATCTGAGAACATTTTTCCAATGAGACAAATCGTCCTTATACCGGCCATATGCAAGATCAACTATTGCTGTTGCCTCAGTCGTGTTAAATCGTTTCAAGAATATATTAGCCAGAGTTGTTGCCATCGGCACATTTCCACCACTTGCCCGGTAAATGCAGACTGCCGGAGATGCTATTGCCATGTTTATTAACGTAGGTATTAAATCATAAGGTTTTTCGCCTAACAAGAGGTTTTCCCTGTCTTTATACATCTCCTCAAGTTGTTTCAAATGAAGCATTTTGCCACTGTTTCCTTTATCATCGCTATCATTATCGCTATCATCCAGATCCCTGTCAAATTCATTTTTAAGGGCTTTTAGCCATTCACTAACAAATTCAGACCCATCCAAAAGCATAGGAGCTAGGTAATACCATCTGTCATCTTTACGGCCGGACGTTCCCTGGTACTTCACCAATGATCCTAGTGCTAATTCAATATCATTTTTTAGCTTTTTTTCAATGTCTTTTAGCGTCATTCCTTTATTCATGCATTGAATAGGATTGTACAAATCAGCAAGAAACCTTGAAGGATAAAGAAGACTGAAAAGATTCATGCCTCTGGCCTCTCCATTATGCACATTAAAACGAAGTCTTGGAACAGGAAATCTTTTCGATGCATCAGCGAAATAATGTGCATTCTTTCTATCTACGTATTTTGACTGCCTGGAAAGCCGCCCAATGGTTCTTCGCTCCGCTTCATAAGAAACGAGAGTGGCTATCATGCGCGGTACCATTTCCCATGATGAAAAAACGAGTATCTTTGAAAAACCTTCGCTGTCTCTGTATACTCCCTGAAATTCATAATAAGGTCTTGAGGGCGGTATCCAGAGATATAATTCTGATTTATTGTAAAATGAATGATTCAACAGACACTCCAACCTTGCATTTGCTTTTGAGAATTCTTCATACTTGTCTATAAGTGACTCATTTAGCCAAAGCAGCTTACTTCTTGCAAGTGTTATTTCTTCAGGATGATTTGAAAAATATTTCTCAATTTTTTCTTTCAATTTATAATTTTTCATGAAGGAGAGCAGATAAGGACAACTCTTTACATAATCAACAGGTAGTGTGAAATTCGCTCCGATATTCTTTAAAAGCTTTCCTGCTTCCAGGTAAGACATAATGTCATATTCACTGATTTTCAGACTCTCTTTCACTGATGAATCATCCGTATAGTCAGCTGAATCTGCTTCTAAAATCCTCTCAGTTCTGCAAACACCCTGATATATTGCATCTTCTGCTTGATTTTTCACATTAATAACAGCTGTATTCCCTTCTTTTAATTCGCGAAGCATTATTGAATAATTTGACCAAATTCCCCTGAACTCAAAAAATTTCTTTTCATAATTAAACAAGAATTTTATAACTTCGAAGAACTCATTGTAATGCTCATCAATCAGTGTTTCATTTATTTCATCCAAAGTGGAATAAAGTTTGTATGGAGTTGCAGACAAAAGCAATACATAAGTGTTGTCATTGTTCAGAAACCGCCTTGCCAATATGCCAGTTTCGCTTTCCTCATCCGCTGAAATTAAATATTTAAATCTTTGGAATTCATCCATTATTACCAGATCAGGGTTCAACATCGAAATACTAATCCTTGCAAACATGACTCTGAGTTTATTAATTACAAATCCATCAGAATATTTCTTTGCAGTATTCTCCCTGATACTGATCAAATGGGATATAAGCACGTTCTTAAGTTCTTTTTCTTCTGAAAAATAATTTAGTATCCTTCGCAATATTTCAGAAGGATATTTTCCTCCTGATTTTATTTCACATTTGCTGACTCTATCCATGTAATGATTCTTATGCCAATTCCATACCTTGAATGCCCCGTGTATAAGCAGCTTCTCCAGTTCATTGCTGTATTTTCTAATAAAATCGATCCTGATCAGTATTGAATACATTAAAGCCCTTTCCCTGACACTTCCTCCGCCGCTTGTCATTCTGAAAGAAGTATCAGGGGTGAGCGGTATAAGCTGAATATATCCTTTACGTACGGTTTCATCTAATTCTTGCTCTACTATATTCAGATGTTGCATAGACAGCCTGGTCTCGGATATATTGCCAATGCTTGCGCCTGAATACACTTTAAGCTTTCTGATATTCTGGCTGGCGATATTCTGATTGGAACATACATATACAACCTTGAATAATTCGGTCCCATGCTCAAACTTCATTATTGCAGTTTTTATGATAGCACCTCTGGCTATCAGAGTTTTGCCCAAGCCAACCTCATCAGCTACCAGCACACGTTTCTGACCGCTGCGAAACAAATATTCAATGCGGTTAACAGTTTCTTTCTGGAAATCTTTTAGTATCTCAACTGTACTTTCTTCTATCTTTCTTAAATCTACAATATCCATAAAAATCATTCCCGTTCCAATTAGCAATTATAAAAATATCAGCTATTAATTAGCAATTATAAAAATATCAATTATCAAATTGTCAATTATCAATTCTTAATGATTTTTTAAACACTTCATACATTTTGCGAAATTCATCGGGTATAATTTCATCATTTGTAATATGTTTCATTACATATTCAATATTGTTAAACCGTTCTGGATCATTTAAGGAAGTCCTCAGCATTTTCTCATATATTGCAGGACCGATATCCTCACTTCTTCGGAAGAAGCCGCTTTCATTTACCATCTTTTTTTGCATAAACGAAAGGATATAATCATCACCAAGCACAAATGCAATATATTCCAAAAAAGATTTTCTGTCTTTTATTATACTATTTACTATTGCACTTTCACGGTTATCAGGAATCCCTTCAGTTGGAATCATAATAATACGTTCAATTTTTCCCTTCTGATCTGATACTTTTATAGAATAGAATTCTGAAAGCTGCAGTATATCCAAATCAGAAATCCTGATTTCCAAGGAAAGAGGAGCTTCCTTTCTGCTTCTGAGTGGTGATATGATAATCTCAACCGGCAGGTTTAATACATCTTCAAAATTTATAATCAAATTATATCTGTTATAATTACTTATAACCTTTGCATGTTTTTTCATCCTACATATTTGTTTAACCGCTTGTTCTTTCAGGTCTTTTTGCTCTCCTTCTGAACTTATTTCTTCTTCGCTTATTTCTGTTTTTTCAAAGGGGTTTTCAGGTGAATCGGTATCTCCACAGAATATTTCTTTTAAAAATATGGAACCATTCAGATACCTGTTTTTGGCTGATAATTTTATCATCATCTCCACATTTTCATAAACTGCAGAATATGTGGCATTCATTGACCCGATGTACAGATCTGTGTTAGCATACTTTCTCTTCAAAAAAATTTTTGCATGGATATCCTGCTTTTGCTTTTCAACATCTTCATCCGATAAAGCATTCTCGCCATCAATTATTATATCTTTCAATGTATATATATTAAAATTGGCTACCTGCTCTTTTTTCAATTTTCTGATTTCGGTTTTTCTTGTTATTAAAGTGCGTTGACATCCCGTCAATCCTCTATTGTCCTTATTAAAGCTTTCTATTACATCAGCAGATATAAAAGGTGACATTATCACCAGTTCATGAAAGGTATCATAAAACAGCTCATCATTAATTATATCATACTGTTTTTTGCCTATTCCGATAGGCATTATTTTTAAGTCATAAAACTCTTTCATATTTATTTCAAAATAGACATTTTCTAGCTCACTGCACAGTTTGTCAATAAGATTCTTTTTGTTATTATCCCATAAAAAATCGCCGCTTATCTGTTTTATCAAAAACTCTAAAAAATCCTTTATCGGCTGTGTCTTTTCAGAATTTTTATTTTGTTCATTCCCGTCAAGTACAATACTTACATCCCAGCTCCTGTCAAATGTAAGATTACGACTTAGCACAACAAACCTGTACTTTCGCTCATTTTTATCGTTGCAATACTGCAACAGCCATGTTTTAGGGTGAAATGAAGGATATCTGCCATTCTCAGTCTTTTTTGGCAAAGCAACCGGAACCACCATTTTCTCCAACAAAATATATAAAATACTGGGTGACTGAGGCAGTTTTATCTGACCTGACTCACAAAACAGTATAATTTTATCAGCTGTATTTTGTATTGCATTTAACAAGTAAACAGGATCATTTTCAAGTATAGAATCTGTATCTTCATGCAAGCCCAGTGCTATAATCACTGCAGTCAGCGCCTTCAAATCTAGTGAATAAGTCGTGCCTACTGCTTTTTCCAGTTTATATCCGTCAGGCGGCATTAGAATGTTTCCATAATAAAGTCTGTCTTTATCTGTCCTAAACATCAGTTATCTGCTCTCCTTCATAAATATCGTTAATAATTCGCTTAGCGTTGCTGAACCGGTAATCCAGGTATTCCAGTCCAATCCATGCATTTTCGTCAAATTCCCCTACACGATTTACCTTTGCACGGGCTTTGCTTTTCAGATTATTTTCCCTATTTATTATCAACTGTCTTAGTCTGTCGATGTCTTTTTCTAGCGAAGCAGTTCTTATGCCTTTTAAAAAAGCTTTCAGAGCAGGGTTGACAATTCTAAGCCGGAAAAAAATCGCGTCTAAATCTATCATGGCATACTTATCAATGTTAACCCTTATTTTCTCCCATTTATCCAATGCTCTCGAATTTTTCCCAGCCGATATAATCAGGTTGTACTGAGTAAAAGCAATCTGAATAAAGTTATTAAATTCACATGCCATCAGCATATCTTTCCTTAAGCTTTCAGACACTTCATATTTCAGGTCTTCATAAAGTGCCTCAAATGTATCGTATTTGTTTACATCAATATGGTTCTTCAGCAAAAATGCAAACAAAGTGTCAGAAACTTCCTTTATAATCTGCTGCTTTAAAAAAGCTGCTTCTTCAGGCAAAAGCTGTATCCGTAGGTTTTCTCTCCAGTTCGTTTTGTATGTACTCGGCAAATTCCAAAAATAAAACTTATCAGTTTCTGCTGCATCCTTATCATCACTTGAGCCCTCATTCTCTGCATCATCATTTCGGTTGCCCAAATTTATGGCATTCTTTTGTTTTCTGAGAGAACAAACCAGTCTGATATACTCTTGGATCGACAAATTTTCATCCGTGAAGATTTTCAACGTTTTAATGCCATTCCAATATATATTAGAAGGCGTTCTGATCACCCATTTATCAGGAAGAACTCTCGCGCCGATAACACCATCTCTGTCATTTTCAAGCAACTTAAGAGCACATTTTCGTTCTTCTTCATCTATTCTTCTAAAAATTGCTTCAGGATGATCTCCGTATTTGCCTTCTTCAGCTTCCTTTAAAATATAAGAGACAATTAAAAAGTATTTTGCCCGGGTCTGGACAGTTGATGTGCCGGGAAAGAACAAGTTGGCAAAACTATCCCTAATAACACCTATGCCCAGTTCATCAATAGCACCTTCTTCGGTAAGAAGATTTATAACATCAAGTACTTTTTCTCTTTCTCTTTTTGAAAAATCTATCCACCCTAGCTGCATAGCATACTCCTTAAAGCATAAGGCAACAAACTCACAATATTATCAGACATATTATAATTATAGCATACATACTCAAAAGGACAAAATGCTGCAGCCAGCAGGTGCATTTAATTTATGTGAAGAATTTGTTAAGTGTACTTTTTTTATTTTTAGTTGTATATTATAAGTCTATTATGATATATTAAATGTTTTTAGAGAACATTGGAAGGGGTAAATATGTATTTAAAAATATGTATTTATTTGACTCTGCAACAGTTTTTGAAGACTAAAAAAACCTTTGTAGTCCGCTTCTTTCAAGGATTACAAAGGTTTTTTATATTTTTACCATTAAAGTAAAGAATAAAAATTATACAAGTATAACATTAAAAATTATTTGCTTATTTTGCATAAAAGTTTGCATATATTTCACATGTGGGAAGAAATTGTTGAATCATAATTTTTTAAATCAAGTTGATTATATTTAAATTAAATTGATTATTTTTCATCGCTCAAGCTCGGCAACAACTCAAGCCAAGAAGCCTTCTTGTTTTAGAATTCTAGCATACCTGGCTATGGTATGAGGTGTTACATTCACCACGTCTTTTGCGTTGAGCATCCAATCCACTATCTGCATGAACTGAGAACCATAACGCCATATATACGGGTTAAATGAGATAACCGGAGAATCAAGAGTGCCAATGAACCAGCCAGGTCTTGATTGAAAACCGCTTTCTTTTATATCCTCGATGGTTGTAATCCTGACAAAAGGCGATCCACTGCAGTGGGTCCTCGAGGACTGGTTGACGACTATCATCTTATCTGTCAAGTATATGATCCTGTTTCGTCCGGGTCTTACAGAGGATATAAAATATTCAAGTCCACTTTCTTCTATGGCTTCATATATTTCAGATTTTATTGTCATCATGGTATCCAAGTCAGTATCGGCAAAGGCATAGTAACCCCTGGGGACAGCTTCATCTCCCGCTATTTGCCGGATTCTTGCCAGAGCAATTTCACAATGCTGCTTCAGCAAGTTAACAGGACAATTAATCTCTGCCATTACACCCATACCGCCGGAATGGATAATAGGTTCAATATAGCCTTTTACTCCGCCTTTTTCTTTTGGTACATTAATTAACTCCCACAACTGAGGGCAGGTTTCATAACGGGCTGCATGAACTCCTATACCCATTTTTATCCCTGTAAAAGATACAAGGTCTATTAAATTAAGCATGGCCTCGTTATGGGCCATTTCACCCGAATGCCATATAAGGCTTGCAAGTATTTTCCCACTCTTGGCATATTGTAAAAGGGTCTCGTCATCAACCTCATCCTCGTATGCATTATACCTATTAGTCCATGGGTGTTTAACCCTCGTTACAACAGGAAAAGCCGGCCTATTTGGGTCAATAATTTTCATGCATATTCCTTTTTTCGACCATTCAAAGAGATCACCATCGCCAGTTTGCCGCCCGATTATCACCCGATTTCCGGTTTCCTCCGCAAGACCGGCAACTTCAGCTGCTATTTCCGAGGAACTCTCGGTATACCAAGCTACTTTGATTTGTGAAAGAGGTTTCTTTTTTAATTCGCCGTAAAGTGCAATCCTCTCTTCGCGGCAAAGGGTTGGTAATATAGAAAGTATGGCCATTGGATCTCCGAAAGCAACACCCTTTGCCAAATGTTTCCAGCGTCGAGCTATACGTAACGTGACAGTGGAATAGGTATCGTTTTCACTCATGCTATCAATCTCGGTTGCATCCTCCAAGTAACGACTAGCTTTTTTCTTTTCCTTACACGATAAATAAATATAGTACTTTTTAGATTGCTTGTATCGTTCAAAATATTTTTCCGCTACTTCCCAAAGGGATACAGGGAAGGCCAATGCTCTTCTAAAGTAAATCTCGGTATATAAATATGGTCCTATTTCCAGATACTCCAACTGCACCCGGGTGCCGGTTACAGAGGCAATAGACATCTCTCCGAGTGGGGGAGCGATCAATATTCCACCGGGTTTACCGATACCAGATTGCTTTAGCAATGTTTCATACAGTTCCTGTAATGAACTTGTTTCAATAAGGATTTCTGAACTCAATATGTTTAATGTCGATCTAAACACCGATGTCTCTCCGAAAAGGATATATTTTACTTCAAATACCGAATTTAGATAATTAAACTGTTCGAAATGATATCCTCCCAATATTGTACTCCCACTGGCAGCAAATAGCTTTCCATTCCTGGATGCTTCCAGGTAACATTCAAATTCCACCTTTGCTTCCTTGGCCATCCATGCAATAGTAGGTATTACAAGGTGGATATCGGAATTTGACATACTAGATATTAACATCCATAAAACTCTTTTACCCATCGAGTCTCTCTCCTGTTAACTTATTGTATGCTTTTACTTATGCAAGTATTTTTATCACCTACATTTGCTTATTATACATGTTGGATTAACTTTCTGTTTACATATGTACATTTTGTTTGCATTGCATGAATATTTTTCGAAGGGCTGCCATTAAAAGACAGCCCTAAACTTCTTTGCATCTTTTTTCCACTTATTTTCTTTACTTACTTTTTCTTACTTATATTTCTCCCATATCTGGTTTGCAAGTTCTACATATCTGGTTCCACCATCAGCTTTCCACTTCTCAACTATCTTATCATATTCCTCCAAGGAAATTGCCCAGGTTACTATCTTAACCATTTCATCTTTCCAGTATTGGCCCAAAATATTACCAAGTTCAATAAACTCCTCATTTGGTGGATACATTGCAAAGGTAGGTATAACTGCATTCACACCTTCATGTCTGAGAGCAAATGTATCCATGTAAGCCCGCTCTACTTCAGCGTTTTTGCGTACACGGGCCTGCCACCAATCGAATACATTAGCTTCATCTACGGCTGGCATGAACCACCAAACGGTGTCATGAACCGAAAATGCCGGCATGATGGGAACATATTTTCCATTCTCTACCTTGTGGTGTTCTCCTTCAGGTCCAATATAAATATCCTTGAAGTTTGCCATGAAAGCATCAATCCAGGCAATAGCATCCTCCGGATGAGCAGCTGTCTTGGGAATCATACAGACTTTTTCAAGGCCACCTGTCGCCATGGCACCCCTGTTTCCGTTTTTATCTTTGAGGAAAGGAACATATGAAACTTCGGCTGAGGGTATGTTCTCTTGAAGAGCGCTATAAAACCCTGGACCTTCCCAGCATCCAAAAAAGATCATGGCCGCTTTTCCTGAAGTAAACTTTTGCAGCCTGGTGGCCGCATCATTAGCCGGAAATTCTTGGTCCATAAGACCTTCTGCATACAGCTGACGCATGAAAGTAATGTATTCCTTGTATTCAGAGCGCAACTGGTTGGGAATAAGTTTTCCACCTTCTTCATACCAATCCTTGTAAACGTTGAACCCGCTCTCGAGTGGAGGAGAAGAGAAAGTCGGTTCCGGTGCTATAGGGGATCATTTCAGGCTTCTTTTCCTGTATAGTTTTCAGTGCATCATAAAACTCTTCCGGTGTATCCGGCATATTAATGCCTAGTTCATTGAGTATATCCTGCCTTACGGCAATCGTATTAACAGGTCTGTCAACAGGATGCAGCTGAGGTATCCCGTAGGCTTTCCCGTCTTCTGCCTTTACCCTCAACCAGCTTGTACTATCCAGCGGCACGCACTTTAATAAGTTCGGCGCGTTCTTAATCATATCATCCACTGGTAACAATGCTTTTGCAGCCAGCAACCTATCGAAATGGTTTGTGTTGGAATTGATGATATCATATGAAGTCCCCGAGCTTATTAACATCATCAGCTTAGTTGTCCCTTCTTCTCCTGCCGGCAGAGCTTCATATTCAACCTTGTAGCCTGTAAACTCTTCAATGATTGGGATTATGGGACTGCTGGCCAAGTCAAATGTTGCATCTCTGCCCAAGTACTTCAATACAGGTTTTGATTCTTTCGTCGGTGAGCCCGTTGCTGCGGTATTATCTGCGTCGGTCTTCTTACTTACCCCTCCCTGGCAAGCAACCAAGATCATTGCACATAATGCTACTACTAAGAATAAGCACATGATTCTTTTTAAATTACGCATGCTAAAACCTCCTTAACTTATCTTATTTTATTAAATTTTTATCCAAAAAAGCTGTTTGAGTTTGATAACACAGCTCTTAGAAACTCTTTTAATTGTAAACTCTTTTATTATCATCCTTTAACCGAACCCATGGTAATACCTTTTACAAAATGCTCCTGCATAAGGGGGTATACCAGGAGTATAGGAACAGTCCCTATAACCACGGAAACTGCCCTCACGGTATCAGGCGGAACAATTATTTCAGAGTTAATACTATCCATAAGGTCGGCTTGCCTGACCAAGTTTACCAGGAACAGTTGTAATGTAATCTTTTTTGGATCAGACAAATATAGCATGGCGTTAAAGTAAGAATTCCAAAATCCAACCGCGCTAAATACGGCAATCGTGGCTAAAATTGGCTTTGACATGGGCATAATAATCCTGGAATAAATAGTAATATTGCTTGCACCGTCTATCATTGCGGATTCCCTGATACTATCCGGCAATCCTTCAAAATAGTTTTTAATGAGAATCATATTATAAACTACCAGCAGGTGCGGTAAAATGAGCGACCACAAATTGTTCATCAAGCCCAGCGAGCGCATCAACAGGAATGACGGTATCAGACCGCCGTTAAAAAACATGGTAAATACAAAGAAATACATAAGCAGTTTCCTGCCATATAGATTCGGTAAAGATAGGGAATATGCTGCAGCAGAACTGATTATTAAGGCCAGGCACGTCCCAACAAAGGTCACAAAAGCTGTATTTTTGAATGCAATTAAGATAGGTGTATTCTTGAAAGCAAATTTATATGCTTCAATGTTAAAACCAAGGGGCCAAATACCAACCTGTCCCGAAATTACATAAACATCCGAGCTAAAAGATTTTGCCACTACATGAATGAACGGAAGAAGTGTACTTAAGCCTATAAGCGTCAGCAATATGCTATTAAATACTGAAAAAACCCTTTCTCCCAAACTTGGTTTCAATTCTGCCTTTCTCCTTTCACCATATTGACCGCCCGGAATATCTCCTGGCCAATGCATTACTAAGGATTATAAGAATAAAGCTTACTACCGAGTTGAACAACCCAACCGCGGATGCATAACTGAATTCCTGCCTTCCCAGACCCGTGCGGTAAACATAAGTATCTATAACATCTGCAACATTATAAACTGTGGGATTATACATGATAAAGATTTGTTCAAAACCAGCATTTAACAATGAACTTAACCTGAGCACAAGCATTACTATAACAGTAGACATTATTCCCGGTAGGGTAATATAGATTACTTGTTGGAATTTATTAGCTCCATCAATTTTTGACGAATCATATAATTCTGGATCAATAGATGTTAATGCTGCTAGATATATAATCGTTCCCCAGCCAACAGATTTCCACGCATCGGTTGCAACTAAGACACCACGGAATACCCTCGGAGTAACAAAAAACGGGATACGTTTCATACCCAGCATTGCTAATATATCATTAAACGGTCCATCATTGGACAAGAGCGCATAGAAAATCCCGTATACAACTGCCCATGAAAGAAAATGCGGCAAATAAACTACAGTTTGAATTGTTCGCTTGAAATAGATATTTCGAACCTCGTTCAATAAAATACTAAGAATTATCGGCATGGGGAAAATCCATACCAGTTTATACACGCTGATAATAAATGAATTCCACAATACCAAGTAAAAATAAGAATCACTGAAAACCCTGTTGAAGTGCTTTAATCCGACCCAGGGACTTCCCCAAAAACCATCAAAAATCTTGAAATCCTTAAAAGCGATTATTATGCCGTATATAGGCACATACTTAAACAGGATGGTTAACAAGATGCCGGGTAATAAAAGGATATACAAGTCCCAATTATGAATTACGTAATATAATCCCCCGCGGTTTCTTTTTTTACTCATCCAATCATCCTCGCATGTGATTATTCCAAGATTCATCTTTTTTCGGTTAAATGTATAAACTGGAAATCAATATATGTACTATATGATTTGTTTATATTATAAAATACAGTATTGTTAATAACAATGCGATAGAACTACAATAATGTGTCTAAAATTAAGCTCTTTAACAACTAAACAACATATGGGATTCTTACATCGACTCGGGTACCCTTGCTTTTGATACTTGTGAAAACAAGCCCATACTCAGCACCATATTTAAGTTTTATGCGTTCATTAATATTATATATCCCGTATTTTTCGCCTATGTCCTGGCAAGAGTTAATCTTAAGAAGTGTATCTTCATCCATGCCTATCCCATCATCTATTATTGATATAACAAGATCATTACCATTTTTCTCTGCACAAATATTTATCGTGCCCTGCTTATCCTCTCGGGCCATAATACCATGTAAAATACTATTCTCTACTAACGGCTGCAGGAGCATGTTTGGTGTCCTGCATGAGTACAGTTCCCGGGGTATATTGACTTCCAAGCGCACAGAATTGTCATATTTCATATTTTGAATTTCTACGTATAGTTCAACATGCTTTATCTGGTCGCTTAGCAAAATATCATCCTTATAAGAATGAAGATTTAGCTTGTAAAAATCAGATAATAGTTTAAGCATATGGCATACCTTGCTTGCTCCATAATCCATTGCCATCCAGCTAATTGTATTGATCGTATTATAGAGAAAGTGGGGGTTTATTTGTGCCTGGTGATACTTGTATTCCGCATCCCTGTTTCTCTCTGCCAATATGCGCGTTTCATCTATCAACTCCCTTATGCGCCTTATCATGAAGTTATAATTCCGTTCTATCTGGCCTATCTCATCTTCGCTTTCTCCCAACAGAATAGTATTAAGATTTCCATTTTGAACTTCCTTCATGCTCACAACGATTTGTTTAATGCGCCTTAGCGTAGACTTATATAAAAAATTACCCATAAGCAAGGTCATACCTGCCAACGTTACTACCAGTATAATTGTAAAAAGCACATTCTTGTTACGTTCTCTTTGAATAATTTCAATCGGCATAAGCGAAACAATCTTCCAATTAAAGGCATCAATTTCCTTGAAATGAACTTGATATTCAATTCCTGATATTTTTATGGTTTCTTTGTCAGATTCCAAGATTCTGTCTATCAAGTTATTAACCTCTCCCAAGCTTGATATGTTATCAGTAGAAGCTATTACTATATTGTTATTATCAATTGCCAATGTAACGGCATCTTTTGTTAAGCCTCCCCTGGTAAGTGCTAAATTTAACTCTTTTATAGGGATATCCACAAATACTAATCCAATAATACTGTCAAAGTTTTTTATACTATGAATAAATTTTACACAGGAAATAACGTTTCTTGCATTTGGCAGGTTTTCCACACCATGAGCACTGGAAGGTATCCAGTAACATGAATTTATGTATTTATTATTCCTCATCATGTCAAACCATGCATATTCTTTGAGCTTGTCCAGGTTAACAAAATACTCACTAAAATTAGAATATATCAATCCATCCCTAACTCCCAGTCTAACCCTTTCTACGATTGCATCTGCAGTATAACTTTGTAGATAGTTAGAAAGGTTTTTCATGTCCGTTAACTGTTCTTCCATTTTATAATCGTCAATATTTTTCGAAAGAATCTCCTGCACACTGTCATCTATTGCTATAAGGTTTGCGGTATTCAAGGCGGTAAGAAGCTTAGATTCAATTACATGGCTTATATATTCCAGGGACATATCACTTAGCTTGTAAACCGACTCTTTATACATATCAGTCATATTCTTAAACATAATTATACTTGTAACCGAGAGAGGAAATATAATAAGTGCAAAAGTCAATATCATAAGCTTAGCCTTGATGCTTGTCTTGTAAACATATGTTTTTAGCAGCTTAAAAATCGCCATTAGCACAGCCTCCTAAACTCGGAAGGAGTTTTCCCTACAATTTTTCGGAATAGCTTCGAAAAATACCTTGCATCATTATAACCCACTTCATTTGCAATTTCTTCTATGTTCTTATAAGTATTAGCCAGCATTTCTTTAGATTTTTCAATACGTATTTCCGTTATATACTGGTTAATAGTTTTCCCAGTCTCTTTCTTGAACAAGTTGCAAAGATAGTTTGGAGTAAGATATACCTGACTCGCCAAAAACTCTATTGTTATTTCTTGATTATAATTATTTTGCAAATACAGGATAATATCTTCAATAGTACGGCTATAACTCTTAATACCATTTGACTTATTTTTTCGATCCTGGTTAATAAGCTTGACAGCATTAGTCAATACTTCTTTTAATTCAAACGGATCAACAGGTTTGTCAATGTAATCAATTGCTCGTAACTTAATTGCCATTTTTAAGTAAGATTTATCGGAGTGTACGCTAATAAAAACGATTTGGCAGTCCGGAATTAATTCTCTTATCTGGGTGGCAAGCTCTATCCCGTTCATTCTGGGCATACTTATATCTGTAAGGACTATTTCAGGCTTGTATATTTTGCACAATCTTAATGCTTCAATCCCATCAGTTGCAGTGGCAACAAGTTCTATACCCATCTCTTTCCAATTCATATGTTTTATAAGGCCGTTTAGAAACACTTTATCATCATCTACAATTATCAATTTAAGCAAAGTATACATACCTAAACATCTTCCTTTCATCATTTAAAATCTTGTTCAACAATATAGGAGACTCACCACACCCCCTGACTTATCACCCAAGTGCTAGACAGTAATTCATGATTTTTACCAAATATACCCCTTCGCCAGAATATATTTTTTAAGTTGCTTCTTGATACTTATGCATTTCACCTTCAAATAATATTCAAAAATATTATACTATGTATTATACCATATTTATGTTCTCTTAGGTTTCTTTTTTGAAATCCTTTGCTATACAACAAATGAAAATTATGTTTAATAAATATTATGTGATATTATACTTGAAGAAAGTCGTACACACAATAAGGTTACTGTCAAGTTTAAGTTGGCAATTTTTTTGTGTATTTTCATCCTTGTATAATTGCATATTTTTTTCACTTATGACTCTACCTGTTTTTTGTTTTGCTGGAATAAAAAGTAGCTAATTGTACCGT
>DUMC01000160.1 GCA_012840075.1 Clostridiaceae bacterium | reverse complement strand
TTTTCACATATTTTCTTTAAGAAATGAAGATTAATTTCCAGTAAATGAGCTGCCATATTTACAAATGATGGCAAATGTCGTAAAATCTTATTGACCGAAAACTGTCAATTCTATTTTATCATTCACAGGCTTTAGGTATGGAGCCAATATATTTTCTTGGAGAAGTTAAATGGTTTCGTACAATTTTTATAGCTTCAGGAATCTGGCAGGGAGTGGGCTTTAGTGCAATAATATATATTGCAGCATTGACTAATGTTAATCCTGAGTTATACGAATCAGCTTATTTAGATGGAGCTACAAGAATACAGAAAATGCTATACATATCTTTACCTTCTATTAAACCAACTATTATGCTTTTACTGATATTAAGAATGGGAAGTTTGCTTAGCAGTAGTACGGAAAAAATTTATCTGATGTACAATCCTATTACATATGAAGTAGCAGATGTTTTAGGGACATATATATTCAGAAGAGGTATAGAAATGTCAGACTACAGTTATAGTGCTGCTGTTGGTTTATTAAATAGCTTAGCTAACTTTGTTTTACTTGTACTGGCAAATACATTGTCTTCAAAATTGACTGAAGAGAGTTTGTGGTAAGAGAGGAGGACATTAATACAAATGAGTAAGTTTAAGCAAACTTCTATTTCGGATATTATTTTGGATATTGTTATATATACATCATTGTTTATACTTACTTTTTCCATTATAATACCTATACTTC
This sequence comes from Clostridiaceae bacterium, assembly GCA_012840075.1. Taxonomy (GTDB): domain Bacteria; phylum Bacillota; class Clostridia; order Acetivibrionales; family DUMC01; genus DUMC01. The sequence continues at coordinate 11,558 of DUMC01000160.1, read as the reverse complement.
ATATATTTTCGGTTTCATTAAGTGATAGTGAAGCTGTACTTGGGCTAAAGGTTGGTATATGGCCTGTAGGCTTTACAATTGAATCCTACAGTAAAATTTTTACAACAAAATTGATACCTAACGCCTTCAAAAACTCTGTAATATATACACTGGTTGGTACAGTTATAAATTTGTCCTTGACTGCTTTGACAGCATATCCGCTATCAAAGAAAGAACTAACATTGCGCAAGCTTTATATGACTCTTATTATAATTACTATGTACATAGGCGGCGGTTTAATTCCAATGCTTTTGCTCATAAGAGGGCTTGGATTGTTTGATACAATGTGGTCATTGATTTTGCCCGGAGCTATAGCAACAGGTAATTTATTAATGTTAAGATCTTTTTTTCAAACTATACCTGCTGAATTAGAGGAGTCTGCTAAGATAGATGGTGCGAATGATTTTCTAATATTCATAAGTATTGTAATTCCAACTTCAAAAGCAGCTCTTGCTACAATAGGTTTGTTCTATGCAGTAGGACATTGGAATTCATTTATGGGAGCAATAATATATTTGCAATCATTTGAAAAAATGCCTTTACAGGTAATACTAAGGGAAATTGTAATAAAAGGTACCAGATTGGACGCTTTAGCATATCAAGATCCACTAGAGAGTATGAAAAGTGAAGCATGGTCTACACGTATGAAATATGCTACGCTTTTTGTTTCAATGATACCTATGATGATGGTATATCCTTTTGTACAGAAATATTTCGTTAAAGGTGTCATGATAGGAAGCTTAAAAGGTTAAAATTTCCTAATTGAAAAATATTAAGTTAATGATAATTAATATTATTCAATTCAGTATCAGTCTGCATTACAGTTTTGTTTCGTATATAAGATACATACTGGAAAGGGGGGGAGAGAATTCCAACAAAGCTGACCTCAGTTTATTTAATGATTGAATGTTTAAATTTCCAAGTAAAACTTAAATAAGAACTTAAGTATTGAAAAAACTAAATTATTATGAGGAGGAATATTTATGTTAAAAAGAATTTTAGCTTTACTTATTGCATTAGTAATGTTGATTGGGTTGTTTACAGCTTGTGTAAGCAATAACACGAAGAGTAGTGAAAATAATATGCAATCATCCCAACTAACAGGTAACGAAGGTGTACAGAATGATGAAGAAACTCTTAAAGTTAAAAGAATAAGACGTGGTGCAATAATAGATGATATTCAAGAGCCAACTGCATTCGAGTTAAAAGTTAAAGAGTTGTTCAATATTGAATTTGAAACGACTGTATTTCCGGAACAGGATTATGAGCAGAAAATAATATTGCTTTTTACATCCGGTGAGATACCTGAATTTATTGATATTGTAAATGGCTATGCTGGATATTCAATGGAAAAATTGGCGCTTGAAGGTTTCCTCATACCTCTTAATGATTACCTAAACAAAATTCCCGAATACAGGAAGAGATTTTCAAGCGAGGCAGACTATGAATTTACAATAAAGGATGCATCTATAGGTGGTAAATTATATTACTTGCCATGGCCTAATTATAGAACAACTCCTTATGGCTGGATCTATAAGAAAGTATATTTGGAACAACTAGGATTAGAATTTCCTAAGACCATAGATGAACTTTTGTATGTATTGGCAAAAGTTAAGGAAGATAAACCGGAATGGGCTATACCGGGACGTGTAGATTATGGAGGATTATACCGTCCTACTATGGGTCTGTTCAGCGCTTATAGAACAGCAAACGGCTGGTATATAGATCCTGATGAAAACAATGCACTTACATTTGGACCTATAACTGATAAATATAGAGAGCTTCTTAAAACAGCAAGATATATGTATAAACAAGGTTATATCCACAAAGAAGCAGAAACATTTTCTAGTGAGCAGTATAATAACTGGATGAGCCAGAAAAAAATTGCTATTATGTATACTGCAGTTAACCAGATTAACGACAACAAACCTGATGAGCCTGAAACTGAAAAATATTACTATACGGACGAATACATAACAGCTTATAATGACAAACCGGGATTATGGTCAAAAGAACCTCCTTATTTTAAATATGGCCCGGCAATAGTGGAAGGAACTTCACAAGAAAAGATAGATAGATTAATTGAGTTTCTCAAATGGATGAATACACCAGCTGGATACAATTTCTTCTTTTTAGGAGAGGAAGGAGTAACCTTTGAATATGTAAATGGAAAAGCAAGATTTATTGGTGATTATAAGAAAGATGAAACTGGCATAGATTATTCGGATAAGTTTACCAAAGCGGGTTATGGAACTGCTCTTCAGATGGGATATAGCGTTGATTTTATGAACCGTGTTAATATGGATCCTATAATTGAACTTTCACAAAAAGTTGCTGGTAAGGATAATTTCTTCCCTGTTCTGTCTATAAAATATACAGAACAAGAGACAAAAGATCGTGCGGATATCAGCACACTGATTGATGATACTGTAAAACAATATTTTGTTAGGTTCATTATGGATGATAAACTTGATCCGGCGAATGATGACCATTGGAAAGAGTATATTGATACTTTAATGAAAAATGGTTATGAAAGATATGCCCAAATTACCATTAATGCCTACAATAGAACTAAACAATAGAAATATAATAAAACAATAAGTATAGGAACATGTTGTTAATAATATAAAAAATTAATATTGTTTATACTTGTTTAGGCAAGTTTATCTTTCAAGTTGTCAGCTATGTTATATTTTTTATATAATTATGACAAGAAGTAACATAGCTGACTTTATAATTATTGAAAATATTTTTATGTTTATTAAATAATTTAAGTAAAAACTAAATGTTAAATTATTAAATGGTGTGTGATACTTATGGACATTAAAAAGTTGAACCCTTATGAAATAGCCAAAAAACACCCTATAATTGCGGATAAACCTGCATGTAATTTTTTTGAAGGCGCTCTTCTAGGTAATGGTGCGATGGGGGCTGTTGTTACTACCAGACCTGATGCTGTGGTAATTCATTTTGGACATAATAATGTTTGGGATATTAGGGTATCGGAGAAAAATGAAGAAAAGATAGGTAGTTTTAAAGAGGTTTTTAATAAGATACTGAATATACCTGAAGCATACGGATCTTTACGGGAGGATCCATGGTTCAGAGAGTACTATGAATTAATGAGAGAGAATTATTCAAAGTCCTATCCGAGACCTTTTCCATGCGGGTCATTGCTTCTGGGATTTGATAGGAAAAATGCGGAGTTGTTGGGGCATAAGTTAGATATAGCAACAGGAGTTTGCGAAATATATTTCTTAGCTGATGGGGAAATTATAACACTTAAAGTATTTGTAGAAATGAAATGTGATAGGTTATGGATTTATATGGGTGATGAAAAAGAGGGAGCTTGCAAACATCTACTTAATAGAATTAAGTTGATACCTGATCCCGAAACACCGCAAACTATGCCCAAATATCAAATAAATAATGTAATTGAAAATAACTGCCTTTCTTTCACCCAGATTTTGCCTGCTTTAGAACCTGAATATTACGATTATGAAAAAGGCCATCCTGAAGACAGAATGTTTTCGCTTAGCGTAAAGACGAATGTCAGCATGCAATCGTTTATGAGAATAAATTGGGAGGGAATAAGGAAATTAAACGATCCTCTGGAGATGGCTCTTCGAACGGATAAATGTTTTATTGCATATGTTCAATTAGACGAAGGATGTGTACAGGAACTTAAGAAAAAGGACACAAAAATTCCTTTTCCGTCAAGGGAGATACTTAAAGCAACTGAAAATGAAAACATTCAAAGCTGGAAAGCATTCTGGGAAAAATCGGGTGTTGCATTGGAAGATGATTTACTTGAAAGCATATGGTATCGGAATTTATATTTTTTTAATTGTTCAGTCAAACCCGGTGTAACCTGTCCGGGATTATTTGCCAACTGGAGTTATAGAAATATCGGAACTCCTTGGCATGGAGACTATCATATGAATTATAACACTCAGCAACCTTTTTGGGTAACATTTTCAAGTAATCATGTAGATAAGCATCTTCCATATGTTGATTTGATTGATAGGTTAAGACCTATAAGCAAAAAATGGGCAAAAGAATATTATGGCTTAAGAGGTGCTTGTTTTCCCCATGTTGCATATCCGGTTGAAATGAAAATGAATCCGTATCCGGTACCGATATGGGGATGGCAAATCTGTGAAACTCCATGGACTGTGCAAAGCTTGTGGTGGCATTACTTATACACGAAGGATAAGGAATTCTTAAAAACAGGTGCGTTTGAACCAATTAAAGAAGCCGTGTTGTTTCTTGTTGATTATATGCATCGACCGGAATGCAGGGGTGAACAATGGAGAGATAAAAAATATCATATATATCCTACGGTAGTACCTGAGCTTTATGGGTTAACTCCCGGGTTAAAAAAGAATTATGACTGCATTGCGGATTTAACATTAACAAAGTTTGTGTTCAAAGCATACAAAGGAGCCTGCAGCATATTAGAAGTGGAAAATGAGGAAAAAGTATTACTTGATGAAGTGGAAGATATATTGGAAAATTTCCCCGAATACCCCACTGTTGAAACGGAAAATGGAAAAATATTTGTTGCCACTCCGGAATCTAATGGTGAAGAAATATATAATGTACCGGTTAGCACGATGACAATTTTTCCCGGAGAAGAACATGGATTACATTCATCGCCGGAAGAGTATAAAATAGCTTTAAATACATATATTTCACAAAAAAATGAAGGAGGAAATGATCTGGTTTTTTTAAATATGCAGGCAGCGCGATTGGGAATTTTGGATATCGAAAAATTTAAAAGACAAATAAGATATTGTCTTCTGCCTAATGGTACTTGTACGGATATGGTTTTACAAAGCGGCGGAAGATATAAAGATGAAACAGCCTTTGATTTCATGGCCGATAACGGTATATGGTTCGAAAATTTCGCCCTTCCGGCAGTCATTAATGAATGCCTGCTGCAGAGTTATAAAAGTGAACTTCGCTTTTTCCCTAATTGGCCAAAAGGTAAAAGAGCGGAGTTTTATAATCTAAGAGCTGTAGGTGCATTCCTTGTAAGTGCGGCATTTTCCGGAGATGAAATTGAGTGGATTGAGATATATAGTGAAGCTGGGGATGTGCTAAATCTGATTATTCCATGGAAGAACGGCGCAAGGCTGCTTCACAAATCCCAGGAAACCGTTATTTATGACGAAAGACTTAAGATAAATACCCATATCGGAGAAACTATATGGCTATTACCTTTGAATGCCAGTAAATAGGAATGAAATAAAATAGTGATGCGGTATTTTGGTTTAATTGAGAAGTTAATTTGAAAGTTAATCTAAAAGGAGGGGTCAGAATGGAGATAGTAAATGAAAGAGTAAATTATAAAAACGGTGAGACCATGCCCGAGTGGGTAGCTGAAATTCCGGAAAAGTTGTGTAAGTTGATAACAGAAAAACTGATGTATAGGGGAGAGGTTTTTGGCTTATTTAAAGCTTGCGAGAATTCTTATGTAGAGTATGATATACCTAATTCTAGCGTGAACTATAATATTTTGTCACAATTTCATGCAATAGAGAAACTTCCGGGATATAGCCAAAGCGCAATAAATGGTCTGATAAGTTTTCTGCAGGGTTGTCAACAGCCAGACACTGGTTTATTTATTGATCCGCAACTTGATGCAAGGTTCGAAAAAAGAGATGATTCAGAGCAACTCTTACTTTTCAGACATGCAATAAGCAAATATGCAATTGATTTTTTAAAGTTTCTTGGAGCGGAACCATTATATCCATTTTCTGCAATCAGTGATAATCAAAAACCTGATGTACAATCTTATTTAAAATTCTTAAAAGAGTCGGATTGGAATAAACCATGGGGTACAGGATCTCATGCCGGTTTTCGGACTGTAGAGCTCTTTAGAAAGGTTAATGAGGGCAAAGAAGAATACATACCTGCATTATGTGAAGGTATTGAAATCATATTATCCAAACAGAATCCTGAAACGGGTATGTGGGGATCAAAGGATATACATTTGGCTGAACAATTGTCCGGAGCATTAAAAATTATAGGCAGGCTTAAATTTCAAATAGGAATGGATATACCAAATATGGATAAACTTGCAGATTCAATTATATTTCACCAGAAGAACAGTCATTTTTTCAATACTACAGAAAGCATATTAATTCAGAGAAATGCAATAGAAATGGCTGTTGCATGCCTTGAAAGCAGTGATTACAGAAAGGAAGAGTTGATACAGACGATTAAATCACTTATAGATGATATGCGGGTTTACGTAAAGGATGACGGAAGCATTACTGAATTACGAGATAGTACTAGAGCGGTGTATTGGTGTGGAGCCAGTGTTGCACCAAAATCTGATAAACCTAGGAGTACAGCAGTAGGAGCAATGTCCCTGATATATTCCATTGGGTTAGCAGCTCCCTATCTTGGTTGGAATGATTGTCCAATGAAAAATCCTCTGGATGGATGGCGTAAGAACTTGGAGCAATATCATATTGTACCTGTAGTGAATAAGAACGGTAAAGTGGAAATTATTGAAAAACAAGATATGTAAAACAATACCAATAAAGTAATTAAGTTATAGCGAGGTGAGTTAAAATGAATAAAGGAAGAGAAATTACAAATATGACATCAAAAAACAATAGTTTAAAATCAAGAAATATTGATTTTGGGTTTAACTACATACCAACTATAGCTTTGGTAGAAGATTTTAGGCCATATTGGATAGAAAATAAATGTACATTTGAGCAAATGAAAAGAGATTTATTATGCATGCGCGCGCTAAATTCAAGATTTGTCAGGTTCCATTTAATGCCTGCAAATCCTAAACAACGATGTGATCCGGGAATTGATCCTGATAAATTTCAAAAGGATATAAAAAAAGCAGTGCATTTTGCTTATGGAATAGGTTTAAGTATACATTATGATATTTTCAAACTTAATATTCTGGAAATAACCCCGGATGAAGTCCGCAATATTGTTCAGGAATATAAAGGAATTATTGACAGCTATCAAATAGGGAATGAGCCATACTTTGACTGGTCAAAATCTGATGAATACTATGAACATGCTTATAAATTAATTAAAGCAGGTAAGGAAGCTGATCCTGATGCTAAATTTTCAGTTGATATTTTTCCTGCTGATTTAGAATACATGAGGCAGAAATATCCACAGCTTTATGATATGCTGGATATGACATTAATCCATTACTATTCAGTTACGGATCACAGGGGTTGGTCGCCTTTATATATTGAACAATTGGTTTATTTCTGTTCCGGAGAAAGTGAGAAGTTTGATAATCTAAAGAATGAAAAGTTTATTCAAAGTGAGTTTTATGAAGGAAGTTATGGTTATAGCGATTTTGATTTCAAAAAGGAAAAATGGATTACAGAAATAACTGCAGGAGGATATCATAGATTTTCAACGGTAGTTCCTGATGAGATAAAAGTAAATAATTGGAAAGATGTATGTAGCGCTATTATAAACAGGACTGATGTGACAAGAGTAGGGCATCACTGTTTCCGAGATAAAATGAGCTGGAGGGAATTCGGAACATCTCAGTGCGGGGTTGTTAATATAGATGGTTCTCCTAAGCCGTTAGCATTTGCTTTTAAAGAAATTGCTGCTGCAACCCTTCCTGATACAGATCTATCCAAATGGGTGAAAGTTAATTTGAGTGTAGAATCAAGATGGGATCCTAAAACTGATTCAGATGATATTTTGAAGGTTGATTCGCAAGCAAAATCAAACAATGAGCTGAGGACTGATTCTTGGGCTGATAATTATCTACTTACAATTTCACTTCAAAATTATCTCGACCGAGAAGTACAGGGCAATTTGGAACTTGAAGTTTCTGATGGAATAACTTTCGAAGAGTTTCCAAAGATACTTATATTAAAAGCAATGGAGGAAACAGTAATAAAAGTCAGACTAAAGCGTTTCAGTAACACAAAAAACGCAGCCACTCAAATTTTTGCGATTTTTTCGGCTAAAAACTGGAAAACAAGGGATAATACCTCTGTTGGTTGGTATACTCTAAAGAAAGAAAAGCCCATTACATTGAATGTGACAGACAAGGCTTTTGACGGAGTTAAGTATCTTGATGATATGAAAAGCGTTGCAAATTTCTTTAAAAGATATCCTAACCCTGTAATTCTTACCGGCGGATTGATAGGTTTTGATACGGAGATGGCATTTAGATTAAAAAGTGTAATACAGGCAAGAAGTGGCAGGGAGATTAAGCTTGTATCGATGTTAAATGTAGCAGATGTACTTGATCAACCTATAATTATCATAGGCAATCCTCAAAAAAATTATATTGCAGGCATTTTAGAGCAAATGGTAGATGAGAAATATAAAGTATCCAAAGATAACAAAAGTTTTATAGCTGCTATTACTGACCCATTTAAATATAAGAAGCGGATATCTGATGCAACTAATGCCATTGGCTTTGCGGGTACACCTGCATGCCTTTATATAGCAGGTATGAATGATGATGATTTGAAAGCAGCAGTTTATGATCTTATTAGAAGGGTATATTGTTAACAAAAAGCATAAACAATAAAGTTATGCACAAAAAATAGAATTATACGAGGAGTGGAAAAATGAATATTGGTATAATTGGTACCGGAAACAGGGCAACTGCGTATGTGAAGGTTTACCTATCTAATATCTGTGAGGATGTCCGTATAAAAGCTTTAGCGGACATAGATGGGGAGAAACTAAAAAGGTTTGGGAAAGAATATTTTAAACTTGATGAAATGCCGGATCTTTATACAGACTACAATGAACTTCTTGATGACGAAAGCATAGAGGCAGTAATTATATGCACTCCTGATACTACTCATAGGGAAATTGCAATCGCAGCATTGAAAAAAGGCAAACACGTTCTCCTAGAGAAACCTTTTGCTACAACAATTGAAGACTGTATCTCATTGTACAATGAGAGCAAAAAATATAATAAAGTATTCCGGTTGGGATTTGTGTTAAGATATGCGCCTTTATACAGTAAAGTTAAAGAAATAGTTTCAAGAGGAGATCTCGGAAAGCTAATCACCATTGAAGCTAAAGAGACTTTAGGATATCTTCATGGAGGAAGTTTTTTTAGAAGGTGGCACAGGTTTAAAAAGAATAATGGAGGCTTTCTAAATGCAAAGTGTTGCCATGACATGGATCTTTTGAATTGGATAGCTGATGAAGAGCCGGTAAATGTTTCTGCATTCGGCAACAGAACTTATTTCAATCCCAGGGAAGATGCCGGAATAAACTGCAACGATTGTAAAATTAAGAATAGCTGTAGATATGCATTCAAGGAAGAACAGCGTAGTTTGTTTTCATCTGAAAAAAATCTATGCGTATTTAACTCAGATAAAGATATTGTAGATCATGAAGTTTTAAATATAGAATATGAGAGCGGCCTTACGGCAAGCTTTACCGTGACAACACTTAGTGCTGAAGCGAATAGGACTATGATAATATTCGGAACGGAAGCAACTCTTTATGCCGATTTTGCAGGAGGAATTATTAAAGTAAAGTATATTCATCCTAATGATGAAATAATCTATAAACCGGATACCAGATTAGAAGGTCACGGCGGAGGAGATCGAGGGATATGTAAGGATTTTATTGATTCTATAAGGTCAGGAAAATATGATGGTAAGAGCGATGCCTTGGCTGGATTGCTGAGTACGGCAGTAGCTCTTGGAGGAGAAATATCCATGGAAAGGAAAGAAGTTGTAAATATAAGGGAACTAATAAAGGGTGCAAAAATTTAATACACGAAACCTAAAACAGTGTAATTAAAACAGCAACTAAAACAAAATTGAATGGGTAAGATAGATCTTTTTTTATGCATTAGATGTGGAAAAAATATTTGGAAAAGATTTATAATAAAACAAAAGAGCAACGCTGATTAATTCGAAAACAATTTTGAAAGGTGGAGATAATAATGGGAAATAAAGCTGCAAAACTAGGGGTTATCGGACTTGGTCCGAGAGGATTGGGGCTTATACGGACCATGGTAAATATCGAAGAGATAAAAATAACTGCAATTTGCGATACATATCCTGAAAAAATCAAAAATGCATTTCAAATATTTGACGAGGCAAACCTTGTAAGACCTGATGCATGTACTGATTATAGCGAAATACTAGCAAGAGGTGACGTTGAAGGTGTGATCATAGCTACCCATTGGATTACTCATATTCCGCTTTCGATAGCTGCCATGAAAGCAGGTAAATATGCGGGAGTTGAAGTCGGAGGAGCTGCATCAATAGAAGAATGTTGGCAATTAGTGAAGACATATGAAGAAACAGGAGTTCCATGCATGCTCCTGGAGAATTGTTGTTATGGCAAATATGAGCTAATGGTACTTAATATGATAAAAAAAGGAGTTTTTGGTGAAGTAGTTCACTGCGAATGCGGTTACGGACATGATTTACGTCAGCATCTGGTGGGACAATATCCTCCAAATAACAGACTCTACAATAACATGCACAGAAACGGTGATCTTTATCCCACCCATGGTGTGGGTCCGATAGCCAAAATGCTAAATATCAACCGTGGAAACCGTTTTGTTTCACTTACTTCCATGGCTTCCAAGGCTGTTGGTTTGAGGGACTGGATAAAAAAGAATAAAGAACCTGATTATGAATTGGCAAACTACGATTTTGCAGCAGGGGACGTGGTTCAAACTTTAATAAAATGTGCACATGGTGAAACAGTGCTTGTGACTCACAATGTGACACTTCCAAGACCTTATTCTCGTTTTAACGTAGTACAAGGTACAAATGCAATCTACTCGGAAGAAAGAAAGGGAATTTATATAGACGGAAAAAGTAAGGAAGAGATTTGGGAGCCTATAGACAATTATTGGGAAGAATATGGGCATCCGTTATGGAAAAAATTCGAACAAGAAGGTGTAAAAGGCGGACACGGAGGCATGGATCATTTACTGCTTAAAGCATTTGCAGATAGTATAATAAATAAAACCCAGACTCCGATAGATGTCTACGACACAGCTACTTGGATGGCAATAACTGCATTATCGGAGGAATCCGTCAACACCGGTAGCTCTCCGGTAGCTTTTCCTGACTTCACAAATGGTAAATGGATTAACAGAGATGATAAAATTAACGGTCCATATTCTTTAGATGAGGTTAAAGATTAAAGTTTGTTGCAATAAAATTTATTTAAGTTATAATATTACATGACGGCATAGCTTATTAAGTCGGGAAATCTTGCATTCTTGCCATAAGATGTAGCAAGTCAGTAAACATAAAATGTAAAGGGAGGGTATTATATGAATCTATTAGATACTATCAAAGGTTCTTTATTAGAAAGCTTTTTCCCTGCAGGTTGGGACCTGAAAAAAATCGACGAATGCTGCTCAAACGATCCCGAAACCATAACTGAAAGACAACCTTTCTGGAATAAAGACTTTACACCTGTACCCTGCGACAACATTTATGATTTTAATGTTCTCATGGGACATGAAATTGCCTTGGAAATAAAAAAGGCAAGAGATGAAGGGA
>DUMC01000159.1 GCA_012840075.1 Clostridiaceae bacterium | reverse complement strand
TTCTTGCCGGAGCATCTATTTCTTTTCCTATTTTACCCGGTATCAATTGCTGCTTAGTTAAATACATTGCTTCTTTCATATGTTTCAAGCACTCTTCCTGTGCCGGGGTGAACTTACCGCTAACAGGTAATGTATCTCCAAAAACTCCGCTATATCCTTTCCATCTTGGAGAAATACCCAACATTACCATTTCACCGGCTTCCATGATCTTATCCATCGCTGTCGGAACTACTGCATTTGAACGTTTCCCACTTCCTACAATGGTTTTGAATGCAAATCCGTTAGCACCTCTTAAACGTGCCTCCGCTTCCCCTGCTGCTGCAACTTCGTATTCTGCAACTCCGGGCTTAACTTTCTCTACCATCGCCTTATAAGAATATTCACAAAGTTTAAAAGCTTGTCTTATTTGTTCAATTTGCCATTTACTCTTTATGTACCTTAACCTTAGAAAATCATCTGTAATATCAACCAGCTCAACACCTTTAAAATTCTCGGCTACCTCTCTGTAAACAGATACCGGCATCTGATCTGCCCCGACCATACCGACTCTCTTTATTTTCTTTCCGGAACTTATTTCTTCAAACAGCTCCTTGAAATTGATAATTGTAGCATTAGGATACTCTTCATCCGGAACCATGAATACCGGAAGATTTCTTGTTTCTTTTATTGCACTGTCCTGCTTTGCAAAAGGCTCACTTTCAGGTCCGCCTAATATCATGGGTTCGCCTTCTCTCGGAACTAATACTGCTCCGCTTTCGAATTGCGGGCACCATGCGGTAAGATACCATCCGTTTGCAATATTGAATTCATCGTAGTAGACAAAGGCGAAATCAAGGTCTTTTCTCTCAAGGATATCTTTCACTTTTTTTATCCTTGCACCATGTTCTTGGATATCGTAATAAGCCATGGAACATACCTCCTTTTAGAATTGCAGAATTATTAGAATATTGCACATGAAAATGATTATGATATTAGACAATAGATGTAGTGTATGTGACTATGTTTAATGTCAAAAATTTCTGGTAACGTTTGCAATAATATTATATTATTATTTTGTCTATAAGTCAATACTTTTGAAATAAAAACTTAGATTTATTAATAAATTTTTTAATGAAAAAATAATCTGAAAACTTCGCGTATTTTATGACAGCGTTTGCAATATTAAAGCAAAAATATAATAGTAAATTGTATACAATTAATCCTATTTTATTAAGAATAACGACTTATCATTATATTACTTTACTATCTCTCCCTCTGTTATCACTGTTACTATTGCTCGTATATCTTCAGTTCCCGCGTTCTCGCATTCAAATGTTATCCGGCTTTCACCTTTAGGCAATTCTGCGAGCTCTCCTTCAATTTGAGGTTTATCCACAACATTTCCATAAAGATCATAAACTACACATTCTCCATTAGGATAATATTCCAAATAAGTCCCACTCTGCAACTTTGTTTTAAAAGTAATTTTTTTGCCGTTAACAACAAGTGATGGATCTTTTATTTCCAGTTTCTTAACAGGAAGTGCTTTTATTGTTTTTAGCCGTATGCCTCTGCTGTCACCGCTTTGCATTACCTTAACAGATGTAATCTCATCATAGTAAACCATTTCTCTGAACTCTTTATAAGCGTTTTTAAAGAAATTGCTTTCATCATATTCTTTGCCCTTCCATTTTATTTCAGGATATTCTCTATTGTCAGTTTCAACTAAAGTAAAATATCTCCATCCGGTAAAATCTACTTTTATAAAATGGTCTGCAAAACCTGATACTCTGTACTCCGGGCTACTCAGTTGAATGTTTATTGTATCACCGCTTCCGTTGCCGTAAATCCATACACCAAGTGCCAGATTTTCTTTTAGATTAAGCGGCTTATTTGAAAAACTTACTTCCATAGGTTGTGCTTTTATATCTTTTTCTTCATTAAATACTATAAGATCTATGGCTTTATCGGACTCATAACTTTCTGCGGAATAAAGAGCTTCTATTCTCAACGCAGGTTTCTGCTGATCAAATGGATTATTCGTAATAAATGAATTTCTTCCATCTTTCATAGATAATATTTTGGTTTTATCATAATTTTTTCTAATAAAAGCCCACTCTCCCTTTGAATCCTTTATTAAAGAATAATCTAATCCTTTGGCTTTAAGCTTTTCTTTAACTTCATCGGAAAAATAATTAGACTTTCGCAGTAACTCATACTGCTTTATCCTTTCAGAGTATCTGCTTAGAATAGGAAATGTCTCAATAATAGTTTGATCTATATTCCATACATATGAAAGCCCGGAATTATAGGCAATTGATTTTGTGCCAATATAATCCAAATCTTCACTAAATAAATACCGTACTTGAAAATTTGGCAGTTCATCAGGAATAATTGACGGAGGATAAAGGGACAACCATCCAAGTTGGGAAGGTAAATACTTCGAATGTGCCTGTTGATCATTTAGATTGCAGTGCAAGTCTACAAAAGTCTTGTAACCTCTTGTAGGTATATCAAGTGCTCCCATTCTGGACCTTGCGTACCATAAATTAGGATACATTGTACTGTATTCCAAGATGGGCGGTTTTTCAGTATACTTCAAAATTTCATTTACAAATAACGTTGCATAGTACCAAGCAAACTCAGGCTTTTTTACAATTGTACCTATGCCATCCAATGCATCAAGATATATCATATCAAAACCAGCTTCATTATACACTTGGGCCGTCTTTCTTGCAATTTCAAGAAATAACTCTGAGTCCGGTCTTGGGGTAAACATAAAGAAAAACTGTGTCAAATGTTTAACTTCTGCTCCCTTTTTATGAGGTGCAGGTTTGGTTCCGCACGCCCCACGAATAACTTCCGTAAAGCCATATGGACTTGTCCTGCTTACATTTCTAAACTGTATAATTTCATCATCAATCATAAGATAATGGCTGTTTTTAACAAAAAATCCTGTAGTAAGAGATATATTAGCGGTAGACTCATCCACAGGAATTATATTTTCTTCTGAATCAATATCCCAAGACAGTGTGAATTGAGCAAGGATATCAAGATCTTTACTGGGCACAGGAGAAATATAGCTACTATCAGGATGTATGTAATATGCATAAGTATGTAAGCCTGCTTTAATACCTTCCTGGTGCAGACGGTCAATAATTTTCTTAAAATCACTAATGCCATTAGGATACATCTTTTCATTAAATACCATATCACCTTGTCTAAATATAAGACCCTGATGAAAATCTACCTGATCAATATTAAATTTTTTAAGCATTTCTATCCAGCTATCCAAATTGTTCGGATCTATCAGCTCTGATGTAATTATATAGGTACCATAGTTCCCCTCATATTCTTGTGCAAATGGACCCCCGACAGTAGATACTGGCAAGTCGCCTTTTTTAACATTTGCCAAAACTTTCTTCATTATTTCACGTACTTCATCTTCCGGAGACCCAATTATTGCAGCTTTTGAACCAATGATACCTAATTCCGGATAACAAATTGCACCCATTAGGTTATTTTTTCCTGGCAACTCTCTTGTATCAGTATTAAGTTTCATGCTTAAAGTTGCAGCCCCGAAGCTTTCTTTCTCGGAGTAATCAATTTCCAAATCAGCAGCTCCGTAGGTAAGGCTGTAAAAATCCTGCCGGTTTGCGGAAACCACTTCAAATGTGATATATTCATCCTCAACTTTATATTTTAGCTTAATTTCGGTTTTAGGAATCTCCATGTTGACATTTTCAAAATTAAGATAAACATACTCAGAATCACTTGTAACACTTACCGGTCTAATTGGGGGCAACGATGCATCTTTTTTCAGCCATGCAAACAAATGAAGAGAAGATTTATTTCTGTTAACATAATCTTTGCCTGTTATTTTATCTGTAAACTCAAGAACTTCACCTTTATTAGAAATTACATAACGTAAGTATTCTGTTTCAAATATAATATTTTCATTACTATATTCTTTACTCATTTCCAAATCCTCCTCATCCTCAAGATTCCTATTTACTACAGCTTCTTCTACAAATTTCTGCTTTTCATTACTTTTATTGTGATTATTTTCGTAATAAAACAAGATTTTTACAAGCTCAAATATGCCAAATAATACCAAAACGCATGTAAATATGATTAATATGTGTTTATAGCGTATACGTCTTTTAAATTGTTGAAACATGAGAACTCTCACCCTCTCTTTCGAGTTACGGCAGATACACAGGATTACCTTTAATAAAAGTATACGTCTTCTTTTTTAATGCCGGAAATATGCTTCTTCATTCAATAAGTAGCATGTATAAGTAAGCCGTTCTTAATTGTGTACATTTATGTAAATGATATAGTAGTGTATGATATAGTAATACATGATATAGTAACCTAAGAATACTTTTCAATTATTGAATAGTAGTAATCATAATTTTCCACAGGAATGTCTTCGTCAATTGAGTGGGATCCTATTATTACACCTCCATCTTTTCCTGCTTCCAAAATAGCTCTTGCTTCTTTCTCAATTTCTTTTTTAGAACCTGTTGCCAATGTATGAATATTGCACATTCCGCCTATGAGGGACAATTTGCTACCGTATTTTGCTTTTACATCGGGCAACCACATACCTGTAGTAGGATGCAAGCTCTGCAGCCCGGTAAATCCTGCTTCAATAATCATATCCAATAATGGAAGGCTATTTCCGTCACAATGTAATATGATGTTTTTTATTCCATTTTGCTTCCAAATACTTATCATTCTCTTATAATGCGGGTAGAAAACTTTGTGAAAGATGTCAGGTGAAAACATAGGACCTGTCTTGCTTGAAAGTTCATCATATACCCAAATGGCAGTTTCTTTTGTATTAGTAATTTCTGCTACACTTAATCCCAGTTCCGTGGTAAAATCAGCTAGCCTTCCAACCAGATAATTACAATAATCTTGATCTTCGGCTAAATCTATAAGAAACTGGACTTCTCCTCTTAACCTAGAGCATCCCATATAAAGACCTAAAACTCCCGAAACTAAAGCAAACCTTTTGTTGAGTCGCTCAGGTATGTTCATGAAAATTTTACGACGTTCATCCGTAATCGGAGATTCAAATTCCGGTTCCTTACCTTTTTCCTTGATGGCAACATCTATTTCTTTTTCAAAAAAGGCATCATCCTTTTTATAAAGTGTCCTACCCCAACTATCTAATTCATAATAGGCAGAACCTTCTCTTTTTAGTATAGTTGCTTTAGAAAAATAAGGACCATATTGATCGGCCAGAACCGTACCAATATCGATCATCTTATAATAATCATATATCCATTCTTTTTCAGATAAATTCTTTGCTTTTCTCCATTTATCAACATATCCCTGGAGGAATATTTCGTATGCCGGAACCCTGTCCGGCTTTCTAAACGCTAATGCCTCAATAACCCTTTCCCTGCTTGTCATTTTAATCTCTCCTTGCATAATCAATTGTCATGCCGTATAGTCAATCTTTTATTGGCTATCCTGCACTATTATCTTTGTATGTTTAACACAATTAATCCGCATATTCCAGCAAGAACATTAAGAATGTTTCTAAAACTGGCAGTTCAAACTCAATCCAATTTTCACCGGATACAAACTCCATTGACTTTTCTTCGGGCAGTTTAAACAATCTCAACGGTTTTCTATTTTGCATATTAATTCTGATTTTCATTCCAGCCACAGGAATATTAGGAAGGTCTTTTTGGTAGTTTAATACACTAATAATAAATCGTTTTCTCTCTTCCTGGTTAAAGAGGGTAATTTCAACAGGTTTATACGCATTGGATTCAAACCACGGTTTTCTGCTAAAAAGTTGTTTTATTATATTAATAAACACTTTTCTATGAGCTTCATGCTTCATAGCTTCTATCTTACCGGCTGAATAAATCACCTTGCCTTTCCCGCACTTGTTCAATACTAAAGCCGGTGTTTCGGTATCAATTCCCGGAGGATTGCTTATAGCCGAAGAGAACTTATTATTGTCTTTAGGATTGGTATATGGAAGAGTAATTCTAGCTAATATACAAGCCGTATTCTTTGAATCTTCCGTTAATCTAACTTTCATCTGATAATTGGATATCATCATTGGATATTTCTTTGAAAATCCCTCAAATATCATGTCATCATCACTTTCAGGTCTCATATATGTAACATTTTCAACTGTTTGTCCCTCATAGGAAACGCCGAACATTTCTGATAGCTGAAAATCAACATCCGACTTACACGACTGGGATTTTGTAATACCGTCTTTCGTTAGCAAAGAGGTCCGCCCGCTTGCATAAATACTTCCTCCGTTTTTTACAAAATCACTAAATGCCTGTATCTCTTCTTCATCGAGCATTACTACATCGGAAAGTATTATAACCTGATAGTTGTTCAGGCTTTTAAGATTTTTCTTAGTAACAACGGAATAGGGAATATTGTAATCAATTAACGTTTTTGCTATATTGTAAGCGTTTTGTATAGGTCCAATAACATGGAATGCATCTTTTACATGTTTTCCATTTTCATCATAATTAATAAAATTTGAAAAATCCATATAAATGCCTACATCACTGCATTCTTTGGCATTACTGTCCAGGTATTTTTCATAAGGTATAGTTTTTTCAAATATGCTTCCCATTAATTTATACACTTCAGGATTTATCGTTCCTATCGGATCTATTGCATCAATAAATACAAAGGATGCGTTATTTGCAATAGAGGCATATACCTGGGCTTCCAGTAACTCTCTTGGTTTTAAAGTTGTATGGTCCGTTAGGTCCGGGCACCTTGATGTCATAAATTCTATTGGCCTGTTTTCGGTAACGGCATTGAGGAACTTACATATAAGCGATTGCTCTGATGGACCTGAATAAAAGTCACCTGCCAAATAATCGCTTTGTCTGAAAAAGTCATAGGTTGCTCCTCCATTCCATCCATGCAGCCATGTAGTGCACTGATGGACAAGGGAAATCCCGGGTTTTCTTCTTTTTGCAGTTTTAGTAATCATTTCAGCAAATTCCGCCAACCATTCTTCTCTTTTTCTCTGGAATTGCACCCAGTTTTTATCCTGCCAGTCAATCTTATATGGTAAATCCATGCCTGTTTCTTTTAAATATCTCTCTCTGCAATGGGGACAGTAACAAATCATTCCAAACCAGCCTATCATATCTATCCACATACCGTCAAAATCATAATTGCTGCAAAGGTCCTCAATCTGAGCTTTTACATAATCTTTATATGGAGAGTTAGGACAGCATATACCGTATCGAGCACCTCTCTCAACCATCATTCCCTTGCATTCCCAATCTAATATTCTCCATTCTGGATGTGTATCATAAGCCCACCGCGACCAAATGTTATAATACACTATTACATTTAGATTAATTTTCCTTAGTTCTTCAATGGTCTCTTTTAAAATGTCCCTGCCTTTCAAGCTTTTATGCATATGTCCAACCTTTGTAGGCCAATAGCAGTTTCCAAGACATGAACCTGCGTATACGATAGCTGTGTCAACATTAGCCATTTTCATCATTTCAGCATATGCTTTGGGATCAAATTTACTTAAAAATTCTTCATTCCAATCAGCAATATGCATATCAATTAGATTACGCCTGTAACTCTGTTTGGTGCTGCTTTTATGCCATATTTTTGAACTGCAAATTCATAAAGGCCGGGTAAAATACTGTTATCATCATCCCAATAGAGTTGTGATGCAAATTCAAGATTTAAGGACGGATAGCCACCTAAAGTCCAGCTTAGCTGCATTCCCGATACACCGGAATTGTCCAAGCCCTTTAAATATTGGTATAATAGATTCATAACCGGTAAAAATGGCACTGCTGAACATTCCCATGTAACATTAAACTGTACCTTGGCCATTGTTTTATGTCCTAATTCGGCTGCTTTTTTCCAGTTATTAATCGCTCTTTGTCCCGGTCCGGGAATAGACATGGTATAATCCACTACCTGGCCTTTAATACCCCCGATATTTGTAGGTATAGCTTCTTCGGCAGTACACATTAGTATTACGTCCTTGTTTAATAAAGAAATAGCTTCATCCGACCATTCAGGATGCCATCCCCAGGTCCAAGCTATAACACGTGCATCGGGTTTAACACTATGAACCCCTTCTGCAATTATGTTATTAACTTCGGCAATTACTTCTGCCTGCGAACGCTTTGAGCACCTAGGGCAGTCCGGCTTCTTCCCAGGTGGATTATGAGAATAACAGTTTGTATGATTTTCCGACATAGTTATCGTAAATATACCTGCTAAATCAGGCACTTCGGTAAAAAGCCTTGCAGTACCGTTGCGCAGGTATTCCTGGATATCTTTGTGAGAGGTACAAAGGGAATACAAACCATCATAGTGACCTGCTCCTTTCCATTCGGGATGCTTGACAAAAAACTCTTCCGGCATTGCCCGAGGTTCATTAAAGTATAAATATACTCCTATGCCGTAATCGGCCGCTCTCTTAACGATGCTTTTAAGACCTTCTATTCTCTTTTTCCATCCCTTTGAAAGTTCGGGAGCTTTATCCCAGGGAACAAGAGTATATAATACCGCTTGAAGCCAGACACCATTAACACCCATTTCGGAAAGGCTTTCAAGTAGTCCCTCCGGGTAAGGATCTATATTGGGATCTAAAAGCGGATCCCCATAAACAGCAAAATATGAATATACATACCTTATTTCAAAACGGGTTTTTCTGGTAATGGTTTTTTTACTTCTTTTCTGCTCTTCCATCGGTACTGAAAGTTTATTAGTTTCATAAGCTGCATTTGGACAAGAAAATTTACTATGTTTGTTATCATTATATATGTTTTCTTCATCTTTTTCCTGATGATAGTAATTGCCGATTCTGCATTGTATTTCTTTGGTAGGGTAATTTTTAAGAATAAAAGAATTATCCTTAACGTCAAATTGCTTTTCCAACCATTGCAAACCTCTTAATATACCTTCTTCATCAACGGATGTAATATTGATAACTTTATCCTCTATTTCTATTTTGTGGCTTTCCGCCGGCATAGTTTTATCCGGTTTAACCTCTAAGTTTATGTACAGGTTTTCTTGTCGTTTATCTTTGTTTGCTTTTGCTAAGGATATTGTCATATTGTAAACGGATTCATTTTTCTTCACTTTTTCCAAAATGTTTTCCATATCGGCAATTTCAAGAATCATCCCCCATTTAGATGCCACTTTCCTTAAGAAACGCTCAGCAAATTTATACAATCTTGGCATATCAGATAAGGGAATGTCCAAAATATTTGTTGAATGTGAATAAGCGGTTGTGGTGAATTTTTTAAGGAAGTCAAACGGTTTGGCTGTATTTGAATTTATGTGTTGATTTCCTGGGAAATGTTTTTTTAAAATCTCTCTCAATTCTTCAGTTCTTGCGTTTTCTTCTTCCGTTAACGGTCTATATATAGCTTTTTCTACATAAGGTTTAAACATACCTAACTTGTGATATAAAAAGTCATCTTCTTTCAATGTAAACTGGAGTTTCTCATCAGTCCAATCCAAAAGTGTAAGTATTTGCTCGTATGTAAGTAAATGCCAGTTCTGGCGAATAAGTGTGATATACCCTCTTTCCAACCAATATTTGTTGACGTTAGGCGGAACATCCAAACCCAGCCCCGCTGCAAGCTCCAATATGTTTTCTTCGGTAGTTTCCAAAACCTTGGCTAGACGGTCTACAGGAACCATCTCCCAATTTCTCCATACTATGGCTTGTTGAATTGTAGGGAAGTGAGGAAATGTAACTGCTCTTATAGTTTCTTTTCCAGAATCTCCCGATACCATAATTATCCTCCTAACAAAATATTAATTTTTAAGAAGTGATTTAAGCTAATAACTTATCAAAATGCAAGCTTTGATATAATAAATTGGTTTACATCAAGCATTAAATATTTATCTTAGAATAAATTTAAGTCTGACAACGTTTGCAATTTTATTATATACCATAATATTGTAAAAGGAAATATTATTTTATGCAGTTAGCAAAAGAAATTTTAGAAAATATACAACAAGATTTGAAAATTAAAAAACCTTTGTAATCCGTCTTTTTAAGGATTGCAAAGGTTTTTATATTTTAACTGTTAAAGTCGAGTATAAGCTATCAACCTACCTCCATTTTGTCATAAAGAGCAATTATATAAGGATGATCAGGATCGTATTCGGTCAACATCTTAGGATTTTTTACACGCCCGGGAAGACGTGTATTTTTTCCGACAATGTTTACTGCCGAATCTCCGAGATCTTCCCTGCACTTCTGAGCAAATAAATTTAACTTATGTACTATTTCAGGGTAATTATTATAAACATTATTTGTTTCACCTATATCTTCTTTTAAGTTATAAAGCTCTTTGATTTCCTGATTACCTTTCCTAAAATGAAGTTTCCATTCCCCGACTCTGACTGCTTCAAGGTTATCACGTGAATAATATAAAATTGAATCTCTCTTTGGGCCATTAATTGATATGCCTGCTCTTTGTATTTCCAATTTAATCTCATCAGGTTGTGTATTGACAATAACCGGCATCAAATCTATTCCGTCAATGATTCTGTCTTGTTGCAATTCTATTCCTACTATATTTGCAAATGTCGGCAAGAAATCAATGTTGCACGCTATTTCACTGCAAACAGCGTATTTTTTAATCAACTGTTTCCAATGAAATATACATGGTACTCTCATGCCACCTTCCCAGGTAGTTGCTTTTCTTCCTCTTAATTTTCCGTTACTTGCACCATTTGCAGCCAAAGAACCATTGTCTGATGTAATTATAATAATAGTATTCTCGTAATTCCCAAGTTTTTTAAGCTCATTAATCATAACCCCAATTGCCCAATCCACACATTCAACGCAAGCACCAAAGTCACCGTTAATAGATTCTCTTACAAACCTTTCAGGTGCATAAAGCGGCAGATGAACCTGCATAGGTGCAAAATACAAAAAGAAAGGATTTTTAGCATTATTCCTGATGAATTTTACCGCTTGCTCAACATATCTTTCAATTAATCCGCGTTGATCGGGTTGCTCCTGAATTACATCATTATCGCTTATTAGAGGCAGAGGTGGATATATCTTATCGTATTGAGCCAACTCCTCCTCACTCATGTTTTCTTTTCTTTTCTGTCTACCCATATCATTGCTGTATGGAAGTCCATAATAGTGATCAAATCCATAGTTTAACGGTAAAAATTCAGGCTGGTCACCGCAATGCCATTTACCTATAATCATTGTAGAATACCCGGCATTTTTTAATAGTTGTGCGATAGTTGTCTCCTCCGGATTTAAGCCTATTGCTGCACCGGGAAATAGCACACTTTTTCCGTCAAAGCTTGAAAACCCTATTCTTTTAGGATAGCATCCTGTCATAAGTGCAGCCCTTGATGGTGAGCACACAGGAGATGCAGCGTAAAAATCAGTAAATATTATTCCTTCCGAAGCTAACTTATCAATAAAAGGTGTTCTGTTAACTTTGGAGCCATAACAACCCAAATCACCATATCCAAGGTCGTCGAAGTTAACTAATATGATGTTTGGTTTCATTGAGTACAATTCTCCCTTCTTTTGGAGAAAATAGAAAAATCGTGCAAATAATACAATAAAGCCGCAAATACACTGGTCTTTGCGGCTTTCTGAATGGAGCTGGTGGACGGATTCGAACCCCCGACCTGCTGATTACAAGTCAGCTGCTCTACCTACTGAGCTACACCAGCACGATATTCATTATTTTTAGTTTTTATTCATTTATTATCAGTTATTTCTTTGACCTTTGTTAGTTTAACATGAAATTGTTTCTTTTGTCAACTACTTTTTTAATTTATTTTGCTTATTACATCAGTTTATTTAAGGCATTTATTATGGCGACCTGGAAGGGGCTCGAACCCTCGACCTCCAGCGTGACAGGCTGGCGTTCTAACCAACTGAACTACCAGGCCGCATTTGGTGACCCATAGGGGATTCGAACCCCTGTTACCGCCGTGAAAGGGCGATGTCTTAACCACTTGACCAATGGGCCACAGTAAAACAGCAAGCATGTTTTATTTTACACGGACTATATTGAATTGTCAAGCAAATTTTTAAATTTTTTATATTAAATTATGTTGACAATTTTAGGTTTTTATTAATACTTTCATTTCTAATCTCAATATTTCTCTTTATTTATATTTATTATATCAAAATCTATTCTATTTGTTCCTCTTTAATTACTTCAATTATTTGAATTAATTAAGTTATTTTAATTGCTTTAATTACTTGCTTTTACAGCCGGTTACATTAATTTACAAAAAATTTTTTGAAAAAAGTGTTGACAAAATACCATTTTCATTATATCATAAATTCTGTTTGTTAAACTAATACTATTAATAAATAATTTTATTAGTTAAGCCGGTTTTTAAATAGTTTTCGACCCATTAGCTCAGTAGGCAGAGCACTTGACTTTTAATCAAGGTGTCCGGCGTTCGAATCGCCGATGGGTCACCAAAATATTAAACCTCTGTAATATTTTAGTTACAGAGGTTTTTTTCTATAGAAAAATTATATTTTCCTTAAGAAGAATTATAAAGCAAATTGTTCAAGTTCTTTTATGTTTGAAGAAAAGTCTTTACGTTGGACGGATTATAAAGCAGCTTTGTTGGAGCATAATTTAAGGGTGCATTCCCTTAAGGAATACACCCCGATTTGTTTAGCTTGTTAGTCTTTAATTCTCTTTGTTTAGTCTGCAATTTTTTCTTTAGTCTGGCTGTTTACTTTGGCTTAGTCCTTCTTATTTTCGAAGTATTCGTTAAGCTCTCTGATCAACTTGTCAACATCCAAGCCATGGACTTCACAAGCTTCTTCAATGCTTTCTGCAGTTGCTGCAGGGCATCCCAAGCAATGTAAGCCATTATTTAAAAATATCGGTACAGTACCTCTATCAAGCCTTAAAACTTCAGCTATTGTCATATCAGCCGTAATTTTTTGCATTTATTTCACTCCCTGACATTTAATTTTACAGGCTTTTTAAGATTGCCTGACTATTATTAAATTATATATTTTTGCACAAAAAATATTTAAAACTGTTATTTTTTACTGCACTATTAGTATTACTTTATCACATGATATAAATTATATTATATGATAATTAGTATTACAATAATAAATTACCCAAAATCCAGATTAAAAAACAACTAAATCCTTCTAAATTTTTCTCTTCCTATGTCATAAAGATTATTACCGTAATGGTCTATTATAACGGTAGCAGGAAAATCCTTTACTACTAGTTTTCTTATAGCTTCTGTTCCAAGATCAGGAAATGCTATGATTTCTTCACTAATTATTTTATTAGCAATTAGGGCAGCAGCACCACCTATAGCACCAAAATAAACTGCTTTATATTTCATAATTGCATCGATAACATCTTTATTTCTTTGCCCCTTACCAATCATACCTGCAAGACCCATTTCTATTAATAGCGGTGCATATGCATCCATTCTTCCACTTGTTGTTGGACCTGCTGAACCTATTATTTTGCCCGGTTTTGCAGGACATGGTCCTACATAATATATGATCTGTCCTTTAATGTTAAATGGGAGGTCTTTTCCTTCGTTAATCAGGGCTACCATCCTCTTGTGAGCCGCATCTCTTGCTGTATAAATAATTCCGTTTATGCTGACTTCATCTCCGGATTTTAACTGACATATGATATCCTTCTCCAGTGGAGTATTTATCACGTACCTAATTTTAATCACCATTCCTTTCCGGTTGAGGCATTTATTTAAATTATATAATTGCTTCTGCATGCCTTGTTGCATGGCAGCTTATGTTTACTGCTACCGGTAAACCTGCAATATGTGTTGGATATACTTCCACGTTAACACCAAGTGCCGTCACAGTTCCTCCAAGACCTGCAGGTCCTATTCCAAGTTTGTTGATTGTCTCAAGAAGTTCTAATTCAAGCTTTCTGACATATTCTATTTCACTTCTGATATTTATCGGTCTTATTAATGCTTTCTTGGCCAAAATAGCAGCTTTTTCCATGGTACCTCCAATACCTACACCAACAACGATAGGAGGACAAGGATTAGGACCGGCTTTATCAACCGTTTCAATTACGAACTTTTTTACACCTTCAAGTCCGTCGGAAGGCTTTAACATTTTCAAAGCACTCATGTTTTCGCTTCCGAAACCTTTTGGTGCGATTACTATCCTTATTCTATCCCCTTCTACAATATCATAGTGAATAACTGCAGGTGTATTATCCCCTGTATTCACCCTTTCAATTGGATCCCTAACAACTGAATTTCTCAGATACCCCTCTTTGTATCCCAGTCGGACTCCTTCATTAATTGCTTCTGTTAAACTCCCTCCTGTTACATGGACATCTTGGCCAATTTCAACAAAAAACACAGCCATTCCTGTGTCCTGACACATAGCCATACCTTCGGTTTTTGCAATCCTTGAGTTCTCAATAATGTTTTCAAGGACTAGCTTACCTGTTTCCGATTCTTCCTTATCAATACCTTCCCGTAGTGCATTCAATATATCATCATTAAGGCAATAATTTGAAGTTATGCAAAGTTCCTTGACTGTATTGGTTATTGCTGAACATTCAACAACTCTCATATAAACCACCATTCTTTATTTTTATATTAACATCTCCATTTCTTCGTGCCAAGATTTTCTTCCGTTTTATTACCACTTTATTTTAATACAAGTACAATATATAAGCAAGTAAAAAGTACATATCGATGTATTTAAATTTATGAAGAAATATTTGCCGGAGATTGACGTTACGCTGGCATATTCGTCACTCTGCATAATGTTACCATATTGTTCTAAAGCGTATATCCAATTATTATGAATAAAATATTGTAACCTAGAGGCGTAACTAAAGGTACTGTCGAGTCTTTTGACAATATTTCCTCTTATTCAATAAATGCATCCTAATCGCTTAATATACTTTATCTTATTTTTCTGATATAATAGTTATAGTGAAAATTACAACTTAAAAATACGTGTAATTAATAAATTTATGAATTATTTATGACTAGCTTATAGCTTATAGTTGTCATAAATCATCCTTTATGAAAGGGAGATTTAATTGAAGTTACTTAAAAATATACTTGTTTGCGTAACACAACAAAAAACCTGTGAAAGGTTAATTTTAAAAGCTTCAGAATTAAAACGGGATTCTGAAGGCGAATTGTTTGTAATACATGTCGTAAGAGACGGATTAAATTTCTTGAATAATCCTAAAGAAGGGGAAGCATTGCAATATCTTTTCGAAATTTCCAAATCTGTAGGTGCTAATCTATCAGTATTAAAGTCGGATAATGTTGTAAGATGCATTGCTGATTTTGCCAAAGATAATGATATCGATTGTATTATTCTCGGAAGTTCGCCCACAGGTCAAGGTAAAGACTCTTTTTACAGTAAGCTGAGAAATGTATTGCCTGGAGTTGAAATAGTTGTTGTACCATGATTTCATATTTCTAAGCGCATTTCTGTAAGTTTAAAAAGAAATTGTTTCTTGATTTAAGGTACAGTTAGCTGTTTATTTAGCCTGCTGGCATACAAATATCCGTATGTCTGTTGAATATTAATACGAATATGTCCTATTTATTAATAATTAAGATGAATTTCAAATTCTAATTACCTAAGTTTTGTACAAATGACATAGGTGCTATTTGTAAATAGTTTTCCAGTAATACATTGGACTTAGTTCCAAGACGCACCAGTATTTCTGCACAAAGTGAAACCGAAATGTATTATAT
>DUMC01000158.1 GCA_012840075.1 Clostridiaceae bacterium | reverse complement strand
CCTTCCATGGCAATAATTCTTTTCACCACATATTCCTTGCCTTCTCCTAGCAATTCCGGTATATATACTGTCACTATATCTCCCCTTTTAAGCTTACCTAATCTGGGAGTGATTTTTTCCACTATTAGCTGATCACCGTTATATAATGTTGGAACCATGGAGTTTCCGTCAACAATAGTCCTTTGCGCAACAAAAGTTACTACAAATATACCGGCAAGCACAGCAATCGCAATATGTAATATCCAGTCTATAAGCTCTTTTAAAATCGGGTTGCTTTTCATAAGCTCGCTCCATTTCCGTTTTCTTTAAATCCTTATGTTGTAGGTATATTTGGACAATAGTATTTTATATTTATATTTATATTTGTTTAGAATTTGTTTAAGTTGTATACAAACAAATTAACGTGTAACTTTGAAAACATTTTGTTATTATTTATTAATAAAGTTATCAATTATCCTGTTGTACCGGATGCTCAATCCTGGTACAACAGGTCAGATTTTTATTAGTACAACAGGTTAAATTTTTTAATTCCTTAATATAATTTAAATGCATATGCATAATATAAATGCAATTGTTTTAGCATACATTGACTTCACACATTCGTACATCTTATGTGAAGTTCTCTCAATTGCTTCTGCTCTACCTCTGAAGGAGCATTCGTCAGAGGACACGAAGCATTTTGTATTTTAGGAAATGCTATTACATCTCTAATAGATGATCTGCGTGCCATCAACATTATCAACCT
This sequence comes from Clostridiaceae bacterium, assembly GCA_012840075.1. Classification (GTDB taxonomy): domain Bacteria; phylum Bacillota; class Clostridia; order Acetivibrionales; family DUMC01; genus DUMC01. The sequence continues at coordinate 9,605 of DUMC01000158.1, read as the reverse complement.
GTCAAAGCCAAAAGCCAAACCGCCGTGTGGAGGTACACCATATTTAAACGCTTCGAGAAGGAATCCAAACCTCTCCCATGCCTCTTCCTGCGTGAAACCAAGAAGATTAAACATCTTCGTTTGCAGATCCTGCCTATGGATTCTTATACTTCCTCCTCCAAGTTCTACACCATTCAAGACAAGGTCATAGGCCTTTGCTCTTACCCTGCTCGGTTCGGTATCCAAGTATTGAATATCTTCATCCATAGGTGATGTAAAAGGATGATGTTTAGCTACCCAGCGCTTTTCTTCTTCATCATATTCAAGAAGAGGAAATTCAGTAATCCATACAAACTTGAATACATCATTATCAATCAAATTAAGTCTCCTTGCAAGTTCAAGCCTCAACTGTCCTAAAGCATTATATACAATCTCATCTTTATCGGCAACAAAGCAAATTAAATCTCCCGGCTCAGCTTTTGCTCTTTCAAGTATTGCTTTAATCTCCTCTTCAGTCAGGAACTTGGTAATAGCAGATTTAAGTTCATTTTCTTCTACTACAATCCATGCCATTCCCTTTGCCTTATGTGTTTTTGCAAACTCGACAAGGCTGTCAATCTCACGACGGCTGAATTTTTCTCCGCATCCTTTGGCATTAATTATTCTTACACTTCCTCCGTTTTTAACTGCATCTGAAAACACCTTAAATCCACTATTCTTTACTATATCAGATATATTTACAAGTTCAAGCCCAAATCTTAAGTCCGGCTTGTCAGTGCCGAATCTATCCATAGCTTCCTGATATGGCATCCTTGGGAAAGGTTCCGTAAATTCTATTCCCAGAGCATCTTTAAAAGCTTTTTTCACAAATCCCTCGTTTACTTCTATAACATCATTTACATCCACAAATGACATTTCCAAGTCGATTTGGGTAAATTCAGGTTGCCTGTCTGCTCTTAAATCTTCATCCCTAAAGCACTTAACAATCTGGAAATACCTATCAAATCCTGAAACCATTAGCAATTGCTTAAACAGTTGCGGAGACTGGGGAAGAGCGTAGAACTTGCCCGGATGCACCCTGCTTGGAACCAGGTAATCCCTTGCACCCTCAGGAGTGCTCTTAGTCAACATAGGTGTTTCTATTTCAATGAAACCTTTTGAATCAAAATAATCCCTAGCAATCTTAGCAACCTTATGTCTCAGCATTAAATTCCTTTGCATGTCAGGTCTTCTAAGATCCAAGTATCTGTATTTCAATCTTAAAAGTTCATTTACCTCCAAATTCTCTTCAATATTTATGGGTGGCGTTTCTGAACGGCTGAGAATCCTTAATTCTTTAGCCGTAACTTCAATTTCACCGGTATCTATCTTGGGATTAATAGTCTCCTCATCTCTTTTTACAACTTCGCCAACAACAGCTATAACATATTCACTTCTGAGGGTTTCTGCCTTTTTAAAAACATTTTCATCTTTATCCGAGTGAAAAACAACCTGGAGTATACCTGAGCGGTCTCTCAAGTCTACGAAAATAACTCCTCCCAGATCTCTTCTTTTATGAACCCATCCCATAACAGTAACTGTTTTACCAACATCTGCAAGTCTTAAATCATTACACATATGCGTTCTTTTTAACCCGTAAATTGATTCTTCCATTTAATATTCCTCCAGTCCATTTATAATATAACTTAATGTTTTTCCTTTTAAATTCATATATCCCACTTGATATGGTATTAACGACTTTTAGCTGATAATATTCGAACGAAGCTTACATAATTAAATACACATCTCATCACACGCTTCATCCTTTATTTATTCTTTAACCTTGTCAATATAGAATCCAAACTCACATCTTTTTGTTCTCCGGTTTTCATATTCTTCAAAACTGCCTTATTTGTTTCAATCTCATTATCACCTATCACAACTACATATGTCGCATTAATCTTGTCAGCATACTTCATTTGAGCTTTTAAACTCCTGCCGATAAGGTCACCTTCAGCATTTATGCCTTCGCTTCTTAATTGGAAAACAAGTTTGGAAGCAAAAGCAGTCGCTTTTTCTCCCAATGAAGCTACATATATATCTACTCCCTCCGGTTCAGGTATATTTATACCTTGGCTTTCCATTTCCATCAAGAGTCTTTCTATTCCCAGTGCAAAGCCTATTCCGGGAGTAGGTTTTCCTCCGCAGAGCTCTACAAGCCCGTCGTATCTACCACCTCCACATATGGTGCCTTGTGTTCCCACATTTACAGAAACAAACTCAAATACAGTCTTTGTATAATAATCCAAGCCTCTGACTATGTTTTTATCTATGTTATATTTTATGTCCAGGTTATCAAGCCCCGATCTTAAACCTTCAAAATGCTCTTTACATTCATCGCATAAGTTATCCAAAAGAGCGGGTGCATTCTTAATAAGTTTTTTACAATTCTCTTCCTTACAGTCAAGTATTCTCAACGGATTTCTTTCATACCTGTCCTTGCAGGTCTGGCAAAGGTCGTTTAATATGGGTCTTAAAAATTCTTTTAGTTTTAAATTATATTCTTTTCTGCACTTCGGGCAACCTATGCTATTAATGTTTAGTTCAATATTATTGAGACCCAGTCTTTTAAACAGTAAATCAACCATACTTATAACTTCAACGTCTACAAGATAACTGGGCGAACCAAAAACTTCCGCACCAAATTGATGAAATTCCCTATATCTCCCTTTTTGTACATTCTCATACCTATAAGCGGTAATATTGTAGTACAATTTAACAGGCTGTACGAGGGAAGCCATTCCGTTTTCAATGTAGCTCCTTACAACTCCTGCTGTACCTTCAGGCCTTAAAGTCAGGCTTCTTCCTCCCTTATCCAGAAAAGTATACATCTCTTTCTGCACTATATCAGTCGTTTCTCCAACTCCACGCTGAAAAAGCTCCGTATATTCAAAAACCGGTATGCGAATCTCTTTATATCCGAAATTTTCACATAATCTTGAAATCACATTTTCGATATATTGCCACTTGTACACTTCATCAGGCAATATATCCCTTGTTCCTTTAGGTGCTTTTGCAAGCATTTTAATCTTCCTTTCCATATATACTAATTACTGACAACTAATAACTAATAGCTAATAACTAATAGCTAACACGTAAATCTTTCATTCTTCCTTCCTATATAATTTTATATTCTATATAACTTTTATTTTCTATAACTTAACTGTCTTACTTACAGTATTTTTAACCTAATCAATTTTAAATTATAATTAAAAACCTCTCTCCTGACATAAATTTTCATCAGGGACGAGAGGTTTCATTCCCGCGGTACCACCCTACTAGGTATGTATAAAATACCCACTTTGACCCTTTAACGCAGGGTAAACGGACTAACTTACTGGATTATTTTTACACTAAAATTACAAATACTTTATCAATTATAACCTCTTTTTGCATTTATAATTACTTTTTAATTACTGTTTAACAACCATAATAGTTGTTTAAGATATCAAACATACAGTTTAAAAATAATCGTTCAGTTAATCAACTCCGGGGTGTTCTTTCACCAACCTTAGCTCAGGAACACTTCCAGTCTACGATGTTCCCTCCCTGGGAGAAGCATTGGCTACTTTTCCCCTTCATAGTTTTTACTATATATCAGTAATTATTTATATTAATAATTATTTACATTTTTATATAAATGATTATTTATATTTTAAATGTGTATTTGTGCAATGTCAATAGTGTGGAATAGAGTAAATTGCATTACATAAAAACTTTATCCACTTCAACTGTAAGTCCTTCAAAGATATATGACTTTGCTGTTTCAGATTTTTTATAAGTAGCATTGTCACATATATCATAATCTTTAAAATGAAAGATGGTTATACTCTTATTTAAAGGATTTACTATCCAGTATTCCTGCACTCCGCAAGACATATATAAATCAAGTTTTTTAACATAATCCCTGCTCCGCGTGCTTTCGGATACTATTTCAATTACAAGTGCAGGAACACCTGTATAATATCCATCTTCATCTAGCTTCTCTTCCAGATCGCAAATAACCATTAAATCAGGTTGGACTATGTTGGGTTTTATTACTGAATGATTTCTCAGTTCAACGGCTTGATTTTCATCACTATGATTTCTGCTATTAGATTCTCCATCCGGTTTATATTCCGGCTCGGTTTTATGAGTATTTCTCCACAGCCTTATATCATAAGGCGCTGCTAAAGGAGTACATTTTTTGCCCTCAAACCAGTTACATAAGATAAAAAACAGATTCTTCATGGTTATCTGATGTGTAATTCTTGGAGACGCAAGCAAATATATTTCGCCGTCTATATATTCAAACCTGTATTGGCTGTCCTTATAAAGTTTAAGGAATTCTTCATAAGAGGCTTTCCTGTTGTTAAAAAGATACTCAGCCACCTCTTCTCTTATAGCCGCATCCATGTATTCGGCTCTTCTCTGCTGAGGTTCTACTGTAGTTAACCTTGCTACTTCCCGGCCGTTCTTTGTTATAATAATATCTTCTTTTGCCACTAGCATCAAATATTTACCAAAGTTATTTTGAAATTCGGTAGAGTTCACTATCATGTTTTACACCTACCTTCCTTTTAACCAAAATTTGATTCCAGTGGGCAAGTTAATCATCCTATTCCGATTAAATATACTAGCTAAATTATCTAAATTAGCTAATATTATTATATTCTATTTAAATATTTTGTCAACAAATTAGAAAAATTAGGGTATATTTCTTCATATTTTTAAATACACCCGATAAATTAAAGATTTTATACAAATAAATATCGAGTTTCCAATCTTCTTAAATAAAAAAAATTTTTAGCAAAATTAAGTCTCATGAAGCTCTATGATTATCATTTAATCACATTAACCAAAATAAGCAAAATAAAATCAAAATAACTCTTGTGCAGATATTGCTCACACCTATATAATTTTACTGTTTTATTAATATGGATTGTAATAAATATACCATATTGGTAATATTTGGTAATTATTTAGCTTTTAGCTTAATGATAAGGAGATCTTATATGGGAAGCATATACTTAGAAATAGACTGGAATGTTCCTCGATATGCATGTACTTATTGTTATAACTGCCCAAGTATAATGGGAAAAAGCTTTTGTAGTATAAATAACAGGGGTTGCTGTTGGTATTTCCCAAAATTTACTCTGTTAGATATACAAAGAATGACAAAAACCTTAGAAGGCATTCAAGTGCTTAATATGATTAAAAACTATCCGGGAACCGTTGTTTATGATTATTACCTTCATGCAAAAGGCTTTTTTGATAGAGATGGATATGATAAATGGTTAAAGTATAATAATAACAATAATAGCAAAATGCTTGTTAGAGATTGTACGATATTTTTCAGGGCTTGTCCTTTTGTAAAGAACGGAGTAGGTTGCACCCTACCGCCTCGCTTTAGGACAGTTGTCTGTAATTTTTTCATTTGTGATGATATTCTAAACAGGGAGGATATAAAAGACGCCATTAAACCATACATTGATGAGCGATCAAGATATGCAGCATGGGTTGAATGGGAAAACCGTTCTCTCGAGCATTTATTGAGGGAGAACAACGTTACTTTAAATAGCAATTTTGATTCCGCAATCAACATTTTGCAAGATACACCATTAGATATTTACGAATTTCCTCAACTGGAACCAATAATAATTAGTGACGATTGGAACTCCAGGAATAAGGGAGCATAAAATAGATGATAATTTTACATTGGTTTTCATATTTGCTTTTTACTAACATTTTATAAGTAACGGTCTTATTTTGGAATCTTTTTACTAATTTTGATAGAATAATACTTCTTGCAATATGTAAGCATTGCAAGAAGTATTATTTTTAGCTTTATTCAAACATTATCTATAATTTTTCAGTTTACAAGGATGAGGTCAATTTTATATTAAAATACTTTACTTGGCAAATTCCAGGTATCTCTTGTAAGCATCATTTTGTATTTTGAGAAGCTCATCTAGTCCGGCTTTTTTAATGTTTTCAACAAATTCATCGAATTTTTCGAGAGGCTCAACTCCCATGATGAACTTGTCAATCATAGGATCTTTATAAGTGTCAATTTCAGTAATAATCTGGCTTCTCCTTGAGAATTCTTCATCTGTGAATTTTAATGCGGGCATTGGCGCTTCTACCATACCAGGTTCTCTATATAATTCCCAGGATTTTGTAACCCAAGGTGAATTCTGCATTGCCTGGAAATTGCAATCCCAACCTATCTGGTATGGAAGACATGTCCAGAAGATACCATCTTTAATTCTTGCCAGCTCAGGATCAAGGCCTTCAGGATTGTTCAAAATTAAATCCGTATAAACAGGTTTGCCGTTAACCATAGTATAGTGAACACCCTCAATTCCGTACATGGCAAGTCTTAGGCCTTCTTCCGAGAAACAGTAATCGAACAGTTTCATTGTTTCTACGGGATACTTGTTAGATACGGTTATACAATTTCTGTAAACCAGGTAATTTCCGGCTGTTGCAGTATCTTTATATTGCTTTCCGCTCTTGCTCTTAAGCGGAGCCATAGGCTCAAACCTATATTCTTCGTTAAGCTTCTTAAGACCATTCGTTGCCACACCGATTCCACTTGCAGGCCATACAAACATGAATCCTGCCTGATTGCCTGTGGCTCTTGCAAGCCATTGGTCACGAGTAGCCGTTAGATAGTCCTGTTCCAATAATCCTTCTTTATACAGCTTGTTCAGGAAAGCCAAGCCTTCCTTATAATTTTCCTCTATCGGTCCATATTTAATGGTATTTGTGTTTTCATCAACATATAGACCCATATGTGCATCAAATGCATTGATTACTGGTAAAATTGTGTTGGTTTTTCCGCCCTGTCCTGATATAAAAGGAATTTCATCAGCCTCGCCGTTCCCATTAGGATCCTGTTCCTTAAACGCTTTCAAAACATTATACAATTCTTCAGCAGTTTCCGGTACTTTAAGATTCAACTTCTCCAGCCAATCAGTTCTAATTGCGTAAACAGCTCCTATGGCGTTGGAAGAAGTAATACACGGTACTGTATAAATGTTTCCGTCATCAGCTGTGAGCTCTGCCCAAATATTCAGCTTGTAAGGAAGTGGTTCACCTGGCAGTGGATTATCCAAAGCTTTTACAATGTTTGGTGCATGTTCTTTAATAAGATCCTGCAAAGGAATAAATGCACCTTGTTTAGCATATTTCAGTATAGCTTCGGTATTTGACCAACCTACAATATCAGGCAGATCGTTGGAAGCCATAATTAGGTTAAATTTTTCTAATGGATTAGTTAAAGGTAGCAATTGGAATTCAAGATGAATATTCGTTCTTCTTTCAAGTTCCTGGTAAACCGGCATATCATTACCTACTTGTATACCTGCCCATTCCCCTGTTAGCATTGTTAACGTAATCTTTTTGTCTGTGATGTAAGTTGACGGTTTTGATGGTTCCGAATCAGTTGTAGTAGTTTGGCTGCTATCCGGTTTTTGACCTGACGTCCCTGTTTTACCGCTGCTGCTGCATCCAACAGAAATCAATAGCAATGAAAGAATAAGCCCGATGCTAATGATGGTTAATAATCTTTTCCTCATCATTTGATCGTTCACTCCTTGTTTTATTTTTTATATTTTACCCTGCCTCCTTTAGAGTCAGGGAAAATAAACAAAGATGTATTTAACATATATAATTGTTAATAGATATGAAATGAATTACAAATAAGCCGGCTATTGACATTTATGTTTAAATATAGGTTAAATTAAAACTTATGATATCAACCTTTAATTGCTCCGACCATTACGCCTTTAACGAAGTATTTTTGAAGAAAAGGATATACCATTAAAATCGGTACCGTAGAAACTATGATAGTAGCATAACGTACTGATTGAGCAATTACATCCCTACCTTGATTAACATCCTGTAATATATTGTGATTTTGCTCATACTGAATCAAAATTTTTCTTAAGTGTATTTGTAAAGGATATTTATCCTGGTCATTAATATACATCAACGCTGAAAAGAAACTGTTCCAATGAGCAACAGCGTAGAAAAGAATCATAACAGCTAATACAGGAGTTGACAGAGGCAAAAAGATCCTCAGCATTATGCCTATTTCTGAAGAGCCGTCTATTGTGGCAGCTTCATGAAGACTTTCTGGAATACCTTCAAAAAATGTTCTCATAATAATCATGTTCCATGTATTTATCGCTGCCGGTATTACAACAGCCCATCTTGTATTCAAAAGTTTTAAACTTCTGACCAGAAGGTATGTAGGTACAAGTCCTCCGCTAAAAAACATTGTAAATGCAATGAACATCATTATTGTATTTCTTGCACCGAACTTTTTCCTGGAAAGAGGATAAGCCGTTAGTGTAGTCATGAACATATTTATAGTCGTTCCGACAACAACATACCATATTGTATTATAATAGCTTTGCCAAATCATTTTATCTCTCATAACGGTTTTATATGAATTCAGGTTAAAACCAATCGGCCAAAGCCATACTTCTCCTCTCCCTAAAGCTCCGCTTTCGCTAACCGAGGCACTGAAAATGTATATAAAGGGATACAATGTAACAAGCATAACCACGAATAAAACAAAATAATCTACCACATAAAAGATTCTGTCTCCGATACTTAACTTTTTAATACTCACTACACTTTATCTCCCTTCTACCATAAACTAATTGTGCTTATTTTCCTGCTAATTCTGTTCGCAGTAACTATGAACATGAAATTTATAACTGATTGGAATAATCCTACAGCCGTTCCAAAGCTATATTCTCCACCTACTACGCCTCTTCTGTAAACATAAGTGTTAATTACATCTGCAGTTTCATATGTAGCAGTATTATACATAAGTATAATCTTTTCATATCCTACTGAGAGAATACTTCCCAAGGCTAGAATAAGCATAATTATAATAGTTGGCAGTATTCCCGGAAGTGATACATACCATATCTGTTTTATCTTGTTTGCTCCATCTACGTATGCAGCTTCATATAGTTGTGGATCTATTCCGCTTAAAGCTGCAATATAAATTATTGAATTCCATCCTGCATTTTGCCAAATTCCTGTTATTATGTAAAGCGGTCTGAACCATTCCGGCTTAACCATGAAGTGAATAGGTTCCCCGCCTAATGCTACAATTATGTTATTTACAATTCCCGTAGGAGCAACAAAGTTAACTAACATACCTACTATTATAACGGTAGAAACGAAGTGCGGAAGGTAGCTAATAGTCTGTACGGCTCTCTTATACCAGCTATGCCTTACTTCATTTAGCAAAAATGCAAGAATAATAGGTACAGGAAAACTAAATATAATATTAAAGATAGATAACTGTATTGGGTGCTTTAGGGTATGCCTTTTTTACCTCAAGGATCTTTTCAGCAAGTTCTGAATCTATCTTTCTGTAACTTCCTTTATCACCCCTATATCCAGGTTTTAGTGCATCCAGCCCCCCACGCATATAATCACAGTACCAGGACTCTATTGTTTTCGGTGCATATTTTCTTATGCCGTAGTATGGCATTTCTATAGGAGTTGACGAAATTTGGACATAATACTCCCACCGATTATTCACCTGTCCATTTAGAATTGGACTTATCAGTGAAAAT
>DUMC01000157.1 GCA_012840075.1 Clostridiaceae bacterium | reverse complement strand
TTAATGAGTGCGATCTATGCACTTTTGTAAGTGTTGTTTATGCACTTTTGTGAGTATTATTTATGCATTTCGTCAGTATTATTTACACATTTCATGAGTGCTATTTATGCACTTTTTATGCACTTTCACCGTGCAAATACTTGTATTGCTCAGTATATAACTTCCAGTACGCTCCTTTTTTGGCCATTAGTTCTTCATGAGTACCTTCTTCTACGATCTTTCCGTTATCTATATACATAATTTTTGATGCATTCTTTATGGTAGATAACCTATGAGCGATTATAAACGAAGTTCTTCCTTCCAAAAGTCTTTCCAGACCCTTTTGCAGTGCTAATTCAGTTTTTGTATCAATACTCGATGTAGCTTCATCAAGTATTAGTATTTTCGGGTTAGCTAAAAGGGTTCTGGCAAATGATATAAGCTGCCTTTGCCCTGCAGAAAGTGTGGCACCTCTCTCGCTTACTTCAGCATGATACCCATCTTTAAGCTCCATAATAAAGTCATGAGCCATTACGGCTTTAGCAGCTTCAATGACTTCTTCGTCTGTAGCATCAAGTTTACCGTACCTTATATTATCGATTATAGTTCCTGAAAAGATAAATGTATCTTGAAGCATAATACCCATTTGTTTTCTTAGGGATTTTAATGTAACGTCTTCTATATTTATTCCATCTATGAGTATTTCGCCTGAGTCTATGTTATAAAATCTGCTTATCAAGTTAACAATAGTAGTTTTCCCGGCCCCTGTAGGACCGACTAAAGCTATGGACTGTCCGGGTTCGGCAATGAAACTAACGTTATCGAGTATTTTCCTGCCGCCTTTTTCATAACTGAAGTTTACATTTCTAAATTCAACCCTGCCTGTAATCTCAGGCATTTCATATGCACCCGGCTTATCTGTAACTTCAGGTTTTTCATCCATGGTCTCAAATATCCTTTCCAGGTAAGCCATTGCCGTAACAATCTGATTATAAAAGTTGCTTAAATTGTTGATAGGTCCCCAAAATCTTGCAGTATAACTTGTAAAAGCAATAAGAACTCCTAATGATACTCCGCCCTTCAGCCATGAAACACCCGCAGTATAAATAAGACTGGTAACAAAAGTTGAAATTATATCAACAGATGGTCCAAGTACAAAACTGGTATTTACTGCTGTCATCCAGGAATTTCTATACTTATTCCCCAATTCCTTCAAAATATCCAGGTTAAAATCTTCTCTCACATAAGCCTGAGTGACCTTTACACCGTTAATTCCCTCATGGATATAAGCATTTAGGTTCGATTGTTTTGCACTTACATCCTGCCATGCTTTCCTTTGCTTATTCTTAATCAGAAAAACCGTCAAAAGAAGAACGGGAAGTCCTGCAAAGCTTATTAAAGCAAGCCTTGCATCAATTGAAATCATTATTACTATAATAAACACCAGGCTAAGCAAGTCTATTACTACCTGAACAAGCCCGTTGGATAACAAGTTACCTATTGAGTTTACATAGTTTATAACTCTTACGTAAATCTTGCCATGAGGTCTGCTGTCGTAATATGAAAACGGTAAAGTTTGCAGATGGCAAAACAGATCTCTGCGAATATCTCTCATCATACTTTGGCCGATGTCATTTATAAGAAAAATTCTGTTTCTTGAGCATATTGCAATTACTGCAAGAGTAGCAACAAATATTACAGATACCATAATGAGACCTTTTACGTCTTTATTTGGTATCCTGTTATCCAATGCATCCTTAATCAAATAAGGTCCCAACAAAGATGCCGTTGTTGTCAATATCATTAAAACCAAAGTCAATAACATCTTTTTGTTATAAGGTCTTATATACTTTGATATTCTTTTCAGATAACCAAAATTAAATTGAGTTTCAAGTTGTTCATCTATATCATATTTATTTCTAGCCATACATCATCTGCCTTTCCGCCGCTTATTCCGGCAATATAAATAATAAAGGTATTTAATAATAAAGGTATTTCCTGTAAATCAATATAATAAAGAATATTATGCTGCCGCTTTTAAATATTATACTGCTGCTTTTGCTTTTTTTGCTACGGTTTGTACCACGGCTTGCTCTTCAATTTGTGTTCCGGTTTCTTCCTTGTTACCTTCCTCTGTTTGTTTCCCGGCGATCTTTTCCCCTGCTTGTACCTTGCTTAGTGTTTTACTTTGCTCTGCACTCTGACCGCTCTGTATCATAAATACGCTCTTATAGTATCCGTCATTTTTTAGAAGCTCTTCGTGAGTACCTTGTTCCGTTATTCTTCCGTTTTCAAGAACATATATCATATCGGCATTTCTAACAGCAGATATCCTGTGAGATATAATAAAAGTTGTTTTCCCCTTGTACACTTCTTTTAGGGCTGCTTGGATCTTTTGCTCCGTTTCCACATCCACACTTGATGTAATATCATCAAGTATCAATATAGGAGCATCTTTTATAAGGGCTCTTGCCAGGGAAACCCTCTGACGCTGGCCTCCTGAAAGCCCCACTCCTCTCTCTCCTACAATAGTGTCATAACCTTCAGGCATCTTAACTATAAATTCATGGGCATCTGCGACTGTAGCAGAGTTTTTGATGCTTTCAAAATCAGCATCAGGCACTCCGTATGCTATATTCCCTTCAATAGTATCGGAGAATAAAAATGTATCCTGCATGGCTATTGCTATATTTTTCCGTAATGTTTTCTTAGAAATATTCTTAATGTTTATTCCGTCTATTAATATTTCGCCCTCCGTACAATCATAAAACCTGCCTATTAAGCTCACCAAAGTGGATTTTCCCGATCCGGTGGGACCCATTATCCCAATGGTTTGACCTGGTTTTACAAATATATTGATATTTTTTAAAACCTTTTCCCCGTTGTAACTAAAAGAAACATTTCTAAACTCTACCTGACCATGGATTTTTTCGGGTTCTAATGCGCCCTCTTTATCTTGAATTCTCGGTTCTGCTATCATAAGCTCAATTACTTTTTCACCGGATGTAAAGAATTTCTGCACTTGGTCACTGAGCCAGTTTGCCATGTTAATCGGAACGCTTAATGTGCCTGAAAGGCTAGTAAATATCACCAGTTCCCCGTAAGATAGTTTTTCATATATGACAAGAAGGCCACCTACGAGGACAATGATGACTGTCATCATTCCGCCCAAGAAGTTGATTATGGGAAGATATTTTTTCCAAATATCAACCCATCTATTGTACTCTCTCTTATAACCCTCATTCTCCTTTGAAAACTTTTCTATCTCGTAGTCTTCATTTGCGAAAGCCCTTACAACCCTATTTCCGCTTATATTTTCCTGGACAACCGAATTCAATCTTGTTACTTGCTCATGCCAATCAAATTTCAAATGTTTTGTCTTATTTGTCATGCTAAAGGTAAAATATCCTATAAAAGGAGTAACGGACAGCAGCAATAGTGTAAACATCAAATTCATTCTGGTCAATATGATTATTGCAAAAGTAAAGCTGAACATACTTTCGAATACAACGGTTGCCGAACCGGCAATAAACTGCCTTATAACCTGCAAGTCGCCGCTGATTCTTGTCATAATATCCCCTGTTTTAGTTCTGTCAAAATAGCTGAAATCCATATTCTGCATCTTTGAATACACGTCATTCCGCACATCGAACAAAAAGTCTTGTGATGTTTTTTCTATCAACATCAAGGCCAAATAACGTGCCAAAGATTTCAACAGCACACATGAAATCAAAATTGCCAGAAGCCTAAAAAGCAGCTCGTGCTTGCCTGCAGTTATTACATCATCAACTATTAATCCTGATATATAAGGGGATACCATGGCAAGTAAAGAATTTAGCATCAAGAACAAGAAAGTAAGTACAATTTGTAGCTTATATTTTTTTAGATATCCCCAACAAAATTTAAAAACTCTCATACCAATTCTCCCTTATAAAAAAACAAAGACTATGGATTTACAAGGAATTTAAAGTAACAAATAAAAACAAACAAAAAAGTTTTTTCTTTTCCCTGTAGAATCCAACAGTCTCTTTTCGTTTTTTCAAAATTATATTTCTTTTTATAAACATATTTGTTTTTGTAAATATAATTGTTTTTATAAATATAACAAGTTATCTTGCTTTTTTCAACTGCACAATTTGCTCTCTTGAGCAAATGTGCTGTTAATTTACTCATTTTTGCTGTACCTTTACACTCCCAACAGTAAGAATTAGCATACGGAGTTCATGTTACTTGCCATAACATTATGAACTATATTTAAGTACAAGGAAATGTATTATTTTAATCTTATGATGTATATTCTTATACAAATAGAATTTTTACTTAGCATTTTCTCGTTGATAAAATCTCTAACCTGAAAATAGTCATATATAGAAATTGTAAAGCATGTCTTCTACTGATAAAATATAATTGGGGATTTTTAATATTATAAAAATTAAAATAATTGAGGAAAGAAGATGTGTTATATCGGTTCATTGCCTTGAACAGGAAATAGGAGTTGACATTTATGCATAACCTTGGTATTAATACGGAAACTTTTAACCCCAGAATTCTTTATATATTTAAAAGGAAGTATAAAGATCAATACAACATGAAATCTCACTGTCACGACTTTATATCGCTAATTTACATTCTTTCAGGAGCATGTACCTACAATATCAATGATAAACTTTTCCAAGTACAAAAGGGAGATTTGATCATATGCAATCCTAACGTATACCATTATCGTATATTGAACCCGGGTCAAGAAGTAACTGAGTTTCATATCGGAATTTCCAACATCTTCTTAGAAAAACTTCCGCCAAATACTTTAATACCTCCTGATACAAGCCCTGTGTTTAGAATGGTCAAGTATGAACAGGATTTTTTAAAATGCTACAATGAGATAATTACTGAGCAGGAAAATGATGAACCGGGTTGTGAACCATTGTTAAAATCTTTAGTAATGAAGCTGATTATTCTCATCCTTCGAGAGATTAACCCTGAAGCCGGAAGGATCCCTGTAGAAAAACCCAGGTTTAATTTTGAAACTTACGATAAACTAAGTGTTGTTAATGCCATTGTTTCATTTATTAATGAAAACTACATGAATGAAATATCATTGGACAAAATATCTAAAAATATGTATTTAAGCCCGGTTTATATATCCAAAATATTTAAGGAAGAAATCGGAGAATCTCCAATTAATTATCTCATAAAGGTGCGGCTTTCAAAAGCTTTGGAACTTCTTAAAGAAGGGAACATGACTGTAAAATCGGTAGCTAAAAGCGTGGGTTACAACGATGCCTACCACTTCAGCAAGTTGTTTAAAAAGTATTATAATGTACCGCCGTCAAAAATTAAGGAGGAAGCTAAAGAAGCTAAAAAGGAATATGCTTAGAGGGTGCACATTTGGCACCCTCTTGTTTTTATATCCTCAATTACCTTTATATTTAAATGAACTTTTAATGAATTTTTTAATTTAAATGAACTTTTCCAAGTGCTTTTTGCCTAATAATAAGCCTTCCTTTACCTTTTCCTCGCTGCCTTCGTAGAGTGGATCCTCATGCTCTATACTTATGACGCCGTCATAGCCTGCTTCTTTAAGTTCATTTATAAATCTGTCCCAATCAACTTGCCCTAAACCAGGCATCCTGAATCTCCAGAATCCGTCTCCATGTTTTGCGTTTAGCTGTTTGTCGTATATTCCATAACGTTTGAGCTTGTCATCAAAAACTTCAGCATCCTTTGCATGAACATGGAATATCCTGTCCTTGAATTCTTTAATCAGCGCATAATAATCGATCAATTGGAACAAAAGATGGGATGGGTCATAATTCAGACCTAGGTTCTTGCTAGGAACTCTTCTGAACATCTCTTCCCACAATTCAGGTGTAAAGGAAATAGTTCCGGGAACACCGGGCATCTGCCACCCTACCATTGGACAATTTTCTATAATAACCTTAATTCCCCTATCTTCTGCGTACTGAACCAGTTTTCCGAAAACATCCTCGTATTCGCCGAAGTTGTCTTGGATGGATTTATCTATATTTCTACCTACAAAAGTACCTACCATGGGTACTTCTAACATAACCGCAGCATCAACGCATTTCTTGAAATGGTTGTTAATAAACGCTCTCTTTTCAGGGTCTTTATGAAGGTTATTATCATAATAAGCAAGAGATGAAATCGTAAGCCCATACTGCTTAAAAAGAGCTTTAATCTTTTCGGCTTCCTTTTCTGTTAAGTTTGCTACATCGATGTCATTGGAAGAATAATCTCTGTCATTGTCAGTAGGCCAGCAAGCAACTTCTAAAGCTTGAAATCCGTTCTCAGAAGCCCACTTAACTTTTTCTTCTAAAGGCATTTTGCCTAAGCATACAGTCAAAAAACCTAGTTTCATATATATCAACTCCCTATCGGTTAACAAATCCGTGTACTTAATTTTAAAGCGCACTTAAATCTTTAAGTGTTTCTGTTCTTTTTACATAACAACAAGGTATTCAATACTGCCATTATTTAAAAAATACCGGCTGTCCTGTTTTTGATGATGTATAGATAGCTTCAAGTATTTGAGTTACAACTAAAGCTTGTTCAGGCAATACTACAGGATCAGTGTCGTTTATAATAGCTTCTATCCATGTTCTTGCTTCTCTTTCTCCCGGAGATTCTGCCTTTCCTTCGTAATATGCAACTCCGCCTTTTCTAAGTTCAGGGATCTTAGTATATAATTGGCCGAATTCTTCACCGTTGATTCTCAAGCCATCCCACATATCAGCACCGCCTTCGGTACCGCACAGTGTGGTCTTAGCTTCACCAACCTGTAAAGTGTTCAAAGCCCAGCTTGATTCAAGAATGATAGTAGCTCCGTCTTCCATAACGACAAAACCAAAAGCTGAATCTTCTACCGTAAACTTCTTCGGATCCCATGGACCCCATGCATTAGCTGCATTTTCTCTCTTACCCAGTTTATAATATGTAGTTCCCACAACCATCCTTGGCTTGTAATTGTTCATCATCCAGAGTGTCAAATCCAATGCATGGGTACCTATGTCTATCAAAGGTCCTCCACCTTGTTCTTCCTCATTCAGGAATACACCCCAAGTAGGTACTGCTCTTCTGCGGATTGCATGAGCTTTTGCAAAATAGATTTCACCCAAATCTCCCCTGCGGCATACTTGATACAGGTATTGGGCTTCCGGAGTAAATCTGTTTTGATATCCTATGGTCAATTTCTTTCCGGTACGTTTTGCAGCATCAACCATTTTCTTAGCTTCTTCATAAGTTTTTGCCATAGGCTTTTCGCACATTACATGCTTACCTGCTTCCAAAGCATCTACTGTAATAAAGCTATGGGATTTGTTAGGAGTACATACATGAACTACATCAATTGAAGAATCTTTCAATAAATCTCTGTAATCGGTGCAAACAAAAGAATCAGCTACACCAAACTTTTTGGCTGCTTCTTCAGCCCTTTCTTTAACAATATCACAGAAAGCCACCATTTCCACATTATCCAATTTTGCAAGGCTTGGCATGTGTTTACCGTTAGCTATACCTCCGCAGCCAATTATACCTACTTTTAATTTCTTATTTGAATTGCAGCAGCATGATGACATAATATTACCTCCTCATTTTATTTTTAATTAATCTATTTTGAATTAGATTAATAAACCTTACTAATTTATCATACTTTGCATAAACCTGTGGATTCTCTTATAATCAGTTCATAATCAAGGAATATGCTTTTAGGTTCTTTTATATCACCCCGTATTTGTGCAAGCAACAGTTCCATAGCTTCACACCCTAACTCTACCTGGGGTTGGGATACAGTGGTTAACATGGGATCATACATAGAAGCATATGTAATATCGTCAAAACCTATTACTGAAATATCACCGGGAACTTTCATGCCGTTTTCTTTAAAACAACGTATAGCTCCTATAGCCATGCTGTCCGATATGGCAAAAACCGCTGTCGGTACGTTGTCTTTTTTTGCCAGAAACTGTTTTGCCGCCCTTATTCCGCTTTTGAAACCATAATTTCCGACTTTTATTAAATCTTCACTGAACACCAGCCCGGCGTCTTCAAGAGCCTTTTTGTAACCTTCCTTCCTTTGGATTGTAGAAATATAATTATTTTTACAGCTAATCATGCCTATTCTTTTATGACCGAGTCCTATTAAGTACTGAACTGCTTTATAAGCTGCAGAAAAATTATCTATCGTTACATAAGATACATGTGCTTCTTCCATGTACTCGCAACACTGAACAATAGGATACTTTCTGCTTAATTCCGATAACTCATCCCTGTCTATAACCGGAGCCATGAAAATAGCACCTTCGGAAAGCCGGTTTTTAAGCAATTTAAGATATTCTCTTTCTGTCTCAACCCTTGAATCAGTATTGCAAAGTAAGATGTTGTAACCGTTTTCACGTGCTACTCTTTCTATTCCCTTGACTATTTTGGAGTAAAAGGGATTGGATATAGTAGGCAGAAGAACAAGTATCATGCGGGTTTCCGTGCGTCTTAAGTTTCTGCCAAGCAAATTTGGCTTATAATCCAGTTCTTCAATTGCCTGCATTACTTTTCTATATGTAGTTTCCGATACTGATGGGCTATTATTTATGACTCTTGATACCGTTGCAACTGATACTCCGGCTTTCCTGGCTACATCCTGGATTGTAGGCATACTTTGAAGCTCCGGCTCCTTTCATGTAATGGATTACATCATTAATTATAAGACAGGTTTTATATAAAATCAAGTAATTTTAAAAATTTATGAATACTCCTGATTACTTCCACGTCCCCCACGGAATACCAAAGCTAAATATCAAAGCTAAGATGCTAAATCTTAGCTCTTAATCTGAAAGTTTTTTATTGGAGCTTAGCCTAAACAAGTTTTATGAAGCTTGATTTTTGCTTCTTTGTCGGCTTTTAGCTCAACTTTGTATATTTCCCGATCTATTTCCCTGCTTTTGCATTTCATGGCGGATTTTTCGCTAAAACTTACGACAGCACAATCCTTCTCGGCAGAATTTGCAGAAACTTTCCAAAACGGCTGTCATTCTTGGCAGGCTGCTGTCAAATTCCTCCTTAACAAATTGCCATATGTTTTCCTTCACCGGTTAACACTCCTTTCATTATTCAATGCAATTTTCAATGTATTTCCAATTTGGTTAGCTATTTTATTCCTTATAAATCCAGGTTTTATAAAAATGAAGAATATCACAAAACCTGCAGCTATAAAAGATATGAGATATAAAAGCTGGAACTTGCTAACAGGAAATATATGGGTACTGAAATCCGGCAATATTTTCATCAGTAGCTCTCCAATTGTAGGAGCTATTAATACGCTCAAACCATATACAGCTTTATACCAACCTTCATATATTGTCTTTGCCCTTTCAGGCATAATTTCAAACCTATAAGCCATTATAGCGATAAGGAATCCACCGTTACCTATTCCACCCACAAGGCTGGATAAGTACAACAAGAAATATGTTCTTTCAGTCAAAAAGAAGTATATGAAATATTCGCCTATGACAAAAAAAGCAGAATACTTCATCACAAAAACATTACCATATTTATTTTGAAATCTGTCCCATATTCTTGTACCCAATATCATCGCTATATAGGACAAAACATTTATCGTAGAGATGAAACCGTAATCAAAACTTAAATATCTTATTAAATATAACGAAGTAAAGGAACTGGAAGTTGTGAGAAATAAATGAAACAAAAAAATAAATGCAAGATATTTATTAAACTCCGCATTTTTTATAGGTTCAAAGAACATGTTCTTTATGCTCACACCATCTTGGGGTGCTTTATATTCAGGCTCTTTTATAAAAACAAGTACAATTACGTCAATTACGGAGAGAACAAGAGCAGTGATATATACTATGAGAAACCCTTTATAGGATTTATTATAATAATCCAGAACATATCCCATAACCAGCGTAGAAACCGTAAAAGCTATCCTAACGAAAAACATTCTTAAATACACATAATCATTCTTTTTCTTCTCAGGTGCTATCTCCATGTACCAAATCATCCAACCCAGCTGATAAACACCCCATAAAACATGGGAGATGATAACCATTATAGCTATTATACTTATAGTCAAACTAGGTCTGTCAATCAATAAAGGTACAAAAACTATTCCACTTATTAGGATGCGGGCCATGAGATTTATTGCAATAAGAAAATTTTTCCTCTTTTTAATTCTTTCCAGTATTAAAAAGGAAAACACGCTAAGAATGGTAGCCCATATTGCTGCATTGTTTAACAATGCGACAATATAGTCAGATCCTTCCAAGTTGATAATAAAACCTGACAAAAATATTCCCGTTGTCAGTACATAGGCAGCGTTAATTAAAACGGCATCTATCAGAAACAAAATTTGGCTGATTCTATGCTCACCGGAACAAATTCTTTCATGATGGCTATGCCCAAAAAGCTTTTCCTTAAATTTTCTAGCCACAAGAGCAACCCTTTCCTGGGGAAATTTCTCCATCTCTTAATTACCACCTTGTCCAAAGTGTAATATTGCAAAGGCAGATAATTCACATAAATATAAAACGGCAACTTGTACCAATAGATTAACTTAGTTTAAGACCAATTTATAACTTTTTCTAATTTTATTTTAATTTATCTTAAATTACCCTAATTTATCCGAATATTCCCCCTGCTACTTGTAAGTTCAATTAATTTATCTGCGCTTTTACCTGCAGATAAATTATTTGAATATTCTGATTTTTGATTGCTGCTACGTTCTATCTGTTTTCCGTTAACTGTAATATACCCGGCTTGAGTATTTGCAGAAATACTGACTGCTGCTTTATCCCTGAAATCATTACCTGTTTCGCTCTTTAAGTTTTCTTCAGATGTTTGAACGAAAATGTTACCGGTGAACGTTTTAACTCGTACATTTTCAACAACGTTTTCCAAATAAATATATCCTCCTGTACTTTCAAGGACAACGGTGTCAAGTTCTATTCCTTTCGGTATTAACAAAGTAACCTCGGTAGCACTTTGATGTATTTTAACCAGCTCAAATAACGGAAGTCTTCCGTTGGATCTTTCAACAAAGTTGACAGTATTCCCATTTCTCTGCAAATTATAATCAAGCCAATCAGGTTGTTCATATGATATAATGATATCATCATCATTATGGTATAACATTCTTATATTAGAGTGTTCAGTAGTTACAAATATTGACTTTATATCTTTACTTTCAAAAGATTCTGTCCTCATCACAATGTTATGCGGTTTCATACTGTTAAAAATGATAAAATATTTTAAAGGAAGTCCTGTTACCAGAGACAGGATCAGTCCTGCCAACGATAATGCAATAAAAGCAAAAGCGGCTTTTTTAGCTTTGATATAATTAAAAGATGCTCTCTTGTTTAATTGTGGCATTGGATTTTCCGGTTTTTTTACAATTAACCGGATTGTCCTTGAAGATAACTTCACCAACAACCTACCAACTAAATACAAACCTAATGCAATCAGGAGGAAAACACCTGCACACAAAACGGCAATCCCTATGGTTCCTATCATTTCGGCTGTATATCGTATTGTAAATACATGATAAACCAGAGTTAACGAGGACACTACAGCACCTAACAGTGTAACAAAAGTTCCGGCAAAGAACATTATTACAAGGCTATAAGATATAACGGCATAAATAGAAACAGCAAGAATTGAAACAGGTCTTGTTGCTCCTCTGAACGCATTTTGCAATACCCTGGTAAAATTTCTTAATCCAGGGTTATTCTGAGCATGATTTATGTTTGATTCCATCTTGATTATTTCTGCGATTTTTTCAGGTGGATCCATACGGGCCAGTATATCATCTATATCCTTTCCGGCATCGCATGCATCATTTAAGTATTCTTCGTAGTAACTTACAGCCTTGCCTATTTCTTCAGGAGGTAAGTCTGCAAGGCACTTTTTTAACCTATTTATAAAATCAGCTACTCTTTCATTCATTTTATTCACCGTCCATGATAATTAAATCAATAACTTTTCTTAGCTCTTTAAGTTCCAGGATTAATTCGTTTAGCTTTTCAATTCCTGCAGCAGTGATCCTGTAATATTTTCTAAGACGCCCTGAATGTTCGGCTGTATAAGTTTCCAGTAAACCTTGGTCTTCAAGTCTACGGAGTACAGGATAAAGTGCAGATTCAGATATATACAGTATTTTCGTTATCTCCTGGGTAAGTTTGTAACCATATGCATCCTCTTTTTTTAAAACATGTAAAACGCAAACATCCAACAGCCCTTTTTTCAACTGGGCGTCCACATTCATACCTCCTGTCTTGAAACGTAAAGCGGAAATTTCTTGATATGATTATAACATAAACAGGGTCAAGCTTGAATTATTTAGTTTCAATAAACATAATCAGTATAAGGTTTGAATTCTTCGCCTTCAATTTTCCCACCTAATCCCACACATTTGTTCCGTCATCTCCCATAACCTTAGTGCAACATCTTCTCTTTGCGAATATTTACTTGGCTTTAAAGGATGACAATTTTTCCAGTAAATTTCTTGAGAATTTAAGACATTAGGATCACCTGCAAGGTATATTATGGTAGAAGCAGCTTCTTCCGGTTCTATTCCCCTTTGGCTGCGCATTTTCCATATCCACTTTACTATTCCCGTAGTTCCCTTAAATCCTATTTGCGTATTAACAAGTCCGGGATCCACAACAAAAGCCCGAATATTTATACAACTATCTTGAGTTTTATTTGATCTATGATATTTTCCTAATCTACGATTTAATTCCGCTGTGAATAGGACATTAGCAAGTTTGGTTTGCTTATATGCCATAAGACAATTGTAATGCTTTCGCATCATAATGTCATTCCAACGAATCTTTGTCCTATAATGCGAACCTGAACTTAGATTGATAATACGTCCTGTTGATGCAGCTTTTAAAAGAGGCAACAGCTCATAAGTCAAAAGAAAGGGTGCTAGATAGTTTACCGCAAATTGCAGTTCAAAACCTTCCTCAGTGGAAATATACCAGCAGGCAAATGTTCCTGCATTGTTAACAAGTACATCAATACAATCATTTCCCTCTTTATGCACGGTCTCTTTGATTTTTTCGGCAAGTTTCCTTACTTCTCTGAGTAAAGAAAGATCCGCAGTTAAATAAGCGATTTTTGCATCGGCATGTAATTCTCGTATTTCTGTCTCAGCCATACGGCATTTCTGCTCTGATCTTCCTATGCCAATAACAAAAGCACCATATCCGGCCATTATCTTTGTTGCTGCCAGTCCTATCCCGGAAGTTGCACCGGTAATCACAACAGTTTTTCCTTTTAAATTTCTTCCTGCTTGTTCTAAAAGTGTAGAACTTGGTCTTGTATTCATGTAAAACTCCCCCACCAATTAAAAATTTTATTTATGTCTATGTAGGATATGCAGTTAACACTATCTGTTATCTGCAATTGAATTTTTTACATATCTCCAATGTTATTAGCATGTATCTATCAAATAAAAATATATTGTTTTTACTATTGTTTTTGCTCTTCTTATGTTACTCCTTCCGTTTTTCGCCACAGGTTCCAAATAAGATGTTCCGGTTTTTGCAACTTATTTTCACCGGCTCTCTGCCACCGGCTTCCGATAAAACGGGTAATAACTACGGACGGAATAAAACTGCTAAAGAACCGCAATAGCTGATTTAATTTTCCCGGAATATACACAGCATGACCTTTTAGTGCATGATCAATGGTTTTTGCAGCTACATAACCGACATTTTTTGTAGTAATTATTCCTGCAAATCCCTGGCGTTCTATTGCCTTGATGCACTCAGGAGTAGTAGGCAATCCGGCAGGACAAAGAGTAGTAACTGTCACTCCGTATGGTCTAAGTTCTTCCCGAAGAGCCATTGAAAAACTAAGCAAAAATCGTTTGGATGCCGCATACATTGCCTTTAATGGCATTGAATAATATGCAGCAAGGCTGGCAACATTGATAATTCTAAACGGTTTGATTCTGTTTCTCAATTTTAGAATTTCTGCTGTTATCTCCAGATTTGCTTCAATATTTAAACGTATTAGAGTACGAATTTGTTCGGGACTCCTATCACTGAATAACCCCTCATAATCCAGCCCTGCAACATTAATAAGCGCTGAAAATGAAATATTACAGCTACGTATATGGCTTAGCAGTTTTTGTCTTTCAGCAGCATCAGTTAAATCGCAGGGAGAATATATAACCCTTACAGCATAAGTATTCATTAAACTTGTAGCAAAACAGCATAAGTGTTCTTCAGAAAGATCAGTCAAAAAAAGATTCCATCCCCTGTAAGCACATTCCACAGCAAAAGCTTTTCCCAATCCACCTGTAGCACCTGTGATCAATACATATGATTCCATACATCTCACCTCTAAAAAACTTTATTTTCAATAAGTTATTTATTTTCAACAAATTATTTTCATTTAACTTCCGGTAAGCTAGTAAGCTACCTGATAATAACCTTTTTCATATTTCACTTATATGTTTTAACGTATAATATTATACATTGTATAGTATTATACGTCAAGTAATATTATTCAAAATATGTGTATTAAATTTCATGGTTTGTTATATAAATTGCAAAAATAGTTTTCGGGGAATAATAAAGAATAATAAAAGAAGAATACGCTATAAGGTGATACCAAGATATTTTTTTGATTAAATTAATGTTTTGATGTATCAAAGAAGATATAAAGTTATATTTTGTTAAAGTCATATTTTGTTTACCATAAAAAGTCATATTTTATTTGCCTAAAAATAAAAAAATATACTTTCTAATGCTTAAGAAGACATGTTTATTGTTTATTATGATTATGCTTAATCTCAAAAAGAGAATAGCTTGTTAAAATATTTTAACCCAGGTATAGAAATCTTTTAACCTGGGCTTGAATCTTTTAACATAGGTTTAAATCTTTTAACATGGGAGCTTAGGTTTTATTCAGGCTTATCTCATTCTTATTCTATCAGATTTTTGTCATAACAACCTTTTTAATTCATCAGGAAGATTTGGTGTTCCTCCTTTTTGAGAACATACATAGCTTGCAAGTTTGTTTGCAATATTGCTTATCTGATCTAGGTCAAGGCAGTGTAAATAACCCATTACAACTGCCGCTGTAAAAGCATCTCCCGCTCCTACAGTATCGGCTACCTCGACCCTAAAACCGGAGTGTTCCGAAAACTGTCCTTTTGAGAATAAGATACTTCCCTTATCTCCACGGGTAAGCACTATCAAATCCAGGGAATATTTTTCTGCAAGATGGTTAAGGATATCATGTATAAAAGGGCTCATATTTTCTGATAAACCGGTAGTTTTGACATTAAGATCTTTTGATAAACCGAGGCTTTCACTCAAACCCAACAGTTCGTCAATCACTTTCAGTTCCTCATCGTTAAGTTTAAGAGCATTAGCATACTGCAGCGATTGGTGTATTATTTCCCTATTGTAGAAATTCTGTCTAAGATTAATATCAAAAACTCTTAGGCACCTATCATTATTTTCGTTACATGAATTTTCCAAAAAACTGATAATTGTATTTCTGCTTGTTTGTGATCTTTGCGCAAGAGAACCGAAACAAATTGCATCGGCTTTTTTAGCTAAATCAAAAGCTTCTTTCGTAAATTTTATGTAATCCCAGGCTACATTTTCGTGAATAACGTAAGAAGGTATTCCATTAGCATCCAGGGTCACATCAACAGTTCCCGTAGGGTGTTTCGCATCTAGTTGAATATATCTGGTGCTAAGTCCCAATTCATCAACTTTGGCAATAATCTCCCTGCCCAGCTCATCATCACCTACAGCACTTACTACATAAGCATCAGCACCTAAGGCAAAAGCATGATAAGCAAAGTTTGTGACTGCACCTCCAAGTTCCTTGCCGCTTGGCAGCATGTCCCACAAGATTTCACCTACTCCGACTACTGTAAATTTGCTTTTACATTCTCTTTCTTGACCCATTAATTTCTCTCCTTTTTGCTACATATTATGTGCTTCATAATATGTGATTAGGCTTAAAGCTATATAACTTTCTATTTTATATCTTTTTACTTTAATTTTTCAAACTCTGAATAGGTGCCGGGATTCTTCCTCCTCTATTAATAAAATCTTTACTACTATATTTATTAAGTCCCATCACCGGTCCTCCTCCTAAAAGGCTGCCGAATTCTACCATATCTCCTTCTTTCTTGCCCGGTGCAGGTATTATCCTTACAGCAGTGGTCTTACTATTAACAACACCAATAGCCATTTCATCGGCAATAACAGCGGAAATGGTTTCAGGGCTTGTATCTCCTGGAACTATAATCATATCTAAACCAACAGAGCATACTGAAGTCATAGCTTCAAGTTTTTCTATAGAAAGGGCTCCGCATCTTACAGCCTCAACCATACCTGAATCTTCGCTGACGGGTATAAAAGCGCCGCTTAAACCTCCTACATAGGATGATGCCATAGTACCTCCTTTTTTTACTGCATCATTCAAAAGCGCAAGAGCGGCAATTGTTCCGTGTGTACCGCACTTTTCAAGACCCATTTCCTCAAGTATGTGAGCAACACTATCCCCAATTGCAGGTGTAGGAGCCAAAGACAGATCCACTATTCCAAATGACACATTGAGCCTTCGTGAGGCTTCTCGGGCTACAAGTTGGCCTACTCTTGTAATTTTGAAAGCCGTTTTCTTTATCGTTTCAGCCACCACTCCTAAATCCTGACCCCTAACTTTTTCCAAGGCACTTTTTACTGTACCGGGACCGCTGATACCTACATTTATAACACATTCAGGTTCGCCAATGCCATGGAATGCTCCGGCCATAAAGGGATTATCATCAGGAGCATTGGCAAATACAACAAGCTTTGTGCAAGCAATTCCTCCTTCATCTGCTGTAAGTTCGGAAGCCTTTTTTATTATGTACCCCATTTCTCTTACTGCATCCATATTAATCCCTGACTTTGTAGTTGCAACACATACTGATGAACAAACTTTTTTGGTTGTACTCAATGCTTCAGGAATGGAATTAATTAAAATCCGGTCACCTTTTGTGAAACCTTTGTGCACAAGAGCCGAGAATCCCCCTATAAAATTAATGCCTATTGTATCTGCTGCCTTTTCCATAGTTTCGGCAAATTTTACATAATTTGCGGAATCGCAGCTTTCAGCTATAATGGAAATAGGAGTTACGGCTACTCTCTTATGAATAATAGGTATTCCATATTCTCTTTCAATCTCATCTCCGACTTTCACCAAGTTTGCAGCCAACCTCGTTATCTTATCGTAAATTTTTGTACAAGCAATGTTTATATCAGAATGACAGCAATCCCTTAAAGATATGCCCATAGTTATGGTTCTGATATCCAGATTTTCCTCTTGGATCATCTTAATAGTTTCAATTATTTCCAGCGAATTAATCATGACTGCACCACCTTGTCTATATCCTATGCATGGAGTTAAAAATATCTTCATGCTGTATCCTTACGGACAAAGCCAATTCTTTTCCTTTTGATTCAAGTTTTTCAGCTAACTCATTAAAACTTATATTTGATTTGGATATATCAACCAGCATTATCATTGTAAAGTATTCTTGCATTATAGTTTGCGAAATATCAAGTATATTTACATTAGACTCTGCAAGAATAGCACTGATAGCTGCTATTATTCCAACCCTATCCTTACCGATAACCGTTATTACCGCTTTCATAAAAAATTCTCCTTTATTTGTTATTTGTTTCTTTAAATAATAATTATACTCTTATGTACGTTGTGTATTCAATAATCTCTTTATTATTTTTCTAAGTATATATTCTTATTTCTTCTAACTATTTGGCTGAGATTACCTAATTACCTGATTTTAAGGTATGTACTATCTAATTTTTCTCCGTCAAATTTCTCCAATACCTTACAGGCAATAGCTTCTTATGCAAGCTCAAATTATATCTTTCTTTAATAGCTACTGAGTTATAAAATTCTTTCCATAAGTCTCGGTAATGCTTCTCACCGGCATCAATTATAGGAATTTTGCCTAGATCAGCCTCAACAATCAACCAGTCTCTAGTGTTATATAATGCTGCCAATTCTCTTGCTTTATCGTGTATTATCCATTTCTGATCGCTTAAGCGTTCCGCAAAATGAGGAGCTATTAAAGGCAATATGTTATTATCAGGTTCTATAGGGGCATAATAAATGTTCCCGCCGACCAAACTAAACCGAACAAATCCCATCATCCTATGGACTTCACGCTCAACTCTCTGCCTTATTTTTAAAACTTTCATCACCCTGTCATCTGAAAGATGCAAGTCAATATTTCTTCCTATTTTCCATCCAAGCCTTAAATAGTTGTATATTATTGTCCCTCTTTCATACTCCCTATCGGCAAGGAAAACATGATAAATATTATCCAGGGCATCTTCCGAAATCTTCTCCATGATGGAGTTATAAACTTTCTGTGATTTTTCAATGTCTGTAGCAATATGTATATATGTATATAACATGCTGGGTTGCAGGTTTTCCTCCTGAAGGATTTTCACCGGCTTTTCCTTTCGATAGTATGCTTCGTATATGGCTGTGAGAAGTCCCTCAAAGCTTCCGTCATATGTGTAGCAAACCATGGCAGCAATCAATCCTTTCACAGTCATCATTAACTATATTTATTTATGATAATAAGGGCTTAAGCTGTTTTTTTATAGATTCCCTTCCCGATGTCAGCGAATCATACACATATTTCCAAATATCTACTCCTATACTTATTGTATTATTAAAGTTGACGCAGCTCCCAAGATCACTTTTATTTCCCTGAAGCAAATCAAAGATTGAAACTTGCTCATAATCTCCATAGGATATATTCTTAGTTTTTAACAATGTTTTCAGTCCGTCGGCGACAATATTTCCCTTAATAAAATCTTCATTCATTTTGATACCGGGATAGTATTTACCTTTGCAAGTAATAAAATACTGGGCTCTTTTTAAAACAACCCCGAGTTTCTTTAAATCCTCAAAATCTAAGGTGCTTACTTTTCGCGCATCAATTATCCTTTTTGCCGATTTTACTCCTATGCCGGGTACCCGTAATAACATATTATAGCTGCACTTATTGATTTCAACAGGAAAATGATGCAGGTTTCTTATAGCCCAGTCACATTTAGGATCCAGTATAGGGTTAAGATTAGGGTGTTCATTTGTTAGCAGTTCATTTGCCCTGAAACCGTAAAATCTTAAAAGCCAATCCGCCTGATATAACCTGTGCTCTCGAAGCAGCGGAGGTTTTGTTAACTTAGGCAGTGCAGGATGATTTGAAACCGGGACATAAGCAGAATAAAAAACTCTTTTTAAGTTGTACTGCTTATATAATGCTTCCGAAAGTTTTAATATGTTAATGTCATTGTCAGATGTAGCGCCGACTATCAATTGGGTGCTTTGACCTGCAGGAGCAAAATAAACGGGTTTTTTAGCTCTTTGTATGTCATCCCTGTTTTCCAGGATTTTATTCCTAATATACCCCATGGGTCCCAGTATTGCTTCTTTACTTTTTTGCGGAGCAAGCATCTTCAATCCTGCGTTTGATGGCAGTTCAATATTTACACTCATTCTATCGGCATACATCCCTGCTTCTTCAATTAACCTGGAATCCGCTCCGGGAATAACCTTAATATGTATATATCCGTTAAACCTGTTTTCAATTCTGAGCAGTTTTATGGTTTTTAAGATAAGTTCCATGGTGTAATCCGGATTTTTCAAGACTGCGGAACTTAAAAACAGCCCTTCAATATAGTTTCGTCGGTAAAAATTAATAGTGAGATCAACTATCTCTTCAGGAGTGAAAGTTGCCCGCGGGATGTCATTTGATATTCTATTGATACAATAAGCGCAGTCATATGTGCACGCATTGGAAAGCAATATTTTCAAAAGGGATATACACCTTCCGTCAGTGGTAAAAGTATGACATATGCCACCTGAAAAGGTAGATCCAATACCACCGGGGGTATTTTCCCTTGAACTCCCACTGGAAACACACGACACATCATACTTAGCGCTATCCGCTAAAATGTGAAGTTTCCGAATTAGGTCCATCCCATCACTCCCATGTAACACTACATAAGATTTAACATTAATATATTCAGACAGTATCTTATCATAAAATTTACCAATTGTCAAACATATGTTCTTTTATATTTTATTAACTTACGCTCTTTCGGTTGTAATTAGCCTTTAACATATACTATAATTTATGTAAATATTAAAATTTGTAAAGGGTGGTCATTATGAATAATACGAGATGTATAGCCTATGTGGGTACATATACCTCATCAGGAAAAAGCCAAGGAATATATATCTTTGAAATGGATTCTACTAACGGAAATTTAAATCTTTTAGGAACATCGGAAAAAATTGAAAACCCTTCTTATCAGGTGATAGACAACAAGGTCGAGTTTTTATACACCGTCATGGAAACGGAAACCTTCAACGGGAAGTTGAGCGGTGCTGTTGCAGCTTTCGCTATAGATAAGAAAACAGGGCTTCTTAAGTTCGTAAATTCACAACCGACGGAAGGCAGGGCACCTTGTCACATAAATATTAATAAGTCAAGAAGCCACATTTTCACCGCAAACTACAGGGAAGGCATAGTATCCGTTTTTCCTCTGAACCCGGACGGAAGCATTGGTGCTGCATCCTGTATAATTGAACATAAAGGCTCAGGTCCCAATAAAGAAAGGCAGGAAAAAGCTCACGCTCATTATGTATCACTAACACCCGATGAAAAATACTTATGTGCGGTAGATCTGGGCATTGATAAAATAATGGTTTATGACTTTGACAGTACAACCGGGAAACTGCATCCCGCCAAATATCCTGAAGTCAATATAAGGCCGGGTTCAGGTCCAAGACACATGGTATTC
This sequence comes from Clostridiaceae bacterium, assembly GCA_012840075.1. Classification (GTDB taxonomy): domain Bacteria; phylum Bacillota; class Clostridia; order Acetivibrionales; family DUMC01; genus DUMC01. Next base: position 1,054 of record DUMC01000157.1, on the reverse strand, counting down.
CATAAGTCAGGAAGATTCGCTTACCTTATTAATGAATTAAGCTCTGATATCGTTGCTTTTGAGTATTCATCAGATGAAGGCAAATTTAACGAAATCCAGTATATTTCAACTCTTCCCGCCGGATATAGCGGTACTAATTATTGTGCTGCAATTCATATTTCTCCGGACGGCAAATATTTATATGGTTCCAATCGGGGACATGATAGCATTGCCATTTTCAGTATAGACCAAAACAACGGCAAGATCCGACTGATTGAAATTGTATCTACAAGAGGAAGTTTCCCAAGAGATTTCCAAATAGATCCTTCAGGTAAATTCCTTTATGCTGCAAACCAAAATTCAGATTCAATAGTTGTTTTCAGAATATTGCCTGAATTCGGGAAAATTGAACCTACGGGAGAAGTTATTAATGTTCCGTCCCCCGTATCCATTAAATTTGCAATTTTATGACCGGATGTATAACTCTAAAAGATATATTAGATATATTGGATTTATAATTTATATATTGGATTTATAGCCCAAAAGATTATTGGCAGCCATATATTAAATATTTGTAGGCGAAAAAGAACGGCGCACTTGAGTTCCACACTGGAGAGGAAATTTATATGAAAATATTCATGAAAATATATATCAAGAAAGTACTATCAGCTTTGCTGAATATCACCTTAATTTTTACGATAAGCTTTATAATACTTGCGCTCAAATTTTCAACATTTGTGAGTGCCGCACAAGAAAATAGCGGAAACATCACACCCACGTTTTCCGTCCTTGAAAAATTTAATGATGTTCCGGATAACCATTGGTCTTTTGAATACGTGCACAAACTAAAGGAACTTGGTATAACCAATGGAATAGGAAACAATAAATTTGGTCTCGGAATGACTATAACAAGGGCGGAATTTGTCGCATTTCTTGTAAGATTGATGCAGTGGGATTTAATAAATCCAGAAGTCGGAAGCTTCAAAGACAATCTTGATAAAAATAAGTGGTATTATCAGTATATAGAAACTGCGGTAAATAAAAATGTAATATTAAAAGAAGAAAATGTTGAATT
>DUMC01000156.1 GCA_012840075.1 Clostridiaceae bacterium | reverse complement strand
TGTGCTTTATATTTTTTGGTTATGCTTGTGGAATTGCTTCAAAATTTGTTTCTCAAACATATAACCTTGCATTTTGGTTTTATTTTCCTAATCTAATTATGGTTGGGACTGATATTTGCCTTTATTTCAGAAATAAGAACATTGAAAAAGGTATTACAACATCCGCTAATAAACATTGAAACGTTTGCAATTTTAAATATTAAGCATTATTAATCATTATTAAGCTGGATAGGAGGAATCTTATTCAGCTTTTTGTAAATTTTATACATTTCCATTCATCAACTCAATATATCTATATACAATCTGTACATTCTTTTTTGCATAAGATCTGTACATTCTTTATCCCATGCACTAATATATATTGAATCATTATTAATACTAGTATACAATTTTATTCTAGTATACAGTTTTATTTATGTAATAAATTATTTATGTAATTATGGTAAAGTATTTATAAAAAATTATTAAGATTAAATTAATAAAGTGAGCGGATGAAAAGTATGTTGTTTTCACTGCCTGTAAATGTAATGTGGATTTCCAAAATTAAATATGAACACCAAATTCTTAAAAAACATACACATGATTTCTATCATATGTTTTATATTAAAAAAGGTAAAGGTATAATGCATATTGATGAAAACGACTATGATATATGCGAAAACGAAGTATATTTATGCCCCCCCGGAACATATCATGGGATGACTGCAGAAGAAGATATACCTGTGAATGTAATTGAGGCTAAATTTACCGTATCTGATGCAAATTTGCAAAAACTCATCTTTGACATGCAGAAAAGAATAAAATGCTATACCTGTGATTTTTATATCAAGTTGGAAGAGCTAATGAGAGAGGCTTTTTTTAAATCTTCACTGCATAAGGAAATAATAGATACTGGTTTTACAAAATTACTACTGGAACTGGCAAGACTGGCGAAAAATGAAGATTATTCATGTTCGGCTACAGTTAGTAGTAATTTTATAAATAATAGCATAGATACAATAAAGGATAGCGCAGGATGCAGTGTTGTACTGAAAAATGTATTGGATTACATAAATAACAATTATTCTGAAGATATAACCCTTAAACAGCTTGCTCAAGTTGGAGCGGTTAGTCCCGGTTATTTGAATAAAATTTTCAAAGAAGCGTTTAATATGTCGCCAATGAAATATATAAATCATTTCCGGTTGGATAAAGCTAAAGAATTGATGATGTATTCTGATTTTAATATCTCTCAAATTTCCGAGCTTGTTGGTTTTACTAGCATACACTACTTTAGCAGATATTTTAAGAAAAAAGAAAATATGACACCAAGTGAGTATAGGGAAAACGTTAAGGATAATATTTATATATATCTTTAATCATGTTTATATTGTTCAAATTATTAAGAATAAAGTACAAAGAAATTACTGGTCATGTTTTTTATAATAAAACTAACAGTTACCTATAAAATACTTAATATAATATGAGTTGTCGAATATATATAAAGCATACATACCGTAAATGCATGCGAATAATAATTTGTTACAAAAGGGAACAATAAATCAATTATTGCGAAAGGAAATGATGATATATGAAAAGTCTTAAGGTCGGACTTATAGGTTGTGGCGGCTTTGCAAGAGGCATGCATATTCCTATCTTAATGAGCAACCCAAAATACAAAATTCATGCTGCAATGGACATTATCGAAGAAGCTGCAAAAGCTGTTGCAGTAAGTACAAAAGCTAAATACTGGACCACTGATGTTGACAAGTTGCTTTCCGATGAAGAGATCGATGTAGTATTTATAACAACAAGACATGATTCTCATGCAGAACTAAGTATTAAGGCAGCAAATGCAGGTAAGCATATTATGTGCGAAAAGCCAATGGCTCTTAATGTAGAAGATTGTAAAGCAGTAGCGGAAGCTGTTAAGAAGAATAATGTAAAATATACTATCGGTTACAACAGAGGTATGGCTCCTATGATAGCGAAAGCAAGAGAACTTCTTAATAAAGAGGTGCCCGAAAAAAAGAAGATGATCTATCACCGCATACAAGCTCCATTTCCGGAATCCCATTGGACACATTTGCCCGAAGTTGGAGGAGGACGTTTTGTAGGCGAAGGATGTCATATTTTTGATCTGTTATGCGAACTAGTCCAAGCTCCTCCGGTTATAGTTTATGCATCAGGCGGAACATTTCTTAACCCTGAAAAGGTGAAAATTCCTGATAGTGCAGTTGTTACTATAACTTTTGCAGACGGATCCGTAGGAACCACTCTGATAAATAGCGCAGGATGCCCTGACTTTCCTAAAGAAGCAACGGAAATTTATTGTGACGGAAAAGCTATTTTCATAAATGATTTTACAAGAATGGAATATTATGGATTCGAGGGACATAAGAAGGTATGTATTGAGTTTGATAAAGTGGATAAAGGTCATGCAATTGAGCTTGATATGCTAGCCGATGCAATAATTAACGGTACTGAAAGCCCTAATGGACTTGTAAAAGCTGCCAGAGCAGCAGTAATTAGCTTTAAAGTTAACGAATCGATAAAAACAGGGGCACCTGTTCCAATAAGTGAAGAAGATTACATATGGTAATTTTTTAAGTTAAAATAAACGGATGTTTAAAAGTAAACAAAGAATATTCACGAATATTACACGTATTCACGAATATCACACGAATATTAAAAGTAAGAAACGCCTATTCAGGTGCAAAAAACGGATTCAGGTGTAAAAAATGGAGGGTTAAGTTTTATGATTAGAATTGGAGTTGTAAATATTGACGTGTCCCACCCAAAAGCATTTTCCGAATATCTGCAAAAAGGGAATCGTGCACGTTATGTAGCAGTTTATAACGATGGCTTCCGGGGAGATGACGAGGTTGAAAGTTTTATAAAGAAGCATAACCTGGAAAAACGGTGCTCAACTGTAGAAGAATTGGCTGATATGGTGGATATCGGTTTTGTACAGGGCTGCAATTGGGATAAACACTTGGATTATGTAAAACCGTTTATTGATCGTAAAAAACCCGTATTTATTGATAAGCCTATAGTAGGTTCACTTGCAGATTGCAAAAAGTTAGAAGAAATGGTTGCCAACGGTGCTGTAATACTGGGGAGTTCATCTGTCAGATATGCTGAGGAAATAGTAAAATTTGTAAATACCAGTGAGGAAGAAAGGGGGAAAATCTTAAATATATTCGGTACGGCAGGAGTAGATGAATTCAACTATGGAATACATATAGTCGAAGCAATAGGTGGAATTGCGGGTACAGGAGCTGTATCATGTACTTTCGTCGGAAGAAGCATAATAGATGGAAAAACCTGTGAAACATTTTTTGTTAAGTTTAATAGCGGCATAACTGCTATATATAACACTTTCCATGGTGTAGGGCAGCCTTTTGTGCTAGTAATAATGACTACAAAAGGAACATATCATTTCAGAATAGATAATACAAAGATATACGGAGCTTTGCTTGACAGAATATGTGACTACATGGAAACAGGCATTAATACACTTGCTCCGATAGAAGCTCTTACAGAATCAGTAAAGATCATGTTAGCAGGAAGAATTTCCAGGGAAAATAACGGAATAGAAGTTAAACTTTCTGATATTCCTGAGAATGATCCCGGATATGACGGATATGCTTTTGAAAAAGAGTATGCAGCAAAAGCCTCAAAAATATATTTATAAATCTTAATCCAGCTTCATTGAACCCAATTGGTTTTGAACTTAAATAATGATCAACTCAAATAAAAGTAAAAAAATGATAAATTTGAAAATTATGATAAATTCGCATATTGATTAAATACTAGGGTGTACATTAACAAACGGGGAAAATTTTCTCCGCAACGAAAAAGTGCACCCTTTTTTATTCCGTTTCAAAGAATTTAATTGTCCTAAATTTGATTTTAATCTTGTCTACAAGCACAATTCATAATATAATGATAATGAAATGGTAAATATTTAAATTTACAATAATAAATTAAATTTTGCAAGTATATTATTATAATAAGATTTTATATCATATAAGCATATTTGACTTTCATACCCACAAAGAGAAAGTTAGATTCATAGTGGATAAAGTAAGTTAAAATATGCTTATACAGTAATTGAGCGGAGGAATGATTTATGTTATATTTTGCCGTATTTTTATTGGGGTTAGTGTTTTGCGGTTTTTGGATAGCACAACTGGTTTTTGTTTTTTTACATCTCAAGTGGTCGAATACTATCATTCAATCCGATGAAAGAGACGTAAATGTTCCGGTTACTGTAATACATCCTATCAAAGATTTGGATTTTGAATTTGAAAAAAATCTTGAAAGTTGGATGAATCAGAACTATAAAGGAAAAGTCCAGCATATATTTAGTTTCCAGGAACCTGATGATCCTGCGATAAAGGTAGTTGAAAAAGTCAAAGAACAATATCCCGATAAGGATATTACAATTATTGTAAATCCCGTAATTGAGGGTTTAAACGGGAAAAGCTCAAATATGGTTCATGGGATGAAATTGGCCAAGTATGATATAGTTGTTTTCGGAGATAGCGATATAAGAATCAAAGAAGATTTTCTTGTTAAAATGGTTCGTCCGTTAAGTGATGAAAGTGTCGGTATTACCACTTGTGGGCAGATAAATATTGGCGGAAAGGATTTCTGGACAAGATTTTTTTCATTCTTGCAAAACAGTGAAACAGATTTTATGTGGGCATTCTTTACAAAATTAGGCTTTGATGTAGGGGCTACCGGAGCTGCTTTTGGAATGAGGAAAAAACTTCTTCAGGATATAGGAGGTCTTGAGGCTTTTGGAAACTCTTTATTAGAAGATCTTCACCTTGGAAATACATTATATAGATTAGGTTATAAGATTGTGTTAGGACCTTTTATAGAATGCCATATTGACAAGCTGGCAAAAGAGAAATCTTTTAATTATGCAAAAAGAATAGCTATAGGAATCAAAACTCATATAGCCGTAGATTTGCCTGCATTTGTGTTACTGCTTTTCTGGTATTGGGCGCTGTTTTTCTCCGCATTATTTTTGCAGGATGTAAAATTGCTAAGCATGGCATTGTTTTTCATGCTGGTGAGAACCGTACACGGTATAATTGGACGCAAGATAACCATGAATAAAATATTGCCTGTTGATATTATAATGCCCTTATTTTTTGATTTATTTGGAACGTTTTACTTGTTTTACGCCTTTAAAGAACCCCATGTATCTTGGAGAGGCATTGTTTACAAGGTTAAAAAAGGCGGCTTTATTGAAGATGTAAGTTTTAATGAAGCTGCTCTTTATGATGAGGCAATAATGGATGAAGAAATTGATGACGAATACGAGGATCAAAATAGAGAATGAGATGAATATCCCAGTCAAAATGATGAATATTTGGGTCAAAATAGGGATGATAATGTGATGTGGGGTCAAAAAATAGGAATGTGGGTCAAAAATAAATAATAAAAATGTCAAAAATAAAGAATAAAAATTAAGAGTACATAAAATATAAAAATTTAAAAACGATTTCAAAGACCACTAGTAAACATTTATTACTAAACGAATATTTCAAGGGCTATTTATGAGCATTTCTCAAAAAAGTCTTTCTAATATTATTATTGAAATTAGCCGTTTACTTCTTGCTCCGGTGGTCTGGAAATCGTTTTTTCATTAAGTAGTTAAGCATGCAAGTTAACGGATATTATGTAAGTTTTTGAGTATTATGTAAATTAGCTGATCATATTATGTAAATTGGCTAGTTATAAGTATTATGCAAGTTGTTTAGTTATTATATAAGTTTTTGAATATTCCCTTGTAAACGCTTTATTGTATATTCCACTTATATACTCTGTATGTTTTATAGCGTCTGGCTCCCATGCTTTCAATATCCGTTCTCATTCTTAAGTTATCTTCACCTATAGTGGAACCTTCTCCCCAGGTATAACCTTTTTTCAATCCGTTTACAAAGCACTGGTGATACAGAGCGAAAGATACGCCTTTTTTTCTGAATTCAGGTATTACGAACATTATGAATATACGCGCACCATTAATTTTCTTTTTGTATTTTAGATACTTGTATAATGAAAAGGGTGTCAATAGCCTTCCGTTTAAATGGATTAATAACTGATTGTAATCAGGAAGGGCAACCAAAAAGCCTATCGGTCTGTTTTCATTTGTCCTGGCTATAAGGATGATGTCAGGATCTACGAGATCTACCAGACCTTTTGCAAGAGATTCGATTTCACTGAAATCAGGTGCGGCCAAATCTTCCCATTCATCAGGTACTGCAAGGTCAAGAATATATTTTATATCTTTCAGTTCGTTTTCAAGATTGTTCAAATTTATGGTATCAACCCTGTATCCATATTTTCTTTTTGAATATTCAATGACTTTTGTAGGATCCTTCTTGAATATTTCGGAAGGATCAAGGTAATAAGCATAAAGATCTTTGAATTTTTCCAATCCGTAGTTTTCCATTAGTTTAACATAATACTCCGGATTATAGGTATTCATAATAACAGGAGGACTGTTGAATGCATCTATTAACAAGCCTTTAAGCTCGTCCATATCTGCACCTTCAGTTGAAACAGGACCCCTTACTATAGAGATACCTTTTCCCTTGAACCATGAAAATGCATTATCAAATAGGGCGTTGGATACATCCGTATCATTGATACATTCGAATAATGAAAAATATCCCATCCTTTCATTTTTCTTTTGGTTTAATGCCCAATTTATTCCAGTAAAGATTCTTCCTACCGGCTTATCATTTTTCAATGCCAGGAACAGCTCGCATTCTTTTTGTCGGGCTATACGAGTTGCCGGATTAATAAAAGGTTTAAGAGTTTTTTTCATTTCTGAAATAAGAGGAGGCACCCAGTTAGGATCATCCTTATATATTTCCCACGGTAGCATTATGAATTTTTTCAAATCAGATTTTGTTCTAACTTTAATAATTTTAACATCCATAATTTTTAAATTCACACTCCAATATCAGTTCTTTAGTGAATGTAATTTTATTTTAACATAAATATGCAAAGAAAAGAAGAATGTTAAAGATCCTTAAGGTTGACGTTTTATAGAGTTATAAGATAAAATCAATATAAGCAAAATATCATATCAGTCACAAAGTTACTATGCTATAAAGCTTATGTTTAATTATATATATAATTGATGTATAATTACTATGTGAATAAAAAATATGCTGTAGCATAGCATGGAATGGTGGTTAGGGCAATATGAATGAAAAGTTGAGAGAGCCTCTTATTGATAGGCTTTTTGAAGCTATTTTGTTGCTTGAGAATATAGAAGAGTGTTACAGGTTTTTTGAGGATATTTGCACCATCTCGGAACTTAAAGCACTTGGGCAAAGGCTTGAGGTAGCAAGACTTCTTAGACAGGGTAAGACATATAATGATATAAGTGAATTAACAGGTGCAAGCACAGCGACTATAAGCAGAGTTAACAGATGCCTCAATTACGGAGCAGATGGTTATAATATGATTTTAGACCGGCTGGAGAAAAAATCAAAAACATGAAAAATGAATAAAAAGTGCTAATATAAGTGCTAAAAAGAAATACAATTTTAAGCAACATTAAAAAAGGATATTATTTCATGCGATATTAAGGCAGCATATCTAAAGCAGGTACTAAAGCCGGTAGGTGCTAAAGCCGATGTGTTTTTACGCTTAAATTTTAACGCTTAAAATTGTTTCTTAGCATTATTATTATCAAACATAAAGCGTTTAGATTGGAATGTATTTAATTTTGTTTATTCTAATAGAACGCGTAAATTTTATTTATTTAAAAAAAATAGATTTAAGAGATTTATTATTTATTTTAATAGGTTTACATGAAAAGTGATTTTATCGAAAAGAATTATTTTAAATTTGCATAAAGTATTAATGTTTAATTTTAAAAAGAATTAATGTTTAAATTTGGAGGAAGAATTAATGTTCAAACTTATTGAAAAAATTATTGGAAGTTATAGTGAAAGAGAAATTAAGAGGATAACGCCTTTAGTTGATAAAATAGAATCTTTGGAGCCGGAGATGAGAAAACTCAGCGATGTCCAACTTAGGGCAAAAACTGCAGAGTTTAAAGAAAGATTGGCAAATGGAGCAACTCTTGATGATATACTACCTGAAGCTTTTGCTGTAGTAAGGGAAGCAGCCACCCGTGTTTTAGGTATGAGACATTTTAGGGTACAGTTGATAGGCGGAATTGTTCTGCATCAGGGACGTATTGCCGAAATGAAAACCGGTGAAGGTAAAACCCTGGTAGCGACATTGCCTGCATATCTAAATGCACTTGAAGGCAGAGGAGTCCATATTGTCACGGTCAACGATTATTTGGCAAAAAGAGACAGCGAGTGGATGGGCAAGGTATATAATTTTCTTGGCATGAGTGTAGGTTTGATAGTACATGGTCTTGATAATGCCCAGAGGAAAAAAGCGTATGCAAGCGATATTACCTATGGTACCAATAACGAGTTTGGATTTGATTATCTTAGGGATAACATGGTGATTTATAAAGAAGATATAGTCCAAAGAGAACTTAATTATGCAATTATTGACGAAGTTGACAGCATATTGATTGATGAAGCACGTACACCTTTGATAATTTCAGGTGCTGCTGATAAATCAACGGAGCTGTACAGTAAAGCAGATGCTTTTGTAAGAAGATTAAAATCTATTGTGCTTACTGAAACTGATGACAAAAGTTTTATTGATGATGAAGTAGATGCAGATTATATCGTAGATGAAAAGTCACGTACAGTTACACTTACCGATAGAGGTATAAAAAAGGCAGAAAGCTTTTTCGGACTTGAAAATCTGTCTGATCCCGAAAATATGACAATTTCACATCACATAAACCAGGCACTTAAAGCCAGGGGGCTTATGAAGCGGGATCGGGACTATATAGTTAAAGACGGTCAGGTAATTATAGTAGATGAATTTACAGGAAGGTTAATGTACGGACGAAGATACAGTGATGGTCTTCATCAGGCAATAGAGGCTAAAGAAGGAGTAAAGGTTGAAAGAGAAAGTAAAACTTTGGCAACAATTACTTTCCAGAATTATTTTAGGATGTACCGCAAGCTTGCAGGGATGACAGGAACGGCTCTAACAGAGGAACAAGAATTTAGGGATATATATAAGCTTGATGTAATAGAAATACCAACGAACAAACCAATGATAAGAGTTGACTATCCTGATGTTGTCTACAAAACGGAAAAAGGAAAATTTAATGCAGTAATAGAAGAAATAGTTGAATGCCATAAAAGAGGACAGCCTGTTTTGATAGGTACCATATCAATTGAAAAATCCGAAATATTAAGTGAGATGCTTAAAAGACGGGGTATTCCTCATAATGTATTGAATGCAAAGCATCATGAAAGAGAAGCAGAGATTGTTGCACAAGCCGGAAAATACGGAGCGGTGACAATAGCAACAAATATGGCAGGTCGCGGTACGGATATCATGCTGGGAGGTAATCCCGAATATTTAGCTAAGGCGGAAATGAAAAAACTTGGATATCCACCGGAAATTATCAATGAAGCAGTAGGGTTCAATGATACTGATGATGAAATAATACTTGAGGCTAGAAAAACATTTAAAAAGTTATATGAAGAATTCAAAAAAGTTACCGATGAAGAAAAGAAAAAGGTTATTGAAGCAGGCGGTTTGCATATTATCGGAACTGAAAGGCATGAATCAAGACGTATTGATAATCAATTAAGAGGACGTGCCGGCCGCCAAGGTGATCCAGGATCTTCAAGGTTTTTTATTTCTCTTGAAGATGATCTCATGAGGTTATTTGGCTCAGACAGGCTTACCGGAATCGTGGACGCTTTAGGTCTGGAAGAAGATCAACCTATTGAGCATAAAATGCTTTCTAATGCTATAGAAAGTGCTCAACGAAAGGTTGAAGGCAAGAACTTTGAAATCAGAAAGCATGTTTTGCAATATGATGATGTTATGAATAAACAAAGAGAAGTTATTTATAGCCAGAGAAAAAGCGTGCTGAACGGAGAAAACCTGAAAAATAATTATATTAAAATGATAAAAAACATTGCAGAAGAAATTGTAACTTTATATTGCAGTGAAAGTCCTCATCCGGATCACTGGGATATGGATGGAATAATTAAAACTGTAGAGGATTTGCTTCTACCAAAAGGATCTTTTAATATTAAGGATGAAAACAAGGAAGAACTTACAAAAGAAAAATTGAAAGAAAGAATAATATCCGAGGCTCTAAAAGTTTATGAAGCCAGAGAAGCTGAATTAGGCAACGAGCTGATGAGAGAATTCGAAAGAGTTGTTTTGCTGAGAGTAGTAGATGAGAAGTGGATGGACCACATTGATGCCATGGACCAGCTCAGGTACGGCATAGGTCTTCGTGCATACGGACAGAGAGATCCTGTGATTGAATACAAGCAGGAAGGATTTGAAATGTTTGAAGAGATGATAGGAAACATTCAAAAAGATGCCGTGAAGATTATACTAAAATCACGTATAGATACAAAACAGGCACCACAGAGGAAAAAAGTAGCCGAACCTTTAAGCACCAATCTGGACGGAAATGCTGCTCAAGGGAGAAAACCTGTGGTAAGTGCTGTAAAAGTGGGACGTAATGATCCCTGTCCGTGTGGAAGCGGGAAGAAATATAAGAAATGTTGCGGAGCAAAGGCACACTAAACGGATAGATACTGCAAACGCAAGCCTAACCACTAAAAAGGAGTTAAAGTTTATGACATATGAAGAAGCATTAGAGTATATACATGGCACTTACAAATTTGGAGTGAAATTAGGACTGGAAAATATTCGAAGATTGTTGGAGATGCTTGGTAATCCTCACAAAGAACTAAAATATGTGCATGTTGCAGGTACCAACGGTAAAGGTTCAACTGTCACTTTCATAAGCAGTATCCTAATAGAGTCGGGATATAAAGTTGGAATATATACATCACCATATGTTGAACGCTTTACGGAAAGAATTTGTATTAACGGAAAGGAAATTCCGGAAGAAGATTTAGCAAGGATTACTGAAATAGTTAAAGAAAAAGTCACTGAAATGGTGGAACAGGGATATAATCATCCAACAGAATTCGAAATAATAACTGCTATTGCTTTTCAATATTTTTATGAGCAAAACTGTGACATTGTTGTCCTTGAAGTTGGTTTGGGCGGGAGATATGATTCGACGAATATAATAGATACTCCTTTAGTTTCAGTTATTACGTCAATAAGTTTTGACCACATGAAATTTCTAGGAAACACTTTAACGCAAATTGCACGTGAAAAAGCCGGAATAATAAAGGAAAACGGAAATGTTGTGCTTTATCCTCAATCGGAAGAAGTGGAAAAAGTTATCGAAGAAGCAGCAGCCCAAACTCATTCAAGATTATTTAAAGCTGACTTTAATACAATTAAACTAAAAAGCTTTGGAATAGACGGACAAATTTTTGATTATAGTACATTTTTAGATTTAAAAATCAAACTCCTTGGCCGTCATCAATTGAAAAACGCAGCCGTTGCTATCACAGCCTGTCAGTTATTAAAGGAAGAAATGAAAAACATCACTGATGAGACTATAAGACAAGGCATTGCTAAAGCACGCTGGAAAGGTAGAATGGAATTAATGTGCAAGGATCCTGTTTTTTTCATAGACGGTGCTCATAATGAAGATGGTGTGAAGGTAATGGTAGATACTTTGGAAGAATATTTTCCCCAAAATAGAAAAATTTTTATCATGGGTGTACTTAAAGATAAAGAATATACAAAAATGGTAAAAACAGTTGCTCAAATTGCATATAAATTTTATACTGTCACGCCATTAAGCGATAGAGCTCTTTCTTCCAATGAATTAGCAGCAATAATCAAGATGTATTGTGATAATGTTGTTATATGTGATAAAATTATTGAAGGAGTAGAAAAAGCTGTAAATGAGGCCCAGGAAAATGACGTCATATGTGCTTTCGGATCTTTATACTATATAGGAGAAGTGAGAGAATATTTCAAAAAATTTCCCAAAGGGGTGGTAAGTTTTGATTAACCTACGGGATGAGCTTGTAAATTTTGCGCCTATTGACTTGGAGAATATCGTGAAAATTAATCCGGAAATATCTGAAGAATACAAGACATCAGTAAATTTGTATAATAGCGCTTTGGAAAATCTCAAGTACAACAGCGAAGATATTGCTATAATTGAATTAAAAAAAGCTGTAGCTTTGAATCCGGATTTTTGTGAAGCAGTCACACTCTTGGGTTTATGTTTTTTATACATGAAAGCTTATGAAAAAGCTGAAGAGATGTTCAAAAGGGTGATAAAAGCTGAAAGCAACGGAGCCAGAGCTTTTGATTATCTTAATAGAATGAAGAATGATGTTACAGAACAACAGGATGATAAGGATAAACTTCAAAAAGGTAAAAGGAAGAAAACTACCAAGAGCCAGAAATCAAATTCAAAAAATTCTGCTTCAAAGTTTTCCGAGAAAAATCCGAAGGAAATGTCTTCTTCCATCTCTCGTAATGCTTCATACGGCATTCCTGAAGTACCTCTTCGTGGTAGGATGAAAGCTAATAATAAAGATTCATTAATAAGATTTGTAACGGGTATAATAATAGGACTGATTATTGCTTTTATAATTGGTGTTCCAGGAATTTTAGGTTTAAATAATAAGGATGATGATTCCAAAGATGATGCTAGTGCTGAGATAATTGCCGCTTTGAATGAGAAAATACAGGATTATGAAAATAAAAATAGTATGTTAAACCAGGAGATTGATAAACTGAAAAAGGACTTGGAAAATGCACAAAAAAATGCAGAATATTCCAAAGCACTAATAAAACTTTTTGAAGCAGAGGAACTTCTAAAAAATAACATGTACGAAGAGGCGGCTGACATTCTTGTTTCTGTCAGAGATGTTGAATTTATTGATGAAGATAAAGGAAAATACGATGAATTGGTAAACAGGACAATGCAAGTAGCAGCTGACAGAGCATACGTACAGGGATACAATCTTTTTCAGTCCGGCAATTATCAGCAAGCTTTGGAAAAATTCAAAAAAGTTCCCGAATACATGGAGAATTACAGTAAAATGGATATAGTGCTATATTATATAGGAAAAACTTATCTTGAACTTAAAGATAATGAAAATGCCAAATTAGCTTTCCAGGAAGTTATTGAAAAATTTCCCAATAGCGAATATGCCAGATATTCGGAACACAGGCTTAACGGATTAACTGCCAATTAGATTATAAAGCGCTAATAAGTTTATCATAGGATCTTGGTTTATTATTAGAACTTAAATTAAAAGCTCTAACACCGCAATGACAGTCTTATGGCAAGCATCGCAAATACTTCTTCACATTAATTAAATACACTCCTCAATAATCACAGAATAGCCGGTGAATTAATAAAATAATATATGATAAAAAAAGACCGGCTATTTTTGTTTTTATATAATAGAAGGTGAGTATTGTGTCATATCAACTGGGAAATAAAATTTTAAACTTGGTGCTTGGCGGCGGCGGCATTAAAGGGTTAGCGTATGTAGGTGTTTTTGAAGAGGCGGAAAAAAGAGGATATGAGTTTGCAAATATTGCAGGTGTTTCAGCAGGAGCTCTTGCAGGCTCATATATAGCTGCTGGATATACTGCGCAAGAGCTTTTGGACATAATGTATAAATTTGATTTTTCGGAAATTGATGTATCCAACTTGTCACGAAGAACACCGGCTATTAGAAAATATAATGAGATCAAAGAAATAATCCGATACTACAAACGCAACGTAATGAATCAGCTATTGTTATATAGGGAATATCAAAAGGAAATTAATCTTGACCTATATAGGGCAAATTTGTTAAAAACCATTATTACCTATTATAAGAACGGATATTTATTTGATGGTGATTATCTTGAAGAATGGGTTTACAATATGTTACTAAGGAAGGGAATAAGAACCTTTGGTGATTTAAAGTACGGGATACCGGATTCAGTTAACCCAAATGGATATAAGATCCGGATGACTGCAGTGGATGCAAACAGAGGTAAAGTAATAATCCTTCCTGATGACCTTGTATTTTACGGAATAAATCCGGATACTTTTGAAGTGGCAAAAGCAGTAAGAATGAGTACAAGTATACCATTTGTATTTAAACCTGTTGAGTTGAAAAAAACGGTTAATAACAAAACAAAAGTATATAACATAATAGATGGGGGTGTATTGGACAAAACACCCTACTGGTTAATTGATACTTCCGTAACTTACCCACCGACAGTATGCTTCACTTTAGACGGCGGTGAAAAGAAATCCATACTGAACAGTTCGTTGGATTTACTGAAAGATTTGGTGACTTCTATTTATAATGTCAACGTGTCTGAAAAAATGCAAAACAATGTTGCATATACAGGAAAAATAGATACATCAAAAGTAAGCTTTCTGGATTTTAACTTAAATGAAGAAGAGAAAACGTACTTATATAATTCCGGTAAAAAGACGGCTATAGAAATATTTGACTCACTTGAAGCAGTTTATGGGAGTAAAATTACTGATATTTTTAATAAGATTTATAATGAAAAAGATTTTAAAACCATTAAGCAGGGTTTTTACGATATACCACCAACTTTTGAGCAAAACACAAAATTCAATTTTAAGCAAAAGCAAAAAATTAACTTTTACAACAAACAATTAGCTTCCATTTTAGTTCTTTTTATATTATTATATTTAAATAAGTATATTTGAATTAAAAAGTATTAACGTTTAAAGGTTGTATTTTACAAGATTGTATTTTATGCCAGATAAAAAAACACGGAGGAAAGTTATGTATTACGAAAGTACCAGAGGAAACTATAAAACCATTAAGTCTGTTGATGTCATAAAAATGGGAATAGCTCCGGATGGCGGATTGTTTGTTCCCGAAAAGATAATTGAATTAAATTCAGGTGTAATTGAAAAAATGTCAGACATGAGTTATTGCCAAAGAGCCTCTGTAATACTCGAACCTTTCTTAAGTGATTATACTCAGGAAGAGCTAAAAGAGTGCATAATTAATGCTTATAATTTAGAAAAATTTGATACTGAAGAGATTACACCTGTTCACAAGCTGGATGAAACTGTTTACATGCTTGAATTATGGCATGGCCCTACGTGTGCTTTTAAAGATATGGCATTACAGATTTTGCCTCAACTCTTAGTAAAAGCTATGCAAAAAACTAATGAAAAGAAAGAAATCGTGATTCTTGTAGCTACATCGGGAGATACCGGAAAAGCTGCCCTAGAGGGATTCAGGGATGTTGAGGGAACCCGGGTAATAGTATTTTATCCATACAAGGGAGTAAGCCAGATTCAAGAAATGCAGATGGTGACCCAAGAAGGAAATAATGTATTTCCTATAGCGGTTAAAGGCAATTTTGACGATGCCCAAAGCGGTGTTAAAATGATTTTAACTGATAAAGAACTTAATAAAACAATGAATGAAAAAGGTTTCAGTTTCTCTTCAGCGAACTCAATAAATTGGGGACGCCTTGTACCCCAAGTGGTATATTATTTTTCAGCTTACGCAGACATGATAAAGAACAAATGGATAGAACCAGGTGAAGAAGTTAATATCACAGTTCCAACCGGTAATTTCGGAAACATATTGGCAGCATTTTATGCCATGAAAATGGGGCTCCCTGTTAAAAAGCTAATCTGTGCTTCTAATGAAAACAACGTTCTGACGGAGTTTATAAATACAGGTATATATAACAGAAATAGGCCTTTTAAAAAGACCATGTCCCCATCGATGGACATATTAATCTCCAGCAACCTTGAACGTTTGCTTTATGAGTTGACAGAGCATAATTCGCAATTAATTAATCAATGGATGGGTAAACTTTCGGGCTATGGTAATTATGAAATTGACAATGGTACTAAATCCAAAGTAAAGGAAATTTTCTGGGCTGATTTTTGTAGCGAAGAAGATACTTTAGCTACTATAAGTGACACATATAAAAAATACGGATATTTAATAGATACCCATACAGCCGTTGGGTTGAATGTATACAGGAAATATAGGGAAGCAACAAAGGATGATACAAAAACAATAGTTGCATCCACGGCAAGTCCTTTTAAATTTAACAAGAGTGTTTCAATGGCTGTTTTGAATGCTGGAGATATTGAAGGAAAAAATGAATTTGAGTTATTGGATGAACTTTCGAGAAAAACCTCCGTGCCGATACCTAAAAGTTTAAGGGACTTGAGGAATAAGGAGATAAGGCATAAAAGAATATGTGAAAAGACAGAAATGAAGTTACAGGTGAAAATGGTGTTGGGGTTATAAGGTAAGGGGACACACCCCTCTCGAGCAAGAGGTTGCATGGGGACACACCTCTCCGAGTTATAGGTATTCCTAATAAGTAGAGGAATGTCCCCATGTTATGTTGGGTAGGGGAATGTCCCCTTTTGATTCGGGTAAGGGGACACACCCCTCGCGAGCAAGAAGTTGCATGGGGACACAATAAAAATCATTGCATAATTATAGAAGTTGATGTATACTTAATTAGAATGAATTGCCATGCTTTAATATGATAAAAATTATGTTTATTTTGCAAAAAAAATTATAGAGCATGGACATTGTGTGAATTAAGCAAATAATTAAATTAAGATAAATAAAGTTAAATAATTAACGTAAGTAAATAAAAGCCATTGCAGGTTTAATCGTAAGATTAATTAAAAGGGAAGTTGGGTGAAAGTCCCACGCGGTCCCGCCGCTGTGAAAGCGGAGTTCTTTTACAAAAAACTTAGGCAAGGTCCTATGACAAAAGTCATGGATGTGCCAAGTAACCACTGTCCCTAATTATGTAAATGAGTGCTGTATGCAGAAATTAGTAAGCTTATATCAGATAAGTGTACAAAAAGAAAGGTTCAAAATTATAAACTGCCGGTGCTTATTTATGTAAAAGGGATGGGAAGGGAGTAAAAGAACGATGATGCTTGAGCCAGAAGACCTGCCTGCAATGTGAAACCATTTACTCTACGGTCGATAGGGGGTGGGTTAAATAAATGATAGGTGTAACTGATTTTTAACTGCCTCCTGGCCTTTGAAATGGTTAGGAGGTTTTAATTTTGCTTAAATATGTATAGAAAAAGGTGTTTGCTATGAAAGGATTAGTTCATATTTACACCGGAAACGGCAAAGGAAAAACTACTGCCGCTGTAGGATTAGGTATCAGGGCATGTGGCAGAGGTATGAAGGTACTTATGGTGCAATTTTTAAAAGGCATTGAAACAGGAGAAATGATGACTTTAAAAAAACTGGAACCTGATTTCATATTATACAGAGGAGAACAATTGCCTAAGTTTACCTGGCAAATGAATGATGAAGAAAAGAAAAGGGCTTCAAAAATTCAGCATGATATATTTGAGTTTGCAAAAGTAGCTGCTTTTGACGGTAAAGTAGATCTTTTGATACTTGATGAAATAATGGCGGCTGTAAATGCAAACTTTCTGGATAAAAATATGGTGCTGGATTTTATAAAAAATAAGCCGGAAAACCTTGAGCTTGTACTTACGGGAAGAAATGCTCCTGAAGAATTTATTAAAGAGGCCGATTATGTTTCTGAAATATATGATGTGAAACATCCTATGAATCAGGGTATTCCGGCAAGGAAGGGCATTGAATTTTAAATTGAATATTTAAGTGGGTATTAAAAAATATGAGTATAACTAATTTAAGAATAGCTGATAGCGCACTAAATATTAATTTGTAATTTTTACTGGAAAAAATGAGGAGGAATAAATAAAGATGAACAAGAAGATGAACAATATACATGAAAAATTGAAGACAAAGAAGATATGCAACATATGTGAAAAATTGAATATAAATGGCATTAACAACATTTATGGCAATTTAGTAAAATATGTAAGCGTGATTATTATAGCAACAATACTTGTAACTTTATTTGTAGGATGTGCAGTTTCAGTCAATGAAAAGGAAAAAAATACGGAAAAGCAGACAACGGCAAATGGAAGTTCATCAGTTAACAGCACAACAAATGATAGTTCTACAATCCATAAAGAAGAAAATAAATCCGTGAAAGAAAACAGTGAGAACAGCAGCAAATCTGCCCAACAAGAAGTGATTTATCCTATTACAGTTAAGGATACTACCGGCACGGAAGTTACAATAGAAAAAAAACCTGTTAAAATAGTTTCCGTAGCTTTAGTTGCAGATGAGATACTTCCGTCTCTGGTGGACAAAAGCAGAATAGCAGCTCTTTCCTACCTTTCCGAAGATCCTGGATTGTCAAACGTTGTAGAATTTGCCAAAGGAATACCTGTGAAAGTGGGAATGCAAATAGAAAATCTGATAGCATTGCAACCTGATTTGTTGCTTCTTTCTGATTTTGCAGATCCAAATGCAGTTAGTCAATTGAGAGATGCCAATATTCCGGTATATGTGATGAAAACCCCTACTAGTGTTGAAGAAGCCAGGAGTGCGGTTTTAGAAATAGCAAATCTTGTAGGTGAGATCCAAAAAGGTGAAGAAGTTGTTGCATGGATGGATGAAAAATTAAAAGCTGTTGAAGAAAAGGTGAAAAATCTAAGTAATGAAGAAAGAGTTAGAGTTCTTACTATTGATGCTTTTTTATACACTTACGGAAAGGGAACTTCTTTTGATTCAATTGCACAGCATGCAGGAGTGATAAATCTGGCATCGGAAGTTGGAATGGAATTCTGGCAGGAGATTAATAAAGAAGTGATAATAGAACTGAACCCTGATGTGTTGTTACTCCCGTCGTGGTCCTTCGAGGGATTTGATGCTGAGAAATATACGGAAGATTTTAAGAATGATAAAAGCCTTGCTGAAGTAAAAGCAATAAAAAATAACAAGGTATTTAATCTGCCTGATAATCATATGGTCACTGTTTCGCAATACATTGTCCTGGGTGTGGAGGATCTTGCCAAGACAGCGTACCCTGAGTTGTTTAAGTAGAAACATGTGGAGGTTGCAGACCTCCACTATATTACTGAAAATCTGACTTTTGCTTCTATAAAACGGAAAATCCTAAACAGATAAGTTCGTAAAATATTTAAGTTTGTAAAATATTTTTGATAAGGAAAGAAAGTGTGTATGATATATGAGCACAAGTATAAAACGAAAAGTACCAAACAGAAAACGAAAAATACATAGAAATAATACCGAGAAATTAACGAAATTGACTGAAAAAATTGAAATATATTACAAACTGGCATCAGTAATTCCGATGATGCTGTTTATGCTTCTTCTGATAATAATTTTTTCCACTGCCATTGGTTCCGTAAATGTTCCATTTAAGGATACAGTGAAAATAATTCTTAAGAACTGGGGTTTGATTAAAAACATCACTTTTACGGAAGGATGGGAATCCATAATTTTCTATGTAAGGTTTCCAAGGGTAATCACTACTATTCTTGTAGGAGCTGCTTTAGGAACTTCAGGAGCTGTAATGCAAGGAATGTTCAGAAATCCTATGGCTGATCCGGGTATACTTGGAGTATCAAGCGGTGCAGGTTTTGGTGCAGTGGTAGCTATATATTTAGGAATACATGCAAAAAGCATATACTTTATGCCGTTATTTGCATCAGCGGGTGCTTTGGTCGCAGCTTTTGTTGTTTTTTTGCTTTCTATAAAGAACGGTAAAATACCTGTTATGAATATGATTCTCTCAG
Organism: Clostridiaceae bacterium; assembly: GCA_012840075.1. Classification (GTDB taxonomy): domain Bacteria; phylum Bacillota; class Clostridia; order Acetivibrionales; family DUMC01; genus DUMC01. The sequence goes on along the minus strand of DUMC01000156.1, from coordinate 4,146 downwards.
GTATGGCCGTAAGTACATTCTTGAGCGCAATAACAACAGCAATTCTTTCATTTGCGAGGAGTGACCAAGTAAAGCAATTTTTATTTTGGACAGTAGGAAGCCTTAACGGTACAAGGTGGGAAGACGTTAAAATTTCCGTTATACCTATAATTGTGTGCACCGTTATTCTGCTTTTCTTTTCAAAAGATCTTAATATTTTACTCCTGGGAGAAGAGGAAGCCCAGTCAGTAGGGTTAAATCCGGCTAAGACAAGAAAATTGATATTGCTCCTTTCATCCATATTAACCGCTACGGCAGTTAGTGTAAGCGGAACCATCAGCTTTGTAGGCTTGATTGTTCCCCATATAATTCGTCTCTTAATTGGTCCTGACCATAGGCTTTTAATTCCTGCCAGTGCACTTGGGGGTTCAATTTTCTTACTTTTATGTGACCTTATAGGAAGAACGATTGTAGCTCCCGGAGAACTAAGCGTAGGTATAGTTACATCAATAATTGGTGCACCTTATTTTCTGATATTGCTTAACAGAGCAAGAAAAGAAGGTGTTGCCTTATGACAGAGAATAAGGTACTGGAAATTCGGGAGCTTGATTTTTATATAGAGGATTACCATATATTGAAGAATATAAACTTAAGTGTTAGCAAAGGAGAATTTGTTGGTCTTATTGGGCCGAATGGTGCAGGTAAAACTACTTTGCTAAAGTGTATAAACGGAATAAATAAAGGTAAAGGACAAATAATAATTAATAATTTAAAACTTGAAAAGCTAAGTGCAAAAAAAATTGCAAGAGAAGTTGCTTTAATGCACCAGGATACAAGTGTAAACTTTCCATTTCCTGCAATAGATGTAGTTCTTTCCGGGCGTTATCCTTACCTTAGATTTGCCGAAGTGGAATCAGCAGAAGATTACAGAATTGCAAGAAAATATATGAGTTACACAAATACTTTGCAATTCGAGAGGAAACCTATTACTACAGTTTCAGGGGGCGAAAGGCAAAGGATTTTTTTTGCGAAAATATTAACTCAAGAGACTGATATAATTCTATTGGATGAACCTACATCAAATCTTGATATAGCACATGAAGAGCAAATTTTCCGATACTGTAGGGATTTATGTAATAAGGGTAAAACTGTTATAGCAGCTGTTCATGATTTAAAAATAGCATCAAGATATTGCTCAAGATTAATTCTTCTTAAGGATGGGGAAATTATAGCTGACGGAAGCGTAGAAGAGGTTCTTACAAAAGAAAATATATCAATGGCGTATGGTGTTAAAGCTATTGTGTATAAGAATAATTTTACAGGGTTACTTGATTTTTATATACCTGATTTCGAAGATGCCATTCAAGATACTAAAAAGGATAATAAAGCAGAAAAAAGCAGGATTCACATCATAGGAGGATGCGGGGCAGGGGCTGATATTATAAGACGTCTTTTTGAAAAAGGATATAAGCTTTCGGCAGGAGTACTCTCTAAAGGAGACAGCGATTTGAATTGTGCTCAAGCTTATGGAGTTAAATGTGTTGTGGAAAAACCATTTAGCGATATAGGTGATGAAAAGCTCAGTGAAAATGTTGAATATATAAAAGGTGCGGATATTACAATATTATGCAATATCCCCTTTGGAACATATAATTTAAAGAATCTTGAGGCAGCAAGGTATGCATCAAAACTTGTAATTATTGAAGATAAACCTCCTGAAGAAAGAGATTTTACAGGAGGTAAAGCTATTGAAATATATAAAAAGTTAAGAGAAAGTGCTATAATAACAACTTGCAACAAGGTATATGAAGAGATAAAAAACTATATGGAAAGGTAGGAAATATTTCTAAGAGAATTTTGGCATATTTAGTTATAAATAAAATAAGACAAACCATAGGTTAGTTAAGAAAATTTTAGGACGGTTCCTACAGACAGTTACTACAAGTTTGAAGATTATCCATAACCGTCCTTCTGTTTTTTAAGTAAAATTAAATAAAAAATGCAAATTTCATAGTAGAAAAAGCAATTGACAAAAAAGAATAATAAAACTATTATTAAAAAAAAGAATGATAAATTACCATTTTTACTAAATATTTATTTAAACTAACATTTGTTACGTTACATAATAATTATTATGGAAGCACGATGTAAGTTAACTAAGCAAACACATAAGCTACGCAGATACATTCACATTAGGAGGATGGTTATTAATGGAAGCAAAAAACACAAGAAGTACCAAGAAAATTATTTTAAATGGTGTGGCAATAGCTTTAGTATTTCTCGCTACAACATTTACACGAATACCAGGTCCGGTGCCGCCGGGTTATATTAATTTCGGCGATGCTGTCATAATGATTACAGCTACTCTTATAGGCAAGGGGAGTGGTTTCATTTCGGGAGCATTTGGTTCAGCTCTTGCAGATATGGTTGCACCTGGAGGTGTGATTTTTGCACCGTTTACATTTATTGTTAAGGGTCTGGAAGGATATGTAATAGGGAAAATAATTCATGATTATAAACAAGGTTCGAATTTTTCTAAAAATAAAGAATTAAGGAAGATTGTAGGTTTAGTCATGGGAGCACTGGTAATGGTAGCAGGTTATTTTATAGCTGAATTATCGGTATTAAGGTTATTTGATCCGGCTTTTGGGTTTGCTGCTGCCGTAGCGGAATTACCTTTTAATTTAATTCAGGGTGGAGTCAGTGTGATTATAGGTTATTTACTAACTACTATATTGCAAAAAACGGGAATTCAGGAATATATTGAGGATTAAATTTCAGGAATATATTGTTGATCGGAAATATTTGTTTAATAAGATTACAAAACTTGTTTTATAAAAATTAATATTTAGTTGTTAATTGTAAATTTTTAAAGGTACACATGTTGTACCTTTTTTGCATTTATAAATCTTTTAATTAAAGATATTTTAATTAAGGATATTTGCAACTAGAAATAAAAATAAGAAATATTTCATTACTAAATTAATACAATATTGTATATAAGTGTAAACTTTTACAATTATAGATGACGTCCAAATCAAAAATTTATTTATTGAATCAAAAAATTATATATAATAAATCAAAAAAATATACATTACAAATCAAAAAAATGTATATTTACAATATAATAGAAGCTTTTTAAAATGAAATAGTAAGTAAAAGAACTGTAATAGTTTAAATAAATTTTATTCGCCGTTTATTACAAATCTCAATGTGTTTACAAATACACATTGTTTACAAATGCACAAGCGCTAAATGTGATTTACATCCTAAGTAGCTAATTTCGTAGCATAAAGATAATTAATTCAAATGTTATTTACACAATTTAGGCCATTTTATTATTTATAAGCTGTCGCTATTATTATGTCGTTGCTTTGTTATTTTTAAATATATACATATAGATATATGATGAAAGGGAGGATAGGTTCTATGAAACACCTAAAAAAGCTTATCTCAATAATTCTCATAATTTTTTTAATTATGGCTTTTATTTCCGGATGTACTTCTACCTCGGGTGGTAAAAGCTCTACGGACAAAGGAACAACCACAACAACGAGCGGAGATGGAGTTAAACCAACACAACCTGTAAAATTTACCATGTTTTTTGGAAATGCGGGAATTGCTTTTCCGGATGACATCGATCCGGCAAATAATCCATTCATCAAAGTTTTTGAGAAGGCCGCAAATGTTGATGTAGAAATGGTAATGCCTTCTTATACGGAATTTCAAACCAAATTATATTTGGTCTTGTCTACAGGAGATATTCCTGATCTGGTACATTGCTGGCATAAAGCTGATATTGATAGGTATGGTATTGAAGGTGCATTTCTTGATTGGAAAGAATTACTTCCTAAATCTACAATCCTTAAGACATATTATTCCGAAGAAGCGATAAAATTAATGGAAACAACTGACGGAAAAGTATATGGATTAAACGTCCTTGGAAATGGCAATGTACATGGAACAGGAATAAGAATTGACCTTGTCAATGAAGTTAATAATGGTAAAATGCCTCAAACTCCTGATGAACTGTATGAATTCTTTAAAAATATAAAAGCTAAATATCCTCATGCTGTTCCTGTAGCACCTAACAGCGGAAAATCATTTTACAGGGCCAATAGCTTATTTAACGCTTTCGGAGTTCAGGTATGGGGTTTGCAGAGAAGA
>DUMC01000155.1 GCA_012840075.1 Clostridiaceae bacterium | reverse complement strand
CGACACACTAGGATGGTGCAAATTAGAATTTTTAGTGTGAAAGGGAGGCTTTTTAAGATAATGAAAAAAGTACTTTTTTCGTTTGTAGGAGAACAAGATCCGGTATCTGCAAAAACTAACGAAGAAGGTTCAATTGTTACACTTTATCAGCATATAAAGCCGGATTATGTTTATTTATTCCCGACAGCTAAAGGAATTAATATTAAAAGCCATACAGAAGGACATGCTATTGAAACGGAAAAGTGGATAAAAGAATTAATTGATCCAAGTGCCAATATTTTTATAAGACCGCTGCTAATTAATCCCGTTGTGTATGAAGAAATTTTAGGTGCGCTGTATTTAGAAATACCCAAGGTGCTGGACGAACTTAATAAACTTGGAGAAGATTTTGAGATAAATTTAAATTGTTCTTCGGGAACACCGCAATTGAAAAGCAGTTGGCTTATTTTAGCTTACGGAAGGCATGTTCCTAATCCAAGGTTATGGCAAGTATATAATCCCCAGTATGCTCAACCTGGTAAAAGATTGGAAGAAATTAAGATAGATTTTATTGAAGAAAAAAGCATCATCAATCGCATACACAATTACACTGAACTGGGGTTTTTCGGTGTTGTAAAAATAGAAGCAACCAAATTAAAAGAAATATCCATAAATTCAATACAAAAGCACAGGGCTCAATTAGTTTCCGAAATCTTCGGAGCATATGAAAATTGGGATTTGATGAAATATAAAGAGGCTTATGAAAAAATATCAAAAGTTTACAGGGAGTATAGTAACAGTCAGGATTTAAAAGAAGTTATGGATATATTAGGCATGCAGAAAGATTATCTAAATGAATTAAAGAAAGAGAACGGAAAAGAAACGATATATAATCTGGTAGATTTATACTACAATGCAAAAAGACGGCTGGACAAGCAGGATTACACGGAAACGGTAGCTAGATTTTGGCGGATTTACGAGGGAACTTTATATTTATATATGAGGGAACATTATAATATCGAACCTACAAACTTGACCGAAAGCAGCGACAGAAAATTAGCAGATGAGATTAAAGGATATCTTAATTTAAGAGACAGCAGTATGCCCTTAGGAATTTACAACTCCGAAAAAGTTTTGACATATGAATTAAAAGATAAATACTTTATAAGCTTTATAGAGTCCGAGATTGAAGTGGAACGCTCTGCTTCAAAACAAAAGAAGAAAATAAAAGATGTTCTTACGGAATTGCGAAATAAGAGAAATAAATCTATTGTTGCTCACGGAATGAAACCAGTTGAAGAAATAGATGCTATAAATTCAATTATTGTATGTGAAGAAATAATAAAAAAGATAGTGCTGGAAGAAGAAAGCTACGATTTAAATATTTATCCTTTTAAGAGGGAAAATTATATGAAGGTAATGGAAAAACTGTTAGCGTAGAATAAATAATAGCTTGATGCAATTAACATCATAATGATAATGATAAAAAAAGTGATGATGATATAAATACAAGGAGGCAGTACTATGAACTTTGTCGGCAAAGTGTGTGTAATTACAGGCGGAGCTAAAGGTATAGGAAGATGTCTGACGCGGGAATTTGCAAAGAATGGTGCAAAAGTTGCTTTTATTGACATGGACAAAGAAGCGGGAGAAGAAAATCTGGCATTTATTAAATCTCATGGCGGAGAAGCTTTTTTCTTCCATGGTAATATTGCAGAGGAAAGCGTGCTTAGAAACTTTGTCGATATGGTTATTGAAAAATATAAAAACGTTGACTATCTCATTAATAATGCTTGTTTAAGCAAAAAAGGGATACTTAGCAAATGCAGCTACGATGATTTTAATTATGTATTAAGAGTAGGCGTTACGGCACCGTATATGCTTGCACAATTATTTTTGCCCTACTTTAATAAAGGTGCGTCTATAGTTAATATATCTTCTACAAGGGCATACATGTCACAACCGGATACGGAAAGCTATTCGGCAGCAAAAGGAGGTATTTCAGCACTTACTCATGCACTGGCGATAAGCCTTGCCCACAGGGTAAGAGTTAATTCTGTAAGCCCTGGCTGGATTGATACGGGTGAATATTATGATGAGAATTATGTTCCTCAGCACAGTGAAGAAGATAAAAAACAACATCCGTCAGGGCGGATAGGAAATCCTAAGGATATTGCCAGGGTTGTTATGTTTCTTTGTGATGAAGAGAACTGCTTTATTAACGGTGAAAACATAATTGTAGACGGCGGTATGACAAAGCTTATGATATATCATAACGATTATGGATGGAAGTTGGAAGACATTAAATAAAGGACAATATATTGAAAGTTTTTTAACAAGCGTGGATTGACAAATATCGGATAAATGCTAAGTGGTGCTTTTCAAATTAGTATTGAGCGTAAAGTTAATTATAAAAGCATGTGAATATTTTGTAGTAATAAATAATATATAAATAACCATAAATAACATGAATATATAAATAATCATAAATAATATGGGAATAATTAGATAACATGTCTTTTATTAGAATCTTTTATTCGAAAGGGTGGTAAGATGGCTGATAAAATAAGGTGGGGGATTTTAGGTGCCGGCAACATAGCACGAAAATTTGCCACAGGCTTGCAAGTAGTAGCAGGCTCTGAGCTATTTGCGGTGGGCTCACGAAGCATTGATAAAGCACAAAATTTTGCTAAGGAATTTAACATTCCTAAAGCTTACGGAAGCTATGAAGAAATGGTAAAAGACCCTGAGATTGATGTGGTATATGTTGCCACTCCGCATACTTTTCACAAACCACATACTATTTTGTGCTTGAATAACGGTAAGGCGGTTTTGTGTGAAAAACCCTTTGCCGTTAATGCCGGGGAAGCTGAGGAAATGGTGGAGGCTGCAAAGAAGAACAATCTTTTTCTCATGGAAGCCATGTGGACTCGTTTTCTGCCGGTAATGTATAAGGTTAAAGAATGGATTGCTGCTGATGCAATAGGGGAAGTTAGAATGCTGACGGCGGATTTTGGATTTCGGGCAAACTTAAACCCTGAAGGACGTTTATTTAACCTGGAACTTGGCGGTGGGGCACTACTGGATGTTGGAGTTTATACTATTAGTTTAGCCTACATGATATTTGGAGGAGCTCCTGAAAGAATAACAGGAATAGCTCACATCGGTGAAACAGGTGTGGATGAACAAGCTGCCATGATTTTAGGATACAAGAACGGTGAACTGGCAATATTGCATACGGCTGTCAGAACTAGGACATTCCAAGAGGCAAGAATAATAGGTACTAAAGGTTCGATTATAATTCCTGATTTCTGGAGAGCTACTACCGCAAATCTCAAAGTAGATGGTAAAGATGATGAAATCGTTGAAATTCCTTTTGACGCAAATGGATATTGTTATGAAGCAAGAGAAGTGGAATGCTGTCTTAGGGAAGGGAAGCTTCAAAGCGATTTAATGCCATGGGATGAATCCATTTCAATATTAAGAACCATGGATGAGTTAAGAAATCAATGGGGCTTAAAATATCCGTCCGATAATAATTAATTCCGTTTGTAATTAATACTTCTTGTAAATAGTTCTGCTTATTAGTAATGAATGGCTAGTGATAATAGTAATGATGATGACAGTGGTGTTGATGGTCAGGGTTTCAAAATTAATATTGTTTATTTTGTTTATAATGCCTGCTAATTGAGAAAGGGGGCCAAGAATACATGAAATACGGAAAAGTTAATGGAGTGGATAAGCCGGTATCACGATTGGTACTCGGAACTGACTATATGAATACAAAAGAATTAGAGAAAAATTTTGCTATTCTTGACGGTGTTTTCGAGCTAGGTTGCAATACTTTTGATACTGCACATGTTTATGCAGGTGGGGACGGAGAACGGTTATTAGGTATGTGGATGAAAGAAAGGGGTAATCGTGATAAGGTTGTTATTATAACCAAGGGAGCACATCATAATCAAGACAGAAAGAGAGTAACTCCTTATGACATTACATCCGACCTGCATGATTCATTGGCAAGGCTTAAAACCGATTATATAGATATTTACCTTTTACATAGGGATGATCCTGAAGTACCTGTGGGACCGATAGTAGAAGTTTTGAATGAGCATCTTAAAGCCGGTAAGATTAAAGCTTTCGGCGGTTCAAACTGGCATCATACCAGAATACAAGAAGCAAATGAATATGCTAAAAAGCATGGCTTGGTTCCATTTGCAGCCAGCAGTCCTCATTATAGTTTAGCAGAACAGGTTATGGATCCTTGGGGTCAAGGTTGCGTTGCCATTAGCGGACCAAAAGAAAAAGAGGCAAGGGAATGGTATATAAAAACTCAACTACCTTTGTTCCCATATTCAAGTCTGGCAAGAGGATTTTTCTCCGGCAGGATTTCCAGAAGTAATTTTGAAACAACAAAACACTTGTTAGATCGGGCATGTCTTACCGGATACTGCCATGAGCAGAATTTTAAACGCTTGGATCGGGTGGAAATACTTGCTAAAGAAAAAGGTCTAAAAGTACCGCAGATTGCCATGGCTTTTATCATGAACCAACCTCTAAATGTATTTCCGTTGATTGGAGCAAGAAGCCCGGAGGAATTAATGGATAACATTAAGGCTTGCGATATCACCTTGACAAAAGAGGAACTTGACTGGCTTGATCTTCTAACCGATAAGAGATAAATTGCTATGTGGATTATATTATTGGCGCATTTGGGTTATATATTGCTACCTTTGGGCTATATTATTGTATATTATTGCCATCTTATTGATACCATGTTATAGATCGGATGCATTTATTTTATATGAAGAATATTTTGCCAAGAGGCATAAGTGAAGGCTCTAAGTGCCGGAACGACGGTCTCTTGGCAAATATTACTTCATATTTATTAAATACATCTTTATTGATCTTATTAATGTTATATTATAGATACATCAGCAATTACAGTAAGTATTGGTAACATGTGGATAATTGGTGGATAATGTGGATAAAAAATCCATATTATCCACACTCGAACAATAATATTAAAAAAAGCAAGTAACATGTTATTGTATGTATGAATCTATTAATGTATTATTATTATAAGGATTCTATTAATGTATTATTGTTATAAGGATAATGAATTATTATAGAATGAGACAGGGCTATTATATAAAAGGAACACATTTAATAAGAATAAATATGAAGAAATATCTATCAAGTGGTAGTTGTTGTGATGCTTAGGACCTCTAAATTCAGTTAGAGGTTTAATCAATCTCGTTATAAGAGGTAATGGTAATAATTTGCAATTAATAAGGATGATAATGATAATGAAGAAAGAATATATTAAGCTGGACCCAAAAGATAATGTAATTGTATTGTTAAAAGATAAAATGGCCGGGGAGAAAATTAATATTCAGGGTGAAAATGAGATTTCGGAGATTTTTCTCCAAAATAATATAAAAGCAGGGCATAAAGTAGCAATTAGGGATATTGCGGAAGGAGAAAACATAGTTAAATATGGATATCCAATCGGACATGCAACTAAGAAAATAAATATAGGAGAATGGGTTCATACTCATAACCTGCAAACTAATTTGGAAGGGAAGTTGGATTATTCATATATAAAAGATAAACTTGTAAAAGAAAAACAGAGGAATGGATTGAAGAGTCAAAATGAACATGAAAGTAACTATTCAAATGAATTTATTAGTCATCCTAGTAATGATTATGGCAATGTAAATAAATATAGTTCCCCGAATAATTATAGCTCCAATACAGATAATTATGGCTCCAATGCAGAAATTCCGGTATCAACATTCATGGGCTATGTAAGGGAAGACGGAAGTGTTGGCACTAGGAATGAGATATGGATAATAAATACCGTCGGATGTGTAAATAAAACAGCGGAAATCCTGGTAAAGGAAGCAAATAGGATATTTTCAGATAAAATCGGTGTATCAGTGGACGGAGTTTTTGCTTTTCCTCACCCATATGGATGCTCACAATTTGGAGATGACCATTTCACAACCCAGAAAATATTGGCAGACCTGTGCATGCATCCGAATGCAGCAGGTGTTTTGGTGTTAGGATTGGGATGTGAAAATAACAATATAAATGAATTTAAGAAGGTACTTGAATCGAGTGCTCTACTCAGAAGCCAAAATAACAGGATTAACAACAGTAACAATAATAACAATAGAAGAATTAAATTCTTATCAACTCAGGATTATGAAGATGAAATTAATTGTGGGCTTAAGCTAATTGGTGAGCTGATAGAATATGCTTCCGGATTTAAAAGACAGGAGTGTCCCGTATCAGAATTAAAAGTTGGTTTAAAATGCGGAGGTTCTGATGCTTTTTCAGGAATTACCGCCAACCCTTTATGCGGGAAATTTTCGGATTTGTTATTAAGAAACAAAGGAACTACCATACTCACTGAAGTTCCCGAAATGTTTGGCGCAGAGACAATTCTGATGGAGCGTTCTGAAAATGAAGAAATTTTCAATAAAATTGTTAATATGATAAATGGCTTTAAAGATTATTATTCCAGTTACAATCAGCCAATTTATGAAAACCCTTCCCCCGGTAACAAAGAAGGAGGAATAACTACACTTGAGGAAAAATCTCTTGGCTGCATACTAAAAGGAGGATCAGGAGTAGTTACAGATGTATTGAATTATGGTGAAAGATTAAGGAAAAGCGGTCTTAATTTGTTGGAAGGTCCGGGAAATGACGCTGTATCAATCACTGCTTTAACGGCAGCAGGAGCAAATCTGATTATTTTTACCACCGGGCGAGGGACACCTTTCGGAGGACCCGTTCCTACAATCAAAGTATCAACAAATACCCAGCTTTATAATAGGAAAAAAGCATGGATTGATTATGATGCCGGCCAATTATTGGAAGGGAAACCTATGGACGAAGCTGCCAGGGATTTTTATAATTTTGTAATTTCAGTTGCGTCAGGAGACATAAGAACAAAGAACGAAATTAATGGGTATAAGGAAATTGCGATATTTAAGAATGGGATAACGGTATAAAAGATAGATGACGGTATAAAACAATAAGATAGATAACGATATAAAGCAGGAAGACAGATAACGGATAGGATAATGGTATAAAAAAAGCTAATAGATAACGATATAAAAAAATGATATAAAAAGGGGATATTCCTTTTGGAAGGATTGTCCCCTTAAAATTTGGTTTATACTTAAAAATTCTATGATTTACACATAAGATTTCTATTTCATCACGGCCGCAGGTGCAAGACCTTGAGAAAATTCTCCTGCAGCAAAAAACTGAGGTTCAATTACGTAATTGCCGGTTTTATCTATATAGCCCCAGCGTCCGCTTCTTGAATCTCCTTCCATGACAGCCGCAAGTCCTTCACTAAAACTCAAGGCATCAGCAAATTTAGCCTCTATAACAAGTTCACCTTCTTTATTAATATAGCCCCATTTACCATTTTGAACATCACCGATTTTTACGGGTGCAAGGCCTTCTCTGAAGCTTCCGGCCATGGCATATTTTGGTTCAATTACTATTTTCCCTGTACTATCGATGAATCCCCAGTCTGCCTTATTTTGGTCGCTTGTAAGTTTTACTGCACTTAATCCTTCGCTAAAAGCCCTGCAATAAGCATATTTTGCCTCAATAACGACTTCACCTTTATTATTTACAAACCCTGTCTGAAGACTTTCTTCAGGTCCGACTCCATAGAGAGCCAAACCTTCGCTGAAAATTGAGCAAATATCAAATTTAGGTGGTATTACAAATTCCCCATCCTTATTAATAAAACCATATTTCTCTTCTGTTGCGGATTTTACGGGAGCCAATCCATCAACAAATATGGAGGCATCTGAAAATTCGGTATCTATTACGGTATTACCTTCTTTATCAATAAATGTCCATTTTTCATCATTTTTTTCCTTAATCATTACGGGGGCAAGTCCTTCATAAAAACCTCTTGTTCTGTCATACTTAGGTTCAATTACTACATTTCCTTCTAAATCAATAAATCCCCATTTACCATATTCAGTAGTACCATACAACACTCCCGCAAGTCCTTCTGTAAAAGCTAAAGCACTGCCAAACTGAGGTTCGATAACAAAATTACCTTCTTTGTCAATATAACCAAAGCTATAATTAGCGCCCAAAAAGGCACAGCCTGATAGAATAAATACATAAAACAGAGCGGTTAAAATAAGTATAAAAAATTTTTTTACCATTAGTACCTCCATTACATTTAATAAGATTTTATAAAAGCATTATTGCTTATTAAATATTAATGGTGTATATGTTAAAACTAATGAAGAAATTTCAACATGTAAATTAAATACACCAATTATTAATAATGTTATGTAACCTTACTAACATTATACATTATAACATCTAAAGCTGTAATATAAAATAATATTTTAGAATTATTAGGTATTGATTTTTGAAATTTATTTTTTGTGTTTTTATTCCTTTGTTTTCCATATACTTTATATTGTAATATAATATCCGCTTTATATGGTAATATAATATCCTGACTTTCTACTCGTCAATCTTAAGAATTGGAGAACTAACATCTTCATTCTTGTGACTTTAGTCATGTGAGGTTCACAAGTTGCCTTAAGGGATATATAATGAAAATATAGGCAAGCTTTATCCTATTACTGCACCGTGTGGTATCCGGAAAGCATACAAAATGAAATTGAGTAACGGTAAAGTCATTAGATTATGCGACTTTGCTTTTGCAGATAACACATGGGATGAAAAGTCAAAGTCAAAGTTTTCGGTCTGGCATCTATTGGAATAGTAGAATGATTGTGTAAGTCATAAATGAGAAATAAAGACTGAGGGGTGTTGATTAATGAGAAAAATCAGTTTAAATGGAATCTGGCAGTTAACATGCATGGAACCCCAGGAGGGGCCACCGGAAAGTATTATCAAACCGTGTTTAGATGATGGTGAATGGTTGGATATATGTGTACCGGGCGATGTCAATGACACACTACTGAAATATGGTAAAATTCCAAATCCTCATTATGATACCAATGCTCGGGAATGTTATTGGATAACATCAAAAGAGTGGTGGTATGCTCTTAAATTTGATGCAATAGGGATAGCAGGCAGAACAGTGGAATTATGCATGTTAAATGTTGATGGTAACACTGATATATGGATGAATGATGTCTACCTGGGTGAAACAAAAAATGCGTTCCGGCTTTTTAGATTTAATATCAAAAAATATCTAAAGGAAAATGATAATGTTTTATTGATTAGATTTAAATCTATAGATCAGCTTCTGGGAGGGCCACGAATTCACGAACTGGCAGGCTGGAAGGGGAGAAGGGCTTTCTTAAGAAAACCCCAGTTTTCATTTGGATGGGATTGGGCTCTTCCACTGCCATCTATTGGACTTGCAGGAGATGTATGGCTTGAAATAGATTATGAATACAGATTTACAGATATATCAGTACAGCCATTTGTTTCAGGAAGAGTTGATTTTTCTTTTGAAGTAACTGATGCTGCAAAGCAAAAAGGATATGAGATCACGGTTAGGTTGTGGGGATATGAAAATGATATACGAAAAGTTATCAATCGAAATACATACAAATCATATATCAGCCTTCAGATTGAAGATCCGAAACTTTGGTTTCCTAACGGATACGGTGAACAACACTTGTACAATTATCGTGTTGAGCTGGCTGTAGACGGGCGTGTCGAAGACTTTTACGAAGGCAGAGTAGGCTTGCGTGAATCTCAAATCCTTGAAGAGCCTTTTACTGAAGATGCGGGTCCTGGATACTCATTTTGGATTAAAATTAATAATATTCCCATATTTTGTAAAGGTGCCAATTGGATACCTTTGGAATTATGGCCTGGGACTGTAAAGCCCGAGCAATACGAATTTTACCTGAGAAAAGCCAAAGAAGCAAATTTTAATATGCTGCGCGTATGGGGAGGCGGCATATATGAATCTCAACTTTTTTATGACCTATGTGATGAACTTGGAATTATGGTATGGCAGGATTTTATGTTTGCCAGCACCGGTTATCCGGTTGATAAATTAAGAGATGAAATCATTGCAGAGGCTGATTTTCAAATAAGAAGACTGCGAAATCATTCTTGTATAGTTTTGTGGTGTGGATGCAATGAAGATGTTTATTCCTGGACTTATAGCCCATCTTACTATAATCAGAGTCATGCGATATCTAAACAGACTCAAACAAAACAGCAGGATACTGGAGTTTATTCCGAAGAAGAGGAAGCATGGAAGGTAAACAGGCAAAAGGATGATCCTCAGATATATACCATGATCCTAAGAGGGATGGTAAGCAAGCTTGGTCTTGGAGTGCCATATGTAGAGTCCAGTCCGCAATCAAGAGACGATTTTGGTAATATGCCCAATTCCGGCAATAGTCATATTTCCTGCTGGAAGTATGCACTGTTTGAAAGCAATGGTAAATATGAAACCTTCCGTAAGCATTTTGAAAAGGTATGTTCATTCAACTCGGAGTTTTGCATCCAGGGGCCTTGCAGTGTAAAAACAATCAAGAGATTCATGAGACCTGAAAATCACTGGCCACCTAATGACGCATGGATTTATCATATTCAAAGAGGGCATGCAAACCTGCCCCACTACGAACAGACAATGCGTATTGCAGGTGCCATATTCGGTGAAATTGATACTCTTGAAAAGTATGTAAAGTATGGTCAGGCTACACATGCTGAAATGATGAGGTCAGAATTTGAGAGCGCTCGCAGGGACTACCCTAATAATGGAGGGACTATGGTGTGGATGTATAATGATTGCTGGCCCACTGCAAACTGGTCAATAATTGATTATTACCGGAATCCTAAACCTGCATATTATGCTGCCAAACGCGCTTGTGCACCATGGCTGCCTATCATATTTGAAAGAAGAGGAAATGTGGAATTTTTATTCAGCAATCATACTCTAGAGGATGTAGAGGTTGAATTTATTTACGGCCAGGAATCATTGCAAGGTAGAAAGATCTGGTCACATAGTTGCAAACATGAAATAAAGGCCGGTAGAGTATTAATATTTGACCGCTATCAAAGAAGTAACTTAAATATCGCAAGAGGAGATTTTCTTTTTATTGACGCTACGGTGAATGGACAAAAACTACCAAGAGTGATTTATTTTACAGACGGATGGAAAGACATTGAATGGCCTGAACCTATTGTAGAAATAGAACTTATAGACCAGGAGTTTTCAGATGGAAAATGGAAAACACGGATAAAAGTAAAGACAGATGTTTTTGTAAGAATGTGCCATGTTATTTACAAAGGTGAGGTTGAGGATATATTCTTTTCGGATAATTATTTTGATTTATCTGCTGGTGACGAACATGAGATATATATAAGTTCAAGCGGCAAGATAGATTTGAGTAACCTGAAAATAGGGCATTGGCTGACTGAGTGGGAATAAACAAAGACAGTATAATCGAATTTGAGGAATGAGCGAAGGCTATGATAGAGTTATAGAATTAACGATGGATTTTTTGCCGGGACTACATTAACTGGTTCAGAAAGAGGTGAGAGTGGGTGAATAACCCACTCTTCCGGTCTAAAACGGTTAGGCTCCTTAAAACTGCTGAATTTAAATAAATACTTATTTTTTTACAGTATAAATGGAAACTATCTTTAAAATATTTTATAATATTTTTAAGATATTAAAGATATTACTGAATTAAAGACATTACTGAAGTAAACTGTGGAAGATAGTAATACTTTTTGAATTCTGTCTTGTAAAATGTATAAGTAGCTCATAACTCTAAGAAAAAAGCTTCAAGAAACTCAAAAACTTCAACAATTTTATAATAAGTCTTACAAAAATATTATACGGGAGGACTACATATATGAGAATACTTTATCTGGACTTGGACACATTGCGTCCTGATCATCTAGGATGTTATGGTTATGAAAGGAACACATCACCAAATATAGACAGGATAGCAGAATTAGGAGTTCGATTTAATAACTATTATTGTTCTGATGCACCTTGTCTTCCATCACGTACTGCTCTTATGTCAGTAGACAGGGGGACGGTTCTCTTGTCTTGGTGAGACAAGGGGACGGTTCTTTTGTCTTTGTCCTGAAAGCAGATATCAAAGCGACCAACTCAGTCAAGTCAACCTACTTAGTTAAAGTGTTCAAAATAACACAGTGACCGCAAAAGATGAAGGTATCCTAGAAAACGTGACGGTATTCTAGAAAACGCTTGTCTGCTTGTTGAATTTGAGCGGTATACAGTGTATATTAAAAGAATGTATGAGAAAATAAACCATGAAGAAATCTTGTCAGGTTACGGAGGAGTTCTCGAAGTAATTGATAAATTTGACAATGATGCCTAAACTCATGATATTTTGGATATTTGACAGTTAAATACAGTTAAATAAAGAAAAAATTCGCCAAAGCCTTAATATAGGCTTATTTTTTTGTCAAAATTTTATTTTTACCTGTATAATATGAAAACTATTTACCTATATACCATTTACCTATATAATGTGGAAACTACAAACAAAATATTCTATAATGTTGTTAAAATGTAATTTGATCGGGTGAAAAAACTATTACTCTTTAAAATAACATATTACTTTAGCAAAACTTAAAATATTGCTCAAAAGGACTTTTTATTTATGTGTCAAAAGAGCTTTTATTTCAATAAAGAGCTTTATTTTATTAAAGAACTTTTATTTATAATTAAAAAGAAGTTTTATTTATGAAACGGGGTGAAAAAAGTGAGCAATTTAACAAAGAAAAAACCAAATGTAATTGTATTTTTTACAGACCAACAGCGCTGGGACACCACCGGAGTTCATGGCAATCCATTAGGTCTTACTCCTAATTTCGATCGTATGGCGTTAAATGGAACACATCTATACAATATGTTTACACCACAGCCTGTTTGCGGTCCTGCACGGGCATGCTTGCAGACAGGAATGTATGCAACTACGATAGGATGCTATAGAAATGGCATACCTTTACCAAAAAATGCTAAAACCCTTGCACATTATTTTAAAGAAGCAGGTTATGATACTGCTTATATTGGAAAGTGGCATCTTGCAAGCGGAAGACTAGCCGTAAAACCCGAAGAAAGAGGTGGCTACGATTATTGGCTGGGTGCAAACGCACTCGAAACTTCTTCCCAACCATATAATACTATTGTATACGACAATAACTGCAATCCAGTTAAACTTCCGGGGTATAGAGTTGACGCTCTGACTGACGCAGCTATACGTTATATAGATACACATCAAGAGAACCCCTTCTTCCTTTTTATATCTTACTTGGAACCTCATTTTCAAAACCATGAAGATAGCTATCCAGCTCCTGAAGGATATGAGGAGCAATACAGATCAAGATGGATTCCCCCGGATCTTGCAGCTTTGAACGGTTCAACACACCAGCATATTGCAGGTTACTACGGTATGGTAAAAAGACTGGATGAAGCTCTCGGCAGAATAATGGATGCCCTTATAAGTTTGGACATGCTTGAAGATACTATAATTCTTTTCACATCTGACCACGGGTGCCATTTTAAGACCCGCAATGATGAATATAAAAGGTCTTGCCATGAAAGCTCGATACGAATACCGACAGCTCTATATGGCTCTGTATTTACCGGTGGAGGTAGGGTACAAGAGTTGGTTAGCTTGGTAGATATGGCACCAACGCTCCTTGATGCTGCAGGGATACCAGTACCGCAAGAAATGCAAGGCAGATCCATACTTCCATTAATAAGAGGGGATAGAAGCGGATGGCCGGAAGAAGTGTTTATCCAGATAAGTGAATCTCAAGTCGGAAGAGCAGTTCGTACACACAGGTGGAAATACGGAGTTACTGCTCCCGGTAAAAACCCCAAAAATGATATGTATTCAGAAGTATATGAAGAACAATATCTTTACGACCTTAAAGCAGACCCGTATGAGCTAAAAAATTTAATAGGAATGAAGTCACACAGGGAAGTTGCCAGAGTTATGAGAGAGAGGCTCTTAAGACGTATGAAAGAAATCGGAGAACCGGATGCCGTGATTATCCCTGCACCTGAAGTAGAATCAGGTCAACGCTTTGTGCCAGAAAAAGAAGTATACTTGTAGACATGGTGAACTGAGACATGGGTGAGACAAGGGGACGGTTCTCCTGTCCGGACATAAATGTTTCAAATAAATGTAATCCAAAAAGCTAAAGTGACTATTGTTTAACTTTTTTCTGCAACTGGAGAATTCAAAAAATTGTAATTCAAAAGTATTCGAAGATACACTAATTTCAAAACATGTTAATCAAAAATAATGCAAAAAATAATACAAAAAATATCATTGCAAATAAAAAAGTTCATACAAAAATTTTTATTCATAGAAATGAGGTTATTATAATATGGATAAAAAAGTAAAAATTCATTTAATCGGTAATGCTCATATTGATCCCGTGTGGCTTTGGAGGTGGCAGGAGGGATTTGCGGAAATCAAAGCTACTTTCAGATCTGCACTGGACAGAATGAAAGAATTCCCGGATTTTATATTTACCTGTGCCTGTGCTGCCTATTATAAATGGGTTGAAGAAAATGCTCCTGAGATGTTTGAAGAAATAAAGAAAAGAGTTGCTGAAGGAAGATGGGTAATAGTCGGAGGTTGGTGGATTCAACCTGATTGCAATATTCCTTCTGGAGAATCATTTGTAAGGCATGGATTATATAGTCAGAGGTATTTCTACGAAAAATTCGGTTTAATGGCAAAGACAGGATACAATGTTGATTCTTTCGGACACAATGGAATGCTGCCGCAAATTTTAAAAAAGAGCGGTATGGACTATTATGTATTCATGAGACCAGGTGACCATGAGAAGGAACTTCCCGGTAATCTATTCTGGTGGGAGAGTCCGGATGGCAGCAAGGTGTTGGCATACAAAATTCCGTATTCCTATGGTAATTGGTATAGAAGAGGAAGTGATGATCCTGTTCGGCAAAAGACATTGGAAATCAAAAAACTTGCAGAAAAACAGGGATATGATATGATGAGCTTTTATGGAGTAGGAAATCACGGAGGTGGGCCTACAATTGCAAACATACACACCCTGCTTAAAATGCAGGCAGAAGAACAGGCAGAAGAAGTTTACATCTTTAGCTCCCCCAATGGATATTTTGAAGAAATATATGAAAAAAAAGAAAAAGATCATAATCTTTCAAATTTTCCTGTTGTAAGAGATGATTTACAGCATCATGCAAGCGGGTGTTATTCAGCTTATTCAAATATTAAAAAATTAAACCGTAAAGCGGAACATAGGCTTATTACTGCAGAGAAATTTGCTGCTATAGCGTATGAATTGTTTAACCATTCCTGCCCGAATCTATCCAATTTCCAATCTAAAATTGGCAGTGCCTGGGAAAAGGTCCTATTTAATCAATTTCACGATATTATGGGAGGATGCAGTATTAAAGAAGCGTATGAAGATGCTGAGGAATTTTACGGTCAGGCTCTCGCTATAGGTGCAGAGGTGTTGAACGCTACTGTCCAGATGATTTCCTGGAATATTAATACTATGGGCGATACAACTTTCAGCCTAAGCAAAGATAAAGACTGGATGCTATGGGAAATGGAAGACCGTGGAACACCGCTTGTAGTGTTTAATCCTCTAGCATGGGAAGTAACCGTCCCTGTTCAGGTAAATAAAAGTGTTGCCGGTATAACCGACGAAGAAGGAAATCCTCTTGAGATACAGAGAGTAAGGGCTTCTCAGACCAACGGAAAGGATAAATGGGATACCTTATTTATAGGTAGGATTCCCGCAATGGGATATAGGGTTTATTGGTTATATTTAGACAAAAGTTTTAATGTTCAAGGAACCAAATGTCAAGATAATCAATTGGTTCAAGATAATCAGCTCGATCAAACTGACCAGCTCAACCAAGATACCCGGCTCAATCAGTACACCCAGCATACAGTAACAGTAAAAGATGATCATATCCTGGAAAATGCTTATCTGATTGTTGAATTTGAACAACATACGGGATACATCAAAAGAATATATGACAAAATAAACCAGGTGGAAGTTTTATCAGGTTGTGGTGCAGTTCCCATAGTAATCGATGAATTTGACAGTGATACTTGGGCTCATGGCATTTTTGAGTTCAGAAATGAAATTGCAAAGTTTTCAGACGCAAGGATACAGGTCATAGAGAATGGTCCAATCAGAGCAAGAATAAGAGTTATTAACCGTTATAATGCATCAGAATTGCAACAGGATTTTATATTATATAGTGGCAGAAAAGAACTTGAGGTCCAAGTAAAACTGGATTGGCGGGAAAAACATAAGATGTTGAAACTTAGCTTTCCTGTAAATGTCAAAGAGCCGAAAGCTGTATACGAAATTCCTTATGGTTTTATTGAAAGACCTGCAAATGGGGAGGAAGAACCTGGTCAACAGTGGATCGACTTATCTGGTAAGGTTTGTATTGATAAAGAAAATGCTCGCAAAGATACTGTCTTAAATAAAGGTTATTCTTACTTACATGATAATGGACGTAACCATGAAGATACATTGAGCACATATGGTCTTGCAATACTTAATGACTGTAAATACAGCTTTGATGTAAAAGAAAATGATTTAAGAATGACCATTGTTAGAAGTCCGATATTTGCGGACCATTATGGAGAAAGAGATGAGCTTTGCGAGTATATGGATCAGGGAATACAGGAATTTAAATATGTACTTGTGCCACATTTGGGGGACTGGAGAAACTCAGGAATTGTTAAAAAAGCTTATGAATTGAATGTGCCAATTATAATGATAAAAGAAACTTATCATAAAGGAAATATGCCTCTAAAATTTGAAGGTATTCGCGTTAGCGCTGAGAATATTATTGCGTCCGTCTTTAAACGGTCAGAGGATGGAAACGGTTATGTAATTCGTTGTTACGAAACTGCCGGCAAGCTCACTGAAGCAGAAATTGAAGTTCAGTTCCTGAACAGAAGATGGAAAGCAAGTTTTGGAGGTTGTGAAATAAAGACTTTCTACATTCCGAAGAATCAAAACGAAGAAGTAATCGAGGTGAATTTATTAGAAATGCAGTAAATTTGAATTTGTTATGTTAGAAATGCAGTAAATTTCCATATAAATGCAGTAAAATGGAAATTAAGAGCTTTCTGACAGGTTTATAGAATATGATGAAAGATTAAAAATCTTAAAAATCTTAAATAAGGGGGATTAACAGTCCCCTGCTTAATACTTTCATTATACTCATACTTCCATTAAGCCGGTTTATTCTTGGAGCATTTATTTATTCTTAGAACACTTATTC
The DNA here is from genome assembly GCA_012840075.1 of Clostridiaceae bacterium. GTDB lineage: Bacteria > Bacillota > Clostridia > Acetivibrionales > DUMC01 > DUMC01. Next base: position 10,894 of record DUMC01000155.1, on the reverse strand, counting down.
TTGCTAATCTTCCAAATTAATTGCTAAACATCAGATTTATTGCTAAACATCGTTTATACATACCACTGTGCCTGTGATTTCCAAAGTTCAGCATATCTTCCATTTGTATCTGAAATTAGTTCATCATGGACCCCCTGTTGAACTATGCTCAAAGTCCATATTCAAGCGTTTCTCATTCAGCATATCTATAAACTTGAATCGCACGCTAATAAACCGCCAGCTGCATATACCTTCAATCCATGTAATAAACCAGTTAAATGAAACAGAAAGAAGAAAATAACCTGTTAATATTGTAATTAAGTATTCACTACGCTTAGCCCCGGTCAATTCATCAATCAATAGTTTTGGTGTCAACATACTAATAAAGGGTAATATAGCTGTAAGTATTGTATTTACTGTAAAATAAGCAAATAAAGGTTTATCGAACTTCCAGATTCCGGCTAGTATATAACTTATGTTTTGTAATGTGCTGTATTTTTGCTTTTTTTCTTTTGAATTTAGTTTTTTATTTAGTTTCAAATTCAAACTAAAGCTCAAGGGAAAATCCTCCTCTATATAAGAAAATCCTCCTCTATATAATTAGTAAGCGCTTTTATGCAAGGGTGTAATTAACGAAAGTAGCGTTTTAGAAAAGATTGAACCAAATATATACAAACATATAAGCGCTATAAAAATATGGAATAGATGATTAATCGTAAATCTCCGAAATAATTAAACACAGTAATAGTGAGATTAAGATAAATTTGCGAAATAAGTCGAAAGGTAAGCCAAACTGCAAACTCGGAAACAAAACTATTATTTATATTTATTTATTATAATTTATATGCACGCCTCCACCGGCCATAATCTTTCCATTTACACTTTTACAGCTAACACTTCCGCCACAATTAATATTTTTAATAACCCATCGGCCTTAAGTTCGTTACATATTACTTTACCTTTGATCTTTCCAATGCCATCTACTGATACTACATCATATTCACCGCCCGGAATACTGCCTATGCCATCAATACTTGCATTTTTATTGCTTTTATTCATCATATTTTTATCACCTCGTTAACAACGGCTTTTGGGGAAATTTTTATGCTTTGCGAGTACTCAACTTTGTCAATAATACATAAATCTCCTATAACTATTTCCGCACCTGAAATTAAATTTGCTTTAAGTTTCTCAACAAATATTTTATCAGCTTCAATAGTTTCAACACTCATGATGGAAGAAGGAAGAGACAGTATGTCTTTATAATACGTAAAATCAACCGACTTGGGGAGTGATTTGAAAAGCTTTATACTCTTAAATTCTTCAGATATAATTATTTCACTTCCAGCCAGCATACTTATCTTAGATGTTGAATGGGGTTTTATGTATACATAGTCAGCGTTAACTTCATCAGCGCATATTTGACTGAAACTAAAGAGCCTCTCACATTTAATTGCATTTAATGAAGTCAATCTGCATTTGCTGATGATATTTACAAACTCATATTCAAAGTCAATGACAGTATCTTTAAAATTTTCAAAAGTTTCAGCTTTAAAAAAACCTGAGAACTCTCCTACGGTTCTATTACCGTCCCCGGCAATGCTGCCGCTTCTAACCCAACGATTGTTTTTGCTACTTCTTTTTGCAAAATTCCTTAATACCTTGCATGAAAGGTATTCTGCAGTTAGATCACCACAGGCTACAAGAACATCTGCTTTTACTTCGCCTGTAAGCTTTATATCACCCGCTATACTAACATTCCCCAAATTAACATTAGTACCTTTTATCTCGCCTGCTGCCCGAAGTTTTTTAATTGTAGAGTTTTTTATATCAATTTCACCGGCTGAGTAAAGTTTTAAAATATTACTGTCTTCAATCTTTAAACCTCCTGCAGCCATGATGCGCCTATATTTTCCTGATATAAAACGCTCACCTAAAACCCATAGATTTCCATACATATTAACTACATACCCCCTCATTTTGCTATTGGTGTTGCAGGTATGGCTCGAATGACCTCAATATGAATAACTCATATTCATATTTTTATCATCTTGAACTGAATAATCTTCATCATCAAATCTGAAATTAAAGCTTTTACGGTATTTGATTTTAAAGCGACTTGAAAGTTCATTAAGGTGTATTGTGTGCACAATATTCAGTCTAGCATCAATATATACTTCGGCCTGTTCCTTGTAGAGGGTTGCATAGTAATCATCGGACTTGTCAAATAAAACAATAATGTATTCTGTGGATTTGATCTTTTCACAGTAACCTTTTAATCCCTCAACAATATTGATGAGTTGACCGAGTGATGCTCCGAATTGTTTTTTGAAATCGGATAGTCCTATCATTAACAGAACTTCAATATAAAGAAAGCTGTTTTTACCAAATCCTTTAACAAAAGCAGGAATAAGATTTTTATCAATTTCTTCAATTATGGACAAATCGTCTGTTGTAAAATATCGTTCAGCTATTTCGGGAGATAAAATTTTTGCAAGTTCCTCAAGTGAATATTTATCCTTTAGCTCCTGAATTGCCTTAATGCGGTTTAGTATTTTTGTTCTTGGGAAATAAGTTTCCTGGCCTGTAAAGGATGGCTGCTTGATAAACCATTCCTCGGGTATGAGACCTTCACGTTTCCATCTGTAAAGCTGGCCGTATGATATTCCTGTTTCCTTGAGCAAATCTTTTTTCGAGATAAGCATTAGGTTCACACTCCTATTGCAGATATATTGCATTAAGTATTGCATTAAGCTTTGCATTAAGTATTACATTAAATTAAATATTGTTTTAAAATTGTGTAACAATGTTTTGTTACACAATTTTAAAATAACAAAACATTGTTACATTGTCAACAAAAATTTTTAATAAATTATCAATAAAAAGAGAATTTATGCATCTATTTTCCACAAAACAATTGACTAATAGCTGGCATTAAAATATCATTAAAATTAAGTTTAATTTGATGGCAAATTATTAAGAATATTACTAATAATGGGTTACTAATAATAAGGTTCCATTATCAAAAAAATCAATAAGGGAGAGTATCATGTTAAAGCTATTTAAATATTTAAAATCTTATACCTTATATATTTTGTTGATTATTGCAGCTTTGTACTTACAAGCTTTTAGCGACCTGTCACTGCCGGATTACATGTCAAAAATAGTTAATGTGGGAATCCAGCAGGGAGGAATAGAAAATTCCGTACCAGAAGCTATTAGAGAAAGTGAATATGAAAAATTGAAGCTACTTTTATTCGATGAAGAAAACCAAATATTCCTTGAAAATTACAGGCTTGTAAGTAAGGATTTTGTAGGCAGTGAAAATCCTGAAACTTCTCTGACTGCAGAAGAATATGAAAGCTACCTGAAAAAGTATCCTGTTTTAAACAGCGAAAACGTATATGTTCTAAGTATCGGGCATTCTAAAAACAAAGAAATTCCCAATAATACCGCCGGTACCGGAAATAGAAGCAAAGAAGATATTTTGGCCGAACTGAACCGGTTCCTCGGCAGGAAACTTTTGGTTCTATATGGTATTGAAAAGGGTGATTTTATTGAGGTTATGTTGCCGTCCATTGGTGCGACCTCACGCGCTTTACTGGCGAATGTTGATCCTTTTACAATTATTTCAAATATACCTAAGGAACAACGTGAGTTATCATTGAAGGAAATTGATAAAAGATTTGATGCCATGCCCGAAAGCATGATTAGACAATCCTCAGTTATATATATAAAATCAGAATATGAAGCTATCGGAATAAACACTGCCAAACTTCAAAGCAGGTATATTCGTAGAGTTGGTTTGATTATGATTGGAATTGCTTTTATAAGCATGCTGACAACAGTGTTAGTTAGTTTCCTGTCTGCAAGAGTTTCTGCCGGTTTAGGGAAAATACTTAGAGAAGAAGTTTTTATAAAAGTTACGACATTTTCAAATATGGAATTTGACAGTTTTTCAACAGCTTCACTGATAACCAGGAGCACAAATGATATTCAACAGGTTCAAATGTTTATGGTTATGCTTTTAAGAATGGTGTTTTATGCTCCCATATTAGGAATTGGGGGAGTTATAAAAGCTTTATCTACTAATACATCAATGGCCTGGATAATAGCTGTCGGAGTTTTGGCAATATTGACCTTGGTTATTGTTTCATTTTCTATAGCCATCCCGAAATTCAAATCAGTTCAAAAGCTTATTGACAGAGTGAATCTCATAATAAGGGAATCTCTTGTGGGTATACTTGTTATTCGGGCATTTAATAATGAAAAATACCAGGAGGACAAGTTCGACAAAACAAATAAAGATCTTACCAGGACGAATCTTTTTATAAGTCGGCTTATGAGTTTGATGTTTCCTTTAATGATGCTTATAATGAACAGCTTGATGCTTCTGATAATCTGGGTAGGCGCTCATCAAGTGGACCTTGGGACTATCCAGGTAGGCGACATGATGGCGTTTATGCAGTATACCATGCAGATAATAATGTCATTTCTCATGATTTCCATGGTTTCCATAATGTTTCCAAGAGCCTCGGTATCAGCTCAGAGGATAATTGAAGTTATTGAAAAGGATGTGGCAATTAAGGATCCGGATAATCCGAAGCGATTAGATGAAACATCCTCCGTAAGAAAAGGAGTAGTAGAGTTCAGAAATGTATATTTTAAGTATCCCGGAGCAGAAGAATATGTGATTTCAGACATTAGTTTTACTGCCAATCCTGGTGAAACAACGGCAATCATCGGCTCAACGGGCAGCGGAAAATCCACCATTATCAATCTCATACCCAGGTTTTATGATGTAACAAAGGGTGAAATTCTTATAGACGGTGTAAATATTAAAGACATGACCCAGAAAGAATTAAGGAGAAAAATCGGTTTTGTTCCTCAAAAGGGAGTTCTGTTTTCAGGTACGATAGAAAGCAATATTAAGTATGGAGAGCATGAAGTGTCCGATGAAGATATGATAAAAGCCGCCAGGATTGCACAGGCAGAAGAGTTTATTGAAGCTAAGGAAGACAAATATAAATCCCTGATAGCCCAGGGCGGGACAAACGTATCCGGCGGTCAAAAACAAAGGCTGTCTATAGCCCGAGCTCTAGCTAAAAAGCCTGACATCTTTATATTCGACGACAGTTTCTCAGCATTGGACTACAAGACAGATGCAGCATTGAGAAAAGCTCTCAAAAATGAAATTAAAGACTGTACTGTTATTATAGTAACTCAAAGAATAAGTACAATTATGGATGCTGAAAAGATACTGGTAATAGATGAAGGTAGAATAGTTGGTGAAGGTACCCATGAGGAATTGTTAAAGAATTGTGAAGTGTATAGGGAAATAGCATTTTCACAGCTTTCCATGGAGGAGTTGGCATGATGGGTAGAAACAATATGAATAGGATGAATAGAAATAATAGCATAAATAATATGTACAAATACAATGAGAAAAGCAGCCCTGATAATGGCAATATTAAATCAAATGAAACTCAGGACCTTAAAAAAGATTCAAGTCAAGTAAATATTCCAGGAAGACCGGCTCCGGGAAGAGGTCCGGGATTTAGACCTGGTCCGGGAGGAATTGGAAGACTTGTTGAAAAACCTAAAGATTTTAAGGGAACAATGAGGAAGCTCTTAAAATATCTGAAGCCATATAATTTGGCTTTACTGATAGTAATGATTTTTGCTGCCGGAAGTGCTGCTTTTTCAATTGCAGGTCCGAAAATAATGGGAAATGCCACAACGAAAATTTTTGAAGGGCTTGTTGCAAAAGTTTCCGGAGTAGAAGGAGCTACCATAGACTTTGAGTATATAGGAAGAATAATACTTATACTCATAGGTCTTTACGTCACAAGCGCAGCATTTTCATATATTCAAGGCTTTATTGTGGCCGGTGTGGCTCAAAAGGTTTCATATAATTTAAGAAAGCAAATTTCTATCAAGATAAATAAACTTCCATTGAAATATTTTGATAAAACTACACACGGAGAGGTTCTGTCAAGGATAACCAATGATGTTGATACGGTGAGCAATTCTTTGAATCAATCTCTATCTCAGATAATAACCTCTTTGACTACTTTAATTGGTGTATTGATAATGATGATTTCCATAAGCTTGCATATGACGCTTGCAGCATTGTCAATCTTTCCTGTATCTATGACCTTGACATTAACCGTAATTAAGAAATCGCAGATATACTTTAGGGAGCAACAAAAGTCTTTAGGAAAAGTAAACGGTCATGTTGAGGAAATATACAGCGGACATAATGTAATGAAAGCTTTTAACGGGGAAGAAAAAGCTATTAAGGAATTCATAGAGATAAATAACGAGCTTTATAATTCAGCATGGAAATCCCAATTTATATCAGGCATGATGATGCCAATTATGAGCTTCATTGGGAATATCAGCTACGTAATTGTATGTATTTTGGGAGGTTATCTGGCAATTAAAAGGACTATAGAAGTAGGTGAAATATTATCTTTCATCCAGTATATAAGAAGCTTTAATCAGCCGGTAGTTCAAGTGGCGCAAATATCGAATGTACTTCAGTCTACAATAGCTGCTGCTGAGCGTGTTTTTGAATTTTTGGAAGAAGAGGAAATTACAGAGGAACCTGAAAATGCCCAAGTATTGGAAGATGTAGCAGGGGCAGTTGATTTCGAGCATGTCCGCTTTGGATATGATGAAGATAAGATTATAATTAAAGATTTTACCGTAAGCGTGAAGCCAGGTCAAAAAGTTGCCATTGTAGGTCCTACGGGAGCAGGTAAGACTACCATTGTCAAACTGCTCATGAGATTTTACGAGTTAAATGGAGGACGTATTTTAATCGATGGGGTAGATATAAAGGAAATGAGAAGGGATAAGCTGAGAAGCATGTTTGGTATGGTTTTGCAAGATACCTGGTTGTTTAAGGGAAGCATTAAGGAGAATATCAGGTATGGACGGTTGGATGCTACGGATGAGGAGGTTATTGAAGCTGCAAAGGCAGCACAAGTAGATCATTTTATAAGAACCCTGCCAAACACATATGACATGGAAATAAATGAAGAAGCGAATAATATATCTGCAGGGCAAAAACAGCTTTTAACCATAGCAAGAGCGTTTCTTAAAAATCCTAAAATTCTCATACTTGATGAGGCCACCAGCTCTGTCGACACCAGAACGGAAATACTGATTCAGAAAGCAATGGAAAAACTTATGGAAGGAAGAACAAGCTTTATCATCGCTCATAGGTTATCAACCATAAGAAATGCAGACTTGATATTGGTCATGAATAATGGTGATATAGTTGAAATAGGAAAGCATCAGGAATTATTGAACAAAAATGGATTCTATGCAAGCCTTTATTATAGCCAGTTTGAGAATCCATCGGAATAATTTTGAATATGTATTGTTTAAATTTTGAATATAATTGATTTAATTTATGATCGATTTAGGTTAAAACTGATTTTCTATTTTATTCAAATTTGTTCGATTTATGTGAACAAAAAAAATATTTTTTCGATATTCAAGCCGGTATAGTAGAAAATGACATTTTTATTTTTGTTGACAGGAAGTTAGCTGTTGAAATGAGGAATCCTAATCCAATTGATTCAAGTAAATATGGAAAGAAATGCTTTGGAACATATTGCAACTATATCCAGGTAAGAGATTTAAAGGTTATTCGACCTGTTCTGTTTCCGAAGACTTGCATATGTAATATATACCGATTTTTGAATAAACGATAAATAGAGGCCAGGCTTGTTAAACCTGGTCTCATATAACTCACTTATTCCGTATATCTTTCCTATATTTAATCTCCTATTTCCTATATATCTAATTTCCTATTTATCTAAAAATTAATAGCTAAAACTCAGCGCAAGCTTTTTCAAGTTTTTGTAATGTTTCTTCTATATCCTCATCTTTATGACTGTAGTTTACATAAGATACATTGTATAAAGATACTCCATTCTTATAACTTAAGGATAGGAACCTGGAAATTGCATCAGCTTGAGCGCCGTCTTTTGCAACAAAAATTGGACAAGGCCACAAGCCTTTTAATTGAATTGGTACGTTGTATTTTTCAAATATTGCATTTAAAGTTCCCCATAATTTCCTACCCTGCTTCCAAATATGTTCAATTACATTGTATTTTTTGTACGCATTTATGGTTGCTTTTGCTGCAGCGAGCGAAAGGGTTTCACCGCCAAATGTTGATGATATTACAACACCGTTTCCTTTGTCGCATTTTTGCATTATTTCTTTCTTACCTACATATGCGGATATAGGCATTCCGTTAGCAATACCTTTTGAAAATACCGCCAAATCAGGTTTAACATTGAAATATTCCTGCACTCCACCTATAGCCAGTCTAAATCCGGTTACTATTTCGTCGTAAATAAGAACAACACCGTTTTTATCAGCAAACTCACGAACTTCTTTATAGAAAGTAGCTCCTTTATCCATTTCTGCGTAATCAGCTGCAATTACTATAGCTGCCAGATTACCGTTTACTTCCTCATATACTTTTTTTATACCTTCAATGTCGTTCCATTTGCAGGAATGATGTAAATCAGAAAGGCATTTTGGTATTCCTGAACCTGTTGAAGTTCCTGTTTGCCTTGGAAGCACAGGACCACCTGCAGCAAGGCTATTGAGCCATCCGTTATAACCTATCTGCACAACATGATCTTTTCCGGTGTAACCGCGGGCTATTCTTATGCAAGCGGCAACTGCTTCTCCACCTGTTTTTAGAAATCTTACCTGTTCAGCACAAGGAATAATTTCTGTAAGCATTTCTGCAACTTCATATTCAAGTATGCTTGGATGACCAAATACTATTCCTGACTCAAGTTGCTTTTTTATAGCTTCATCCACATCGGGGAATTGATATCCAAGGGTAATTGGTCCTAGAGCATTTCTGTAATCAATAAATTCTCGACCTTCAACATCCCATACTCTGCAGCCTTTTCCTTTAACTATAGCTGCTGGTTCGTAAGGTCTTAAAGAAGGTGCTTTTGAGCCGGTACTTGAACCCCATGGTATGACTTTTCTGGCTTTTTCCAGCAATTCATCTGCTGCTTGCTGGTTCAGTTTACCATTTATTTCATCGGACATTTAATAAACCTCCTTGCTGTATTATGTTTTTTCTTCCATTGTTTATATTGTCTGTATTGACTTTATAATTTACTTTTATGCGCGTAGACTACCCATAATATTATGATACAATACCTGATATAATTTAACTTCTCATTTTCAACTTTAAAATAAACATTTTCTTTAAATTTAATACATCGACGAGATATGTATTGTATATTTTAGGTGGAACTGTATGTAATTACATTACGTCTATAATAATAGCTACAGTTTATAATAGATGAACTGAAATACTAAGGATTGACGGATTTCAATAATTTTACATAATTATGCAAAGTAGCTATTGCAACTTGCATCAAATTGACACCTGCTTGTAGAAAAAAGAGACTTCTTGATGCCTAGGCTAAAAATAATAATGATTGGAGGAAATGGATATGGTAGAGAATTTGAAAGCTAAAGCGAAGAGGGTAGTAAGTATATTTGTATGCCTTATACTAACTACCGGTTTTTTGGCAGGGTGTAAAGCAGCTGCATCGTATGATCTTAGCAAAGTGCAAACAAGTTTAGATCTTAGCAAAGTGCAAACAAGTTTATTAGAAGGGAATAGCTTATTTGCAATTGACATTTTCAAAAAATTAAATGAAGAAGATGCAAATATAAATATTTTTATTTCTCCTATTAGCATATCTACGGCGCTCACTATGACTTATAACGGTGCTGGTTCTACAACTAAAGAAGCTATGGCCAAAGCTTTGAAATATGACGGAATAGAATTGGAAACACTCAATACAGGATATAAAAACATACTGGCATATCTGAATAATATAGACAGAAAAGTTCAGCTTGATATAAGTAATTCTATATGGATTAGAAAAGGTGAAAAAATAAAAGAGGATTTTATATCTGCAAATAAAGAAAACTTTTATGCTCAAGTTTCCGAAATTGATTTTCAGGATTCAAAAGCAGCTGATACTATTAATAATTGGATTAATAAAGCAACAAAAGGAAAGATTGACAAAATGGTTGATTCTCCAATATCACCTGATGTAGTAATGTACTTAATTAACGCCATATATTTCAAGGGACAGTGGACAAAACAGTTTGATAAAAAACTTACCTTTGACGGTACATTTACTACTTTGGAAGGAAAACAAAAAGAAGTTAAAATGATGAGCAGGAAAGATGAAGTGGAATACGGACAGGTTGATAATGCCAAAATAGTAAGACTGCCATACGGTAATGAAAAGATATCAATGTATTGTATCTTACCTGAAGAAGGTATAAACATAAACAATTATATTCAGCAATTTAACATTGAACAATGGAATGACCTTAAAAGCAGTCTTGCAAAAACTAAGGGTGTCATACTTCAAATACCTAGATTTAAGATGGAATATGGAATAAAGAATTTGAATGACAGTCTTATTACCCTTGGCATGGGTGAGGCATTTAGCATGTCTGCGGATTTTTCCGGTATTAGGGAAGGAATTTATATAAGCAGGGTACTGCATAAAGCGGTTATAGAAGTAAACGAGGAAGGTAGCGAGGCAGCTGCAGTGACCGTTGTTGAAACGACAGAAGGAGCTGCAGTAGAACCTATCAGCTTTATTGCAGATCGACCGTTTATATTCATTATTGCAGATGATGAGACAGGAACAATTCTTTTCATGGGTAAACTAATTGATATTGAATGATATGGAGTGATAAATAATTATGATAAATAATTATATAGAATGATGGATAAAGGATGATAATAATATAGAATATTATGTGAAAGGGGAAGTTGAATAAAACAATTATTCAACTCCTCTAAATTAACTTCTAGTAACTTCTATATTCT
>DUMC01000154.1 GCA_012840075.1 Clostridiaceae bacterium | reverse complement strand
CATATTTCAACGTATCAATAACCAGATCACCATTATTGAATGATATAATTCTTGATAATGGGATTAACGCATCGTTTGCTCTTCTCAAAACAGCTTCAACTCTTGCCACTAATTGCCTTGGACTGAAAGGTTTTGTAACATAATCATCCGCACCCATATTCAGACCCTTTAAAATATCCTCTTCTTCAACCTTGGCCGTAAGCATTATTATAGGGACTCGTGATCTTTTCCTTAAAATTTTGCAAATCTCTTCACCGGTTATATCTGGAAGCATTAAATCCAAAATAACGAGAATAGGATTTTCTTTCTCGAATTTTTCCAGTGCTTCTTTGCCGTTATATGCTTCACATACCGCATATCCACTGTTTTCAAGATACGATTTTACAACCTCCACGATCTTCGCTTCATCATCAACAACCAGAATTTTTGGAGGTTTGTTACTCATAGTGACCCTCCTATTATCTCTCCTGTCATCTCTCAAAGGATAATTGTACAATTCTGCCCATCAGCAGTTTTTCCCCTGTTCGTAAACCTCACATGACTATAGTCACGAGATTGCAAGCGCAAGTTCTTTAATGACATGAAGGCAGCCCGCTATAATATATGAATTACTGTACAGTCGGAATATATTGGTCTATTTCATTTCTATTCTATCAACATCAATTTTGCTTATATCGTCAACAACTGTGATTTTGCTCCTTATCATGCCCATCCAGCAGCTATATGCAAATATACCGGTTTGTGCAGGAGTAAATTCTATAATATTGTCCCCTATCTCAAGTTTTTTACTTAAATTAAAATTAGGTATTATAATTTCATTATTACAGCCGTTTAAATCTTCTTTCCTGGCCTTTATGATCCATTTTACAGGTATACCTTTTTGAACCGTAATCGGTTCATAGCTGCCCGGTGACAATCTTGTAGTAACTATTTGGACACCATCCTGTATTTTTGCGACACCATTGCCTTGATTGTAGCCGACTACACCAAATGGTAAGGACGATAATGAAAAACCTGACAATGCCAGACCTCTATTAGCCATAACCACCCCAAGCACGATTACCAGCACAGCACTTACTTTCATCATTTTATTCGTAAATTTTCCACTTAACATTGAACTTACTGCTCCAAATCCGAACATTAAAGGTACTGTCCCAATACTAAACACAAACATGGATATTGCTCCCGCCACGAAACTTCCGGTACCTAAAGCATAAATCTGCATAGCCTGAAGAGGTCCGCATGGCATTAATCCATTTAATAATCCAACATAAAAAGGTCCATATTTGCCATTATTATTGTAAATTTTTTTGCCAAATATTTTAGGCATTCTGGGGTTTAATTTTCTGAGCCATGGAAATACATTGAGCATATTCAACCCCATAATCACCATAAATACACCTGCTATAACAGCCACAATCCCTTTAGCGGCACCTGAAAAGCTTATACTGGAACCTAAAGCTCCCACTATACCTCCTATTACAGTATAGGATATCACTCTTCCGCTGTTGTAAAGCAAACTTGGCTTCAAATATGAAAACTTGCCGGAATTCTCCTTGCCAACCTTATATGAAATACATTGAGACAGATTTATTCCCCCGCACATTGCAATACAATGCAGAGAAGTCAGCAATCCAATAAAAAACAAGATTCCGTATCCCATTGACTGGTCGATTTCCGGTACAAAGTTAAACCCTACTGTATTTTTTATAATAACATAAAGAGCCAGCAGTATGATCCCTATACCCAGCAGTTGGTTGACTGATAGCTTACCTTCTTTCTTTTTTTTCGTATTTGCTTTTGAAACAACTGCAGCATCGTATTTATTATTCCTGACTACATAACCTAGTTTTTCTATCGTTTGAATAATTTGTTCCAATTCCAGGCGATTCGCATCATAGGTAACATATACATTGGAACTGCTGAAAATGGCTTTAACTTCCCTTACTCCGTCAAGCTTTTTTAGTGCATTTTCTATTCTCATCTCACAACTTGTACATGACATACCTTCTATTTGAAGAATCTTTCTTCTTAATCTCCGTTCCATGCTGTTTATCAGTTCCTGTCCCATGATGCACCTCCTACTTTTTCCAGTTTCTGAACAATTCTTTGTGTTCTTCCATGAAAGCTTGTGAAATTATAATACTTTCCTCATCCTCTGTTTTATTTTCCTTCGTGATTGGAACCGGATTGCAGCCACCTCTTATCTTTTCTATCTGATCGATCTTAAACCTGTTGCCACAATTCTGGCATATCAATTCATCGCCTTGCTGCTTGTAATAACCTTTTCCGGAAGCAAAACATACCTGGCAGGTATTAAGTGCTGTCCTGATCGTTCCATCGCTTGCTTTTACAGCCAAAACCTCCATGTTTATCCTACCTGCTTTATATGGATAAAACTTAGCGATTTCAGAAACTTCACTCTTTAGTATTTTTAAATCTCCTGATACATTCCTTGTTTTATCTGCTCCGCCTGTACTGAATTTGAAAATAAAGAAACCTGCAATAAGAAGTCCAACTACACCAAGTATTAAATACATCTTGTTTTTTGATTTCTGCAGTACCTGCACATTTCGGTTTTTTTGATTTGATTTACTCATGTGTTGTACCTCCTCTTCATCATTTATATACAATTTTTATTATTGAATATATCACATTTTTATGAAGATTTTATGAAGAGAAGGTTTCTTTATCTGTGTTCCCTTTATTTTATTCAAAAGGTTATTTCACTACATAGTTATACCGATAAGTCGGATTTGGACGTCCCGGACTCAAACATTTTAACGCGAGGATTTTTGAATTTATGTCAGTTCTACACGCATTTGCAACCTCTTCTAATACAATTTTTTCCAATTTTTCAGGCTCCATCTGAACCCGTGCGTTCAAAGTCATTTTTCCCTTACTTAAGGTCACTTGCGAATTATTTGCATTTTTGACATTTCCTCGTATACTAAGAGATTCTTTTTTCCCTGTCAGGTTACCAATTACAAAATCTTCAAAATCATCACCAGCTTCTATAATCAACTTGACATGACCAACTGCAGCATTTAAATCATCAAATCTTTGGCTTAACGCACCAAGCAAATCTTTTGCAAAGCTATTCCAGTTAACAGAAGTACCCTTCAACTCAAAGGTTACATTAAGCCACCCTAGAACTGCTTCCCCTTCAGCGTAAATATCATAATCTACCTCCGCCAGATTTGTTCCTGCTTCATCGCGACTAGTCACTTCTTTCAACCACTCGTCCAGTCCTTCCCTTGTTCTGGAGCTGAGTGTAAGTACCGTAGTATTAGGCCACTTCTTCGCTGTGCGTATTCTCAAATCTTCAGCTTCTTCCGGAGTTAACAAGTCAATTTTACTAATCGCTATTATATCAGCTTCCTCTATCTGCTTGCAGATTATATATACTGCACTGGGGTGCAGTCCGGAGTTTTCTTCGTTCAGAACATCAGATAGCCGCTTCGGATCAACAAGTACTGTAAGCGGAGAAACGGCAAACTCCTTTCCAAAGTGTGCCTTCAAAGGCTGCAATATTGTTGCTGAAAGATCTGTACAACTTCCTACCGGTTCAGCAATTATGATTTCTGCTTGTTGTTTTTTAATTAAATGGAGAATAGCATCTGTAAAACCATCGTAATTACAGCAAAAACAGCTCCCACTTACTTCTTTCACAGCACCACTTGTACGCTCAAGAAATGTTGTATCGACTAGCTCAGGTGCCTGGTCATTGGTAATCAAACCAACACGTTTCCCATTGACTGTAAGTTTATTAGCAGCTTCAAAAAGAAGTGATGTTTTACCGGCACCCAGAAATCCACCAACTAAAATTACTCTTGCTTGCATATCGTCTTTTCCTCCATTATCAATCTAAATTTAATTGATATTATTTATATTTTGATTTAACATCATGATTTTTTCAATATCTTTGTCCCTATATCTCTGCATATTCTATCATATTACGACCGGAAACTTTTGCTTTATACAGCAATTTATCAGCCACAGCTATAATTTCTTCCAGTGATCTTTCTGAAGAATATTGAGCTGTAACTACTCCAAGACTTGCTGTAACAAACTCGAGAACTTTGGACTTTTTATGCTCAATTTTCAGATCCTGGATTTGTTGCCTTATATTTTCAGCTATTTTCACTGCTGAATTAATGTCCGTATCAGGTAATATACAGGCAAATTCTTCTCCACCATAACGGGCGGCCAAATCGACGGAACGGTTTATACACGATGTCAATACTTTGCCAATCTTGCGTAAACAATCATCTCCCATGACATGACCATAATAATCGTTATATTCCTTAAAATAGTCAACATCGAGTAAAATAACCGATAATTTGGATTTTGAACGTATGAGCCTGGAATATTCATGTTCCAAAGTAGCATCAAAACATCTTCTGTTTGCTATTCCTGTTAAACTGTCCATGTTACTTAACTCTGTTAATTTGCGGTTTGTTTCTTCCAGTAATAGCTCCATTTCTTTTCTTTTATTTATATCAGTCAGCATGGCAAAAGATCCTTCGAATCTTCCATAATCATCCAAATTTGCTTTTGCGGAAACCAAAAACCAGTTGATAGTCCCGTCTTTTTTTAGTAAGCAACATTCATAAACCGAATCTTTGCCCTTTTTTCTGAGGAATTCCTGTTGATAATAAACATCCAGCTGACTTTCCGGAAAAAAAGAAATATATGGCCTTCCAAGCATTTCATCAACTACATACCCAAGAATGGAAGCCATTTTTTCATTGGCAAAAGTAATCTTATAATTCTCATCGAAAATAAGGATGCCTTCAATAGCAGTCTCCACGACGCGCTGAAATCTAACTTCACTTTCTTTCAAGGTCTTCTGAATTTCCAGAACTTGCATATCACTTCTTTCTTTGGCCAGCATCAGCAAAATAAACCCACTTATTAAAAATATACAAAAGGTTGTTACAGGTATTATGCTGAATAAGATACGACTTCTCTGGCTTAAGACAAACTCAGGAAAAACTAAACAGGATACAGATCCTATTAGAAATACCAAACCGGTTATGCAATAGCATACTCCCAAAAGTGGTTTCAGAGAAGAGTTAATACCTGTTTTACTAAACAGATATTTTCCCGGCAAAAAGTAAAAAAGACTATGTACAAGAAAAAATATGCCTCTTCGATAAGGTTCAACCAAAAATATCGTCGATAAACAAACTATGATAATTCCAGCAGATGAAAAAATATGTAACTGGCGTTTAACCGGCTTTCCGGACAGAATCCGTACAGCCCAGCTTTCATAGGCGCATCCTGACAGTAAAAAAGTATTAGCCACTAATGTTAAGCCGTCAAAGTACCCGGGTCTGAAATAAAGTAATGAAGTCCCTGCAGTCTGGAGAAATTTAGCTATAATCCAAAAGGGAACTTCCTGAGGATTATTTTTCTTATATTTAAATATTACCAATAAAATCCCAAATAAAAAGGATCCAATTGCCAGCATTAACGATACTGTTCTTAAATCCATATAACCCCCTCATAAACTTTTACTTGACAAATAGACATTTTTTATAAATACCCTTAACGTTTATAGCTTAATCACTATCTAATGGGAAAAACTATATTATTAACATTAAACAGAACTAAGAAATTTTATATTATTATAAAACAACCTTTTCAAATTGAAAATGTTTTTTATTCTTTTTGATGAAACATTTTACTAAATCATTTATTATTTAGTTTTGCAAATGCTCGTTTTATTAAGAATGTATCAATCAATGTAAACTCATAAATATTCATATTGACAAACATGTCTTCAATAATTATTTTTCTTGAGAAAATTTAAAATGGGTTTAAATGAAGACAAAAACAAATATGGGTGTAAAAAATATGAGTATAAAAAAATACTTCGAAAGCATAACTTATACTCATAATTATGCCTTCGAAGTATTTTACATTATTTTTAAAATACATTTATCAATCTATCAATCAATCAATTTATCTATATCATTCTACTTATATACTTTTCGGCAATTATAATTTTATATCTTACTACTTATTCTCCTGATACCACTTGTTAAGAGCTTCAGTCTGCTCATCCAATCCCTTGCTCTTGAGTTCCTGAACAAAATTATCAAATTCGGAAATCGGACGATCGCCCATGATAAATTTTGCAACTTCTTCTTTTATGAATGTATCAAGTGCCAGTCTCTGCTGTACCTTTTGGAATTCCTCACTAGGCGGAAGGAGAGCTAACAGATTTGTTGTCATATCAGCATCCTTTTGTCCTTCAAGAGCTTGGTTGTATGCCCAATCGTATCCTTTACCTACAAGACGAACCTTGAAAGATTCAGGAGTATCCATCATTTCATATACAATTCTCCAGGTTACGTTCATTTGCTGCTCTTGAGTATAGACAGGGTTACCGCTTGCATCCAAAGTATAGTCTTCACCCTCGATTCCATAGTCCTGTGTCATCTTTGCTTCCTTTGTTGCCATGTAGTTCATGAATTTCGCAGCAGCTTCCTTATTCTTAGCAGCTTTTGGAATTACCCATATTTTTTGTACAGGCCAATTCTTAAAGAGCAGAGCCTTTTCTCCATTAGGACCGGTAGGTTGTGGTAAGAATGCCATATATGCTCCGGGAATTTTTTGACCAATATCGCGAACTTGCACACATGCATATGCCCAACCAGTATTGGTGGAGTATAATTGGTCTCCCATAAATTTTTCGGTAAGATTAGTACTTGTCATTGTAATATATTCTTGATCCAGCAATTTTTCTTTATAAAGCCTGTTCATGAATGTAAGATATTCTTTAAATTCAGATTGTATCCAGATATATTCAAGTTTATCTCCTACTTCCTTATAGTCCAGTGCAACGCGGAACGCAGCTTTTATTGCAGAGAAACCATCTCCTGCAGAACTTAAAGGAATATAATTTGTTTGCTCTTTCACAGTTTTCCACATATTATAGAAGTCTTCTATGGTCTTTGGAGTAGCAATACCAAGCTTATCCATAACATCCTTGCGTACCATGATACCGCCGCCGTGGGTGTTATTCATATCCTGGGCTTCATTAATGCTTGGGAAGCAGTATAATTTTCCATTAACTCTGACTGCATCCAGGACTCCCTCATATTTTTCAACCAGTGCAACATAATCTGGCATATTTTTCAAGTAAGGCTCGGTCTCTTCAAACGCACCTTGTAAAGCATACTTGAAATAGTCTGTCCTGTTTACATGCATCAAATCAGGAACATCATTTGATGCAAGAATCAATGCCTGTTTCTGGCGTTCTTGTTCACCATTTGCCAAGGCAGGCTCAAAAGTAACATTTATTCCGGAATGTTCACGATGGAAATTGGCAATCTTATTATTATTATAGTCGATTCCCTTCGTAGCCATTGTGGTGTCAATTTCTCCATGGTAGTGCATCCTTATTTTCAGCTCCATTGGTTTCTCTGCCTTTGTAGGCTCGCTTGAAGCTGTTGAGCTATCGGTCTTTCCAGTGGAAGTCGTATTACTTGATGTACTTGATTTAGTCGTACTTGTCGTACAGCCCAGAACAGCCGACATCAAAATTAGCATGGATAAAATTAAGCAGAGCAATTTTGTTACTTTCATAATTTTTCCTCCTTCTAATTTTGGTTTCATGATATTACCTCCTTTTTCATCTTTGTATATACTTTGCCAGAACATAAGTCTGGCTTGGTTACATCCTCAAGAAGCAAGTTTTTTATTTTTATACTTCTGAAATATCTTTTTTAGCATGTTTTAGAATTACTCTTTTATGGCACCGATCATAATTCCTTTTACAAAGTATTTCTGAAGAAAAGGATATGCGCAGATAATAGGCAGCATTGCAGCAACTATTGTAGCAGCACGCACCGACTCGGTAGCTACAGCATCCAACATTTCCGCGTTTTGCTCCAGCAAGTTGTCAATGGACACTAATATATTACGCAGATAGAGCTGCATTGTCATTAATGTACGCTTTGTAGTATACATTAATGCTCCAAAAAAACTATTCCAGTAAGTAACCATAAAGAATAATCCGATTGTAGCCAGAGCAGGCTTAGATAGTGGAAGTATGATCTGAAACAGAATGCGAATATTTGATGCACCGTCTATTCTTGCAGATTCCTCTAAGGACGGTGGTATGCTTTCAAAGAAATTTCTCATTAGTACAATGTTGTAAGTATTTATACTGGCAGGCAAAATTAAAACCAAAATATTATCAATTAAATTCATCTGCTTGTATAATATATATGTTGCAATAATACCTCCGCCAAAAAACATTGTAATTATATATAATATACAAATAAATTTTACACCGGGAACATGCTGTTTTGTGAATACATATGCTGTAGTTGTGGTAACCAGGAGCGCAACAAGCGTTCCCGCAATTGTGATAAATACTGTCAACGAAAAAGATCGCTGAAACTGTTGATTGAGAATTACAAAATTATATGCATTAAAAGTTAAACCTTTGGGGATAAACAAAACTTCTTTCGCCAGGACATAAAGTTCATGGCTCAGTGACTTGGCAACAATATGTATGAACGGCAAAAGACAAGCCAGACCAATCAATGTTAATATGAACAAGTTGAAAACATTAAATATTTTTTCACCACGGGTTCTTTTCATTTTAGGTTCTCTTCCTTTCTTCTTTCAGGAATAGATGGATTTTTATTTTTATTTTTGTTCTTTTTGAATCTATTTTTGAAATAATACTAAATAAGGCTAACTGTAAGTTAACATAGCGGTATACAGTGGAATAGTTTATTAATATTTATTATATTAGTAAAGGCCACGTCCACCTAAACGTTTT
>DUMC01000153.1 GCA_012840075.1 Clostridiaceae bacterium | reverse complement strand
AGAACCCCCTTTAATTTTTAATTTTAGTATATTAATTTTACTACAGGGAACAATTCTCACCTACTGTTATATTATGGTATCCAATATGTTACATTTTCAAGGTTCATGTTTGTACAAAACTTACGTAATTTACAGCATGATTATTTCGATATATAATATGTAAAAAAAATAAAAATAATAAAAAATAATATAATATGTGTGTAAAAAAGATATAAAATATTACGATATAATAAACAGAAATATAAAAGATATAATTTGTTTGTTTAATGGATTAGATGTTTATTCGATTATTAGTTTTTTTATTTTACTATTTATGAGCGTTTATTATAATAATTATTATGTTTATTATAATAATTATTATTTATTATAAATTTTATTTATTATTAGACTCAAAAGTTTTATGACGAAAATAGTTTTTTTAAGGAAAATCTTGACTTAATGCAGCTTTCAGTATAAAATAGTGTCGATTTCAATATTTTAGGAGGTAGGCGTTATGAATAAAACTGATTTAGTAAATTCAATAGCTGCAAAAACAGGATTGAGCAAGAAAAATAGTGAAGCTGCTCTTAATGCAGTAATTTCCTCCATCGAAGAAGCATTAGAAAAGGGCGAAAAAGTTGTTCTTGTTGGATTTGGTACTTTTGAAGTTAGACAAAGAGCAGAAAGAAAAGGTAGAAATCCACAAACTAAAGAAGAAATTATTATTCCGGCTTCAAAAGCACCAGTTTTCAAAGCAGGCAAAGGCTTAAGAGAAAAGGTTAAATAATTCATCTGATTTTCCTTACATAACAAAGTTGTACATTTAAATAATCTTAATGCCCTGTAACTGGCTAAATGCTTTACAGGGTCTTTTGTTATGTTTTATCGCGTTATCGGTTTCCAAGCAATTGGTTTATTATAATTATATTAATTATATATTAATTATATTTTACAAGTAATGATAAGTTTTTGTCAAATGGTGTAGAATTATGTAATTTATGTCGAATATGTTCTAAAATTTCGTCATTCCTGCAATACCATTAATAATTGCATCCACAATAGCATCGATGTTTTTATTAGTGCAATTTACTATAAAATCGGCATACTTTTCATATAGGGGAACCCGTTCATTATATAGTTCCTCGAAACTTTGATCTTTTTTCTTTGCGAACCTTCTTTCGGAATTTATTCTTTTCATCAACTCATCGATTTGGATTTGCAAATACACAATATAACCCATATTTCTTAAATGATTCATTATATTTTCGCTATATACCACACTTCCCCCTGTTGCAATTACGCTGTTTTCTACTTCTAATTTTAATATTTCCTCTTCCTGGACTTTAAGAAAATACTCATGACCGTACTTGATAACTATTTCCCTCAACTCCTTTTTTTGTGATTCTCGCAACAGGTTGTCAGTATCAATGAAATCAGCATTCAATTTTTCAGCAAGTGATTTTCCTATAGTGCTTTTGCCCGAACTTGGCATTCCGATCAAAATTATATTGCTTTTTAAATTATTTTCCGCCTCTTTTCTATCCATCTTTATCTCATCAGCATTGCTTCCTATTCCATCAGCATTCTTTTTTATTTTTTTCGCATTTGTCTCACTCATAATTATATTTGTCTCATTCATAATTATAATAAATCCCACCTTGGATCAATATTATAAGATATTGCTCTGTATGCTTTGGCCATCAAGACGGCATCCAATATGCAAATCCTAGTCATGGCTTCGCAAACCGGATATATTCTTGTACAAATTGACGGATCGCTTCTGGAAGTAAATTTATGGGTGATATTTTCCAGTTTTTCAATATCAACTGTTTCCTGCTCTTTAAATATAGTAGGCGTTGGTTTTACTGCAACTCTGAACCTAATTTCCTCTCCGTTCGAAATACCTCCTAGAATACCTCCGGCTCTGTTAGTTCTAAATCTAATCCTGCCTGTTGTTTCATCATAATATGGAGTATCATTAGCTTGGGAACCTTTCATTCTGGCAAGTTCAAAGCCATCACCAAATTCTATGCCTTTAACTGCCCCAATTGACATAATTCCATGAGCAATAATTGCATCAAGCTTGTCAAAAACAGGTTCACCTATACCTGCAGGAACCCCTTTTACAATTACTTCTATAACTCCTCCGCAGGAATCACCTTCTGATTTAACTTTCAAAAGATCTTCAATCATTTCCCTGGCTTTTTCAGGATCAGGGCAGTTAATTTCATTTTTTCTATAATTAGCCTTAGCCATTTCATATGTAACAGGACCGCACTTTATTCCGTGTGATTCTACAACATATGCAATTACATCAATGCCCATCGTATCCAATACAGCTTTGGCAACGGCTCCACCTGCAACCCTTGATGCAGTTTCACGTCCAGACGCACGGCCTGCCCCTGCCCAATCCGCAAATTGTCCGTATTTCTTATAATACGTATATGCTGCCTGGCCAGGTCTTAAATAATTTTTATTTCTCCTGTGTTCTTCTATATGGTAATCATCTATGTCACTATTAGGTATAATAAGCCCAACAGGAGCTCCCGTAGTAAGGTCATTTTCCATAACTCCCGCAAATATATAAACTTTATCCTTTTCTTTTCTGGGAGTGCTCAACCTTGACAATCCCGGACGCCTTTTATTCAATTCCTCCTCAATAATTTCCGGAGTTAATTTTATTCCGGGAGGAACGCCGTCAACAATAGTAATCAGCCCACCTCGTAAATTCTCCGGTATATGAGGAAATTTGCGAAATCCTCCTCCGTAAGACTCTCCGCAAGTAGTTATTCTGAACAGACGTCCAAAGCTGTTTCCCATCATATGCATCAATCCTTTCCTAATCCTTCACCTTTTCGAATCTTTAATCTTTCTAAATTTTTCGCTTTTCTGATACTTTTACTTTCAGTTAAATTCTTATACAATAACTCTAATTCTTTTATACTATCTCATTTATACTATCTCTTTTATTAACTCTAAATTTCCCCCGCATTGCTGCAAAAAGCTTATAAATTCCGGAAATGTAACATTTATTGATTCTGCTGTGTCAATTATTGTGGTACCTTCTGAATTTACACCTGCTATGGCCAAAGCCATGGCAACTCTGTGATCATAATGCCCGCTTACTTCACAGCCGGTTAATTTGCTGTTTCTTATAACCAGTCCGTCAGGTAGTTCATGTATGTCTGCACCCATTTTCCTTAACTCGTGGCACATTACACTTATTCTGTCTGTTTCTTTTATCCTGGCTTGGGGGACGTTTAACAATCTGGTTTCGCCTTCTGCAAAGCATCCGGCAACAGCCATGGCGGGCAAAGCATCTGGTGTTGCATTCATGTCTATTTCAATGCCATGCAATTTATCACCTTTTACGGTCACGCTGTTTTCCCCGTAATATATTTTTGCACCCATGTTTTCCAAATACGAAAGCACGAGCTTATCCCCTTGAGGATCTGTCATGTCAAGGTTTTTCAGAGTAATGCTTTGTCCGGATATAGCAGCCAGCACCATAAAAAAGGTTGCTGATGAAAAGTCACCCGGTATTACAATCTGGAAAGGCTTATATTCTTGCCCTCCCTTTATGTAAAAGGATTTAAAATCATTGTTTGAATATTTTATATCATGTTTGTCAAGCCACCACAGTGTCATTTCAACATATGGTTTTTCATTAAGCCTGGTCAATATTATTTCCGTATCCTTTTCTAATAAAGGGCATGCAATTAAAAGGGCTGAAAGATATTGGGAACTATGTGCATCAAGTTCCGTTATGCCGCCTTTCATCGCTCCTTTTACCACTATAGGTGCTCTTCCGTTATTCCTCGTAGAAAAAACTTCCGCACCAAGGTTATTAAGGGCTTTGATTAAAGGTTCCATTGGTCTGCTTCTTATTTGCTTGTCTCCGGTGAAGACAGTATACCCTTCCACTAAAGCGGCAGTTGCTGCTCCAAATTTCAGGGTTGTGCCGGAATTGCCAACATCAACAATATCATCAGGTATAGAAGGTTTTTTCCCAAAACCATCGACTATAAAATTATTATCCTTTTCATATATTCCGGCCCCAAGTTTTTCACAAGTTTTTACTGCCGATAGGGCATCACCGGAAATCAACGGTCGCAGAATCTTAGATTGACCCTGGGCAAGGCTCGCAATAAATAACGCTCTTATTGTATGAGACTTTGAGCCGGGTATTTCAATTTCACTTTCAGCTCGAATATTCGATTTGGACACCTTTAAAAGCATACAATTACCCCTCTTCCGTATCTTGACAATTATTCATATTAGACAACTGCTCCTCTTTTATATTTAGCCTTTTTCTTCATCGGAAATTTTATTATCTAATATTAAGTTGTCTATCATTGAGATTTTCTCTTCGTCAGAAATTTTATCTTCCTTTTTTGGTGGCGGTGGACCAAAAAATTGATAGTAATAGCACATTATTCTTCCGTTATACAGCTTTCTCTTCTTGTCAGCTTTACGTCCAAAATATTTTTCAAAACCTTGATGGGATGTTATGATATAAAAAGACCAGGTGTCAAATTTCTTGAAAATCTTCCCCATCTTTTCGTAAAGCTTTTCCACTTCTTTTATTTCATTCATTCTATCCCCATATGGGGGGTTAGTTATAATAAATCCGTATTTATACCTGGAACTGATATCTGAAACATCCATACGTTGAAAATGTATGCAATCATCTACTCCGGCAAGCTTGCTATGATAGCGGGCAAGGCTCAGTACTTTATCATCTATGTCCGTTCCGGTTATTCTTAAATCTTTATCAACAATAATTGACTCCTTAGCTTCTACTCTTGCTTTTTTCCACATACTTGCAGGTATTATATTCCACGTTTCTGCGGCAAAATTTCTTTGCAATCCCGGTGCAATATTTCTCCCGATCATTGCTGCTTCTATGGGTATGGTTCCGGACCCGCAAAAAGGATCAATTAGCACTCTGTCTGCATTCCACCTGCTTATTTGAATCATGGCACTTGCAAGAGTTTCTTTTATAGGTGCGGCGCTCACAAGCTTTCGGTATCCTCTTTTATGAAGTCCTGCACCGCTTGTATCTATTGATAAGGTAGCAATATCCTTAAGAAGACTTACCTCAATTTTGTATTTGCCTCCCGTTTCCTCAAACCATTCTTTTTTATATTTTTGTTTTAACCTCTCTACAACCGCCTTTTTAACAATTGCCTGGCAATCCGAAATACTGGCAAGCTTGGAATCTACGGATTTACCTACTACAGGAAATTCTCCGTCCTCAGGAATCCACTCTTCCCAAGGCAAAGCCTTTGTGTTTTCAAAAAGCTCCTCGAAAGAAGTAGCCTTAAATTCCCCTATTTTTAAAAATACCCTTTCTGCAGACCTTAGCCAGATATTTGCCCTGCAAATAGCTTCCAGATCTCCTGCAAAAGTCACCTTTCCATTTTCCACAAACTGGTCTGTATACCCGAGTTTCTTTAGTTCTCTTGCTACTACTGCTTCTACTCCAAAAGCTGCGGTTGCAATAAGCTGTAATTTTGCCATAAATCCTCCAATGAAAACTTTAATACATTCTTATATTGTTTTTTATGTAGGTTTTATTTAGGTTTCATATAGGTTTTATGTGTTTATTACAAGTTATAATTTCGCTATATAAAACCATATTCGCAATCTACATAATTGTTAATGTATTCTCTAATGGCCAAAACATTTTCAGAGGGAGTATTATAGGGCAAAACTCCCGAACCGACAACAAACTTATTATACCCTTTTACTTTGTCCAGCATAACTTTTAGACACTCAATAATATCTTCCACCGGACCTTTTTCAATTAACTTCGGATCAATATTTCCTCTCAAAAAAATATCATTTTCTCTGGCTTTTTCTAAGTAATAATTTATATCAGTCTTAAAATCAGAAATTATTAACGTTGTTCCCGTTTCTATCATATCATTAATAATAGCCATTGTATTCCCCCCTATGACGAGAGGTACATTTAGTACACCTTGTTTCTTTATGTAATTTATTAATTTTTTCTCATAGGGCATAACATAATTTCTATATATATCAGGTGAAACCAAAGGCGGCGCTGCCCAGGATTCGAATAATGTTATGCCCAATCCTCTTTTTATAATTTCATCACAGTAATTTATTTGATGTTCCAATACTCTTTCAAGCATAGCATGCACTGTTTCTTCATCAGATATACAGTCCATTATAAGTTTTTCAAAACCTGCCAGTTCAGCGCATATAGAGAATGGTCCTGATATTCCTACACTTACCTTTGTACATGTACCTATTTTCTTATTTACACCTTCGGCAGCTTCAAGAATTAACTTAATCCTGCCCCTTTCCAATGAAAAATACAATGAATCAAGGTTGTAGCTTTCCAAAAAGGGATGCTCGATTATTCCGGGAATTGAACAATCTTCATGGAACTTTATCTTGCATCCCAAAGCTTCTGCTTCAATATTATATACATCAATTCCTACTGTAACTGCATCAGGTCTATACAGCAAATATGACTCTACATGTGCCTGCTCCATCAGGTTCCTGTCTACAGCCACCTGGCTTGGTGTCTTATTAATGATTTTAGCGCTATGTTCAAAAATAGTAGGAATAAAAAGTATTTTCTTTTTACCGTTCATCCTATTAAACTACCTCCGAATAAGGTCCCCTTCTATCAAAAACATGCTGATTCTCCACATTAAAACATGATTAAAATGTGCAGATTCTCAATACAATCGTTTTACATAAATTTTTCAGATATTGAGAATTATTCCCTATAATGCTTTAAAAAACATTTAAAGGATAAAGTGTTAGAGATGAATTATTGCCTGTAATACTTATAGTAAGCAATCACAGTCATATCCTCTCCTGTAACTTCATCTTTATATCTTAGGTTAACACCTGCAAGGCTCATGAGCTCATCCGCTTTCAATCTGTCAAGCCTGTGCCTGAATACTACTTTAGTATTGCATAAAATTACAATTTCAGTATCATCAATTACATTGATTACTCCATCTTTCCCGATAATCGTCTCACTGCTTTCCATTCCCTTTCTTAATGAAACATATTTAACCTGCCTCCCGTTTAGTCTTGACAGAAGCACGGGATTTTCTTTTAATGAGTTATAAACTTTACTTGTTTCTTTTTCTGAAGGCTTACTTTTACGCCACTGTTTCCACCGTTTTATATCAAATATCATAAGGCTTGCACCTTATTTATTTCTTTCTTATTTGATTCTAATGTGCTTAAACGTCTTTTTACCTGTCGCATAATCTTCAACAATATGACCGTCTCCTATAAGTTTATATTTATATATTACTAGTCCTTCCAATCCTACCGGTCCACGTGCATGAATTTTGCTTGTGCTTATCCCTACTTCCGCACCGAATCCATACCTGAAACCGTCGCTAAAGCGGGTAGAGCAATTCCAAAATACATTTCCCGAATCTACCAAGTTCATAAACATTTCTGCGGCTTCTTTATTTTTCGTGATTATTGAATCAGTATGTCCGGAACCATAAGTATTTATGTGTTCTATTGCCTGGCGAATGCCGGTAACAACCCTAATTGATAGCTTCAAGTCAAGATACTCCGTTTTCCAATCTTCCTCAGTTGCTTCCCCAACAGGTATTATCTTCCTTGTTTTTTCACATCCTAGCAATTCTACACCTTTTTCTTCCAGTTTTGTTTTTATCCGAGGAAGAAAAACCGAAGCAATACTTTCATCTACTAATAAAGTTTCAGTTGCATTGCATACGGCAACATATTGAGTCTTGGAGTCTGTTACAATACTTACAGCCATATCAAGATTTGCATCTTCATGAACATAACAGTGGCATATTCCGTCGGCATGACCTAATACGGGTATTCTTGAATTATCCATAATATATCGCACAAATTCATTTGATCCTCTTGGGATTATTAGGTCAATGTATTCATCCATCTTCAACATTTCATTTACATCAGCTCTCGTCTCAAGTAGCTGAATCCACCCTAGTGGGATTCCCGCTTTTTTAGTCGCCTGAAGAATGAGTTCCGCAAGAATGTGATTGGTCTTACTTGCCTCTGAGCCTCCTTTAAGCAGCACGCTGTTTCCGCTTTTCAGGCATAAAGTAGATATTTGCACCAATGCATCCGGCCTTGACTCGAAAATTATGCCGATGACTCCTATGGGACAACTTACTTTATAAAGTTCAAGCCCGTCATCCAACCGGGTATGCATTAAAACCTTTCCAACAGGGTCATCCAGTTTTACTAAACTGTGAATGCCTGAAACTACATCTTTTATCTTGTTCTCGTCGAATTTCAACCTTTTCAGCAAAGGAGCGGGAATATTTTCTTTCTGGCTTCTTTCCAGGTCTTCTTGATTTGCCTCAATTATCTTATCTTTATTTTTTAATAAGGTTTCCGCTATGCAATTCAAAGCATCATTCTTCAATTCAGGGCTTAATGCTGCCAGCTCAATTGATGCTTTCATTGCTAAAGATGCCATATCCCTTATTTTAGTATTTTTCATGGTACATTTCCCCTTTTATATTACATAATCTTCACTTTTACATTATTCAATAATTCCTTTTAAAAAAGCTCTCGTTCTTTCATTTTTCGGATTTGTAAAAATATCCGATGATCTTCCTTCTTCAACTATTGAACCTTTATTCATGAAAATCACCCTGTCAGCTACGTCCCGTGCAAAACTCATTTCATGCGTTACAACAACCATTGTCATATGCTCGGCAGCGAGGTCCTGCATGACTTTTAGAACTTCTGCAGTAAGCTCCGGATCCAAAGCTGATGTCGGCTCATCGAAAAAAAGTATCTCAGGATTCATCGCTAATGCTCTTGCTATAGCCACACGTTGAGATTCTCCACCGGATAATTGATAAGGATATGCATCTGCTTTATCGGAAAGCCCTACTTTTCTTAGCAATTCTCTGGCTATTTCTTGTGCTTCCTTTGGCTTTTTTTTGGCAACATGTATTGGAGCTTCAGTAATATTTCTCATTACCGAAAAATGCGGGAAAAGATTGAAACTTTGAAATACCATTCCCAATCGAAGCCTGATTTGTCTCAACTTGCTTTCAGGTGCATAAGTTACTTTCCCGTTTTCATCAGTATCCACCATTACATCCCCTGCAACACGTATTGATCCGCTTTCTATCCTTTCCAGAAGATTAATGCATCTTAACATAGTGCTTTTTCCGGAACCTGAAGGTCCTATTATAGCTACAACTTCACCCTTCATCACATTAAAGGAAACACCCGAAAGCACTTCATTGTCTCCAAATTTTTTATGCAAATTTTTAACTTCAAGTATAGGTATATTTTCCATTCTCAACCACCATTCAGCTATCTGCCTAATTCCTTAATTTTTCTATAACAACTTAATTTTTTCTATAACAATTTAATTCTATACAAAAGCTTAATTTTTCTATGATCTTTAAAATAATAGCTTAATACATCTTAATTTACCTTTATTAATTTATTTATAATAATAATCTACTTCAATAATTAATTACCTATAATAGCTTAATTTTTTCTCAAACAATTCAAAAACTTTTGTAACAAAGAAATTCATTACCAAGTAAAAAAAACCTGCCCAAAATATGGGAGTAGTTGAAGAAATCCTCGAAGATTCATTTCGTGCAGCTCTGAACAACTCAGAGATACCTATGGTGGTAACTAAAGCAGTATCTTTCACCAAGGTAATTACTTCATTGCTTATAGCCGGCAAAATACGCTTAATTACCTGAGGTAGTATAATCCTGAAAAAAGTTTGGGATTTAGTAAAGCCTAAAACTGCAGCAGATTCGTACTGTCCCAATGAAATTGATTCTATTCCTCCCCTGTATATTTCTGCAAAATATGCGGCATAATTCAAGCTAAAAGCAATTATTGCCGCAACAAAACGGTCTAAATTAAACCTAAGCCCTTCAGGCAAATATGCCGGTGTAAAGTATATGAATATTATTTGGAGCATTAATGGTGTTCCTCTCATTACAAGTATATAATCTTTTATAATCCTACTCAACAACCTGTTTTTCGACATTCTTCCAAGTGCCACTAACAATCCGAGCGGTAAAGAAAATATTAAAGTAAGAGCAAATATCTCTAACGACACCAAAGCTCCTTCTCCAAGTAACTTTAATTGCCTCCATAAGTTTTCCAAAACACTAAAAAAGCCTTGCCCTATCAATGTTAAGTCAATATTTTCAAACATCCTGTTTTCTCCTTGCACTCTACTTAAAGATTGCTTGTTTAATATAAACAAAAGTAAAAGTTTTGAAAATAGAAATGAAAGGCCAGGTTTTATGTGCGTGCACCTCCCGCCTTTCACTTACTTTCACTTAAGCAATACATTCTTCATTACTTCTTTCACCAATTCATCTTCAACACTTTATCCTTAAATACATCATTATCCCTACAGTCAATACATCATCGATTAATCATCAATTGATACTTAATAATTTACAATTCATCACCCAATAACCGGCTCATCATCGAAAAATCATCCTTAGCTTAAGTTGTCAGCTTACTTACCTATTGTAGTGATATCTTCATTAAACCATTTTTTAGAGATTTCGGCAAGTGTTCCGTCTTTGGCCATTTCTTTCAATGTATCCTGAATTTTCAGCATAAGCTGCCTATCATTTTTTCTAAAGCCAATGCCATACTCCTCATGTGAAAGTTCTTTGTCAAGTATTTTAAACTCTGCGCTTTTAGTTTGCATGTAATATCTAATTACAATTTCATCAACTAATAAAGCATCAATTCCGCCTTTTTCCAGGTCCATAATAGCTATTGTGTTTGTATCGAACAGTACTACCTCACCAAGAGAAGCTTTAAAATCTTCATGGGAATCCAGGGCATCTTGCGCACTTGACTGTGATTGCAATCCCAACTTCTTTCCTTTGAGATCTTCAAGTGTGTTGTATGGAGCGTCTTCTTTTACGACAATAACCTGCCTGTTATTCATATATGGTTCCGTAAATAGTATGTTTTTCTTTCTTTCTTCTGTTATAGTAAATCCGTTCCATATGCAATCAATATTACCGGTATTTAATTCCTGCTCTTTCGCATCCCAGTTAATTGGTTGTAAAACAAGCTCAATACCTAATCTTGCGCAGACTTCTCTCGCTACGTCAATATCAAAACCTACCAGTTCACCGTTTTCATCAGCAAAGCCCATTGGAGGAAATCCCTCATCCAAGCCTAAAACAAACTTACCTTTTTGTTTTACTTTTTCCCATGAATCGTCCTGTCCGGAAGAAGCCTGGCATCCACTAAGTACGGCTATCACTGTGAAAACTAATAAAATAATTGCAATTACACGTATTTTTAAATTTAAATACTCTTTTCTCACAAAAACATCCCCTTTACATATAGCTTCTAATTGAATAGATTTTTTGCACTAATACTGATTCTTAATTTGTGCTTACATCGATATTTAAAATTTGATTTGATACAATACCGATGCTTTCATCTGCTTTTATTATTATTGATATTTACGCCTGTTCCAACACACAACAGTATTTTACTTTATAACTGCGTTATAGTAAAGTGATAAATTTATAAAATAACAAATTTACATCCCTGTTTTTAAATATTTCTTTCAAAATCTCCCTTCGACGTGATTACATAAATTAATTTAAGGTTAAATATGAAATATTGAGAAATTTAAGGTTAATTCAGGGCTAATACCTAGAGTTAATGAACTTGTTATAAGTTTCTAGATTAATGAATTTGTAATAAGTTTCTAAATTGAGAGATTTTGTACCACTAATCAGACCACTTTAAAGAAACATTTATTTATTTCAATTCAAACCATTTATTTGCATATTCCGTCTTCATCAGCTTGTTTTTGTAAGCATAATCTACCGTTTCTTCAGAAGCTTCATCTATGCCCAATACTTTCCACTTATTGCCAGCATCATCTAAGTCCAATAATAAAATATAATATTTTCTTGCTTCACCGATTTCTATCATAGACAGCATATATATAGGATTTTCATCGGTTTCTTTTACACCTTCGATTTGGATAAAAACATCCTTATCCACGTAATGCCTTGGGATTATAATCTCACCTAATTGAAACCTTACATTGTTACCTTTTACCATGGTATCTATAACAATATAATCATTTTCTATCATTTCCACAAGTTTAGTATTCCCGGAATTTAATTGAGGACCGCTTATGCTGTCAATTTCTTCAAAAAACTTATCTTGATCGATTTTACCCGAAATAACCGATGCATATGAAGTTATAAACCTTTCCAGCACCAGATGGGGTTGGTAATTAATTGTAAACGTATACAAGCTAAATATGAACAAACTTAAAATGACAGCACCAACAGAAATAAAAACTATAGCTTTTATATTTGGACGGGGTTTCTCCCCTTCTTTTTTAACAGTCATCCTTTTACAGTTAAAAGCAATAAAAGGCAAAATTGTAAGAATCGCAATTGCCCAGAATATTAGTTTAGCGGTATGCATATTCTCTCCTTCTCTTTTACTTGCTGCTTCTTTTTCTTGCAATTATTCTTTATAATTTCTCTTTTATTCTTATGACACTTTATTCTTTTAACGCTTTGTTTTAATAACACTTTATTTTTATAACAACTTATTCTTATAACATTTTATTCTTATAACACCTTGCTTAAAAACTCTTTAGTTCTTGACCTCTGTGGATTGTTGAATATTTCATAGGGCTTACCTTCTTCATAAATAATGCCTTCATCCATAAATAGAATCCTATCGGATACTTCCCTTGCAAAACCCATCTCATGGGTAACTATAACCATAGTCATACCCTCGTATGCCAAATCCCTTATAACTTCCAAAACCTCGCCGACCATTTCAGGATCAAGTGCACTCGTAGGTTCGTCAAACAGCATTATATCGGGATTCATAGCCATAGCTCTGGCAATAGCAACACGCTGTTTCTGACCTCCGGACAGCCTAGACGGGTATTCATAGGCCTTGTCAGTAAGCCCTACTTTTGCTAATAACTCCATAGCTTTTGATACAGCATCTTCTTTTTTCATTTTTAATACTTTTATCGGAGCCAATGTTATATTATCAATTACCTTCATATGGGGAAATAGGTTAAACTGTTGAAATACCATTCCTACGTTTTTTCTCAACTCATCCAGGTTTTTCAAATTATCGGTAAGAGAAACACCGTTTATTATTATTTCACCCTTTGTAGGTATCTCAAGTAGATTTAAACATCTTAGAAAGGTGCTCTTACCTGACCCGGAAGGACCTATTACGCAAACAACTTCTCCTTTTTTTATTTCGGTATTAATTCCTTTAAGAACCTCCAAATCTCCGAAATACTTATGCAAATCTATTACTTTAATCACTCGAACGCAGCCTCCTTTCAAACTTAGACAGGGCTGCTGACAACATCGCCGTCATCAGGAAATAAATATATGCTACGGTTAAAAGCGGTGTAAATGCATCATAAGTAACACTTCTGATTAAAGTTCCTCCTTTTGTAAGGTCGTTTAACGCAATATATCCTGAAACGGAAGTTTCTTTAAGTAATACAATAAATTCATTACCGAGAGCAGGAAGGATGTTTTTTATAGCTTGAGGTATAATTATGTACCTCATGGTCTTTCCTTCCGACAGTCCAAGGGACCTTCCTGCTTCCGTCTGACCCTTATCAACGGCTTGAATTCCTGAACGGATTATTTCCGCCACATAAGCTCCGCTGTTAATACCAAAAGCGATAGAAGCAACAATGGTTCTTGGCAGATTTACATCTGCAAGAATTACATAATAAATAATTGTCAATTGTACTACAACAGGAGTTCCCCTGATAATAGAAATATACCAATCGGCAAATTGGGCAAAAGGGGGCTTCCTCGAAAATTTCACAATTGCTAAAAGCAAACCGATGACAATACCCAAAAGCGCAGCAAACACAGTTACTTCAATGGAAATTATCCATCCGTCCACCAGGTACATGTACCGGTCTTCTTTGATAAAAGCAAAATATATCTTGTCACTTAATATCCTGTATATGTTATTAATAAAATTCATCTTATTTTGGCAAAAACCTCCTTAATGGGGTCTAGTGGGGTCGGAGTTGGGCTATAATGGAGATTTAATAGGGTCAAGCTTTTTTAACGTGGTCAGGCTTGAAAATTTTATTTTTCGCTCCTAACTGCTCCTAACTATTCTAAACTATTTTAACTATTATTCCGAATATTTTTCTAATATGCTGTCGTATGTTCCGTCTTCCATCAGTTTCTGCAATGCTTTATTAATTTGATCAAGAAGCTTTTTGTTTCCTTTCTTAACAGCCATTGCATATTGTTCTTCCTCGAATTCACCTTCAATCAGCTTCAATTCGGAATTTCTTTCTGCATATTTCTTTGCTGGGAAATTATCGATTATAACTGCATCGATATTTCCGTTTTTAAGGTCCATGGTTGCTTCAAGACCGTTGTTATAACTATTTACAACTGCATCCTTGATTTCCATGGCTAAATCATATCCTGTAGTACCTGTCTGTACTCCGATTCTCTTTCCTACGAGATCATCTTTTGTCTTTATATCTTCGTTATCAGCTCTTACTACAATTGTTTGTGAAGCATTGTAATATTTTATTGTAAAATCAACATTTTTCTCTCTGTCTGCATTAACAGTCATACCTGCAGCAACGAAATCAACCTTTCCGCTATTTAATGCATCAATAAGAGCATCAAATGCCATATCTTCAATTACCAGTTCTTTACCAAGTTCTTTTGCAATAGCTTTAGCCAATTCTACGTCAATACCTACATATTCACCGTTTTCCACATATTCAAAAGGTGGAAATTCAGCATTAGTACCCATTTTTATAATACCCTCATCTTTTTTGCACCCTGCAAATGCAAGTATAATTGCAGCAATTAAAAATAAAGCAATAAGTACTTTAAAAATCCTTTTCATTTCTCACAACCTCCATATTACTATCTTGGATTTATTTAACCGTTTTTTAGAATGCTTGTATACTTTTCCCATTAAGTAAAAATTTATGTATATCAGTCTGTTTAGCATACAAGCTTTACATAACAAAGGATGATATAATAAAGAATGATACCACATTATTAGAAATATGATATCATATCTTTATCAACATAAAGATGATATCACATTCGCAGCATAGTATTCAATATAAAAATGCAAATTTATTCACGAAGAATGTATAAAAATACAATAGGTATGTAAAGATTATGTAAAGAAGTGAAATAGAATTAAAAATAAAATAATAGAAATAAAAATATAAATAGAAATAAAAAAAATAAAAAGAAATGAATTAAGTACGGAAAAAGGAATTAATTAAGGTATGGAAATTATAAACAATTCAAGCATGACTCTAATTTCAGCTAATTCCGCAAACCTGACCTCAATTTTCGCAATTTCTGATCCGTTCTTGCTCATGTTCTATAAGCCATTTTTTACGCCATAATCCGCCCCCATAACCAACAAGGCTTCCATCGCTTCCTATGACTCGATGGCAAGGGACTATTATGCTTATCGGGTTTTTGTTATTTGCATTTCCAACAGCCCTTGCAGCCTTTTCATTGCCAACGGCTTTAGCTATTTCTTTGTAACTTGCAGTATTACCATACGGTATTTCTAAGAGGGCATTCCATACCTTTTTTTGAAATTCTGTTCCCTTGGTAAATCTAATATTGAGAGAAAAATCTTTCCGTGTACCCTTAAAATATTCATCCAGTTGTTTTTTACATATTCTAATTTGTTCAGGTAAATCTTCATTCGTATTTGATTTTTCTTCTCTATCTAAAAACTCCACACCTATAATGGCGTTATCAATTCCCGTTATTTTTATTAATCCTATCGGAGAAATATAAAAGTCAACATATGTTTTGTTAATTATACATTCCTCTGTTTTATTTTCTATATATCCCTTTTGCATTTCTCATTTTCACATCCGTTTTTTCTTAGATTTTATTTTATAAAGCGGTAAGTGTCAACATATTTTGCCTGACTCATTTCTTTCAAGCATGTTTCCTTTATTCCTTTTATTTCCTTGTGGATAATTTTATGTTATAATTTGTATTGAAAATGATACATAGTGAATGATACATAGTGTAGGATCTTAAACTATACAATCAAAAAACTAAAGATTTCTCACAGTCAAATTCTAAAAATTTTAAATAGTAAAATTTAGGAGGGGTCACATGTGGAAAAAAGGCCATACGGTAAATCAGGGGAAATGTTATCAGCTGTGGGCTTTGGCGGTATACTGGTAAGCGGTGAAACTCAAGAAGATGCTAATAATTATGTTGCTGAGGCGATTGATAAAGGTGTTAATTATTTTGATGTAGCTCCCACTTACGGTAATGCGGAAGAACGGCTCGGACCTGCTCTTGTTGGCAAAAGAAGTAAAGTCTTTCTTGCTTGTAAATCCGAAAAAAGGACTAAAAGTGAAGTAGAAAAAGCTCTTGAAGAATCTCTTAAAAGATTAAGAACTGATCATTTTGATTTATATCAACTGCACAGTGTTTCAACATTAGAAGACGTAAAAGCAGTATTAGGACCGGGTGGGGCTCTTGAAGCCTTGGTGAGAGCCAAAGAAAAAGGATTAATAAGGCATATCGGTTTTTCAACACACAGCGAAGAGGCAGCTATTGAACTTATGAATCAATTCGATTTTGAATCTGTTCTTTTTCCTCTTAACTGGGTATGTATGCTTAATGGCGGTTTCGGTCAAAAAATAATTGAAGAAGCGCAAAAAAAAGGAGTAACTATGCTTGCTTTGAAAGCAATGGCAAAGACCCACTGGAAAGATAACACAGACAGAACTTATAAAAAATGTTGGTATGAACCTATTGATGATAAGGAATTAGCCCAACTTGCATTTAGATACACGTTATCGAAGCCTATTACCGCGGCTATTACACCCGGTTACATGAAATTCTTCAGGTGGGCGTTGGAAGTAGTACAAGGTTTTAAGCCCTTAACAAAAGAAGAGGAAAGTTTTCTATTAGACAAAAGTCAAAATTTAAAGCCAATATTTCCTCAATAATAATGTACGTTAATTACGTTAATAATGTACGCTATTTTCTAATGCATGTTATTTTCTTCTTAGTAAAAACTTCAATAAAACATTTACAACATTCACAAAAAGGGGCATTCCTCTCCACCGCAGGAATCCCTATGATTCAGAGAGGTGTGCCCCTTACCTTAGATTCCAAACATGGAACCTGATCCTAATTAACCTTAGCTGGCCTTTATTTCCGTCCATATCCTGTCATATATCTTAACTGCATCTTGAACTGATTCAAATACTTCGCAATTTTTAAGCCACTCATCAGGAGGATATGCAGTCGGATCATTGAGGATTTCTTCATCAAGCATCTTCATTGCCTCGGTGTTAGGTGTTGAATATCCTATATATTCTGTATTTCTAAGAGCAACTTCCGGGTCACACATATAATTTATAAATAATTCTGCTGCTTCTTTATTCTTTGTACCTTTTAAGATTACCATTGCATCGAACCACAAATTGCTTCCTTCCTTTGGAATCACATATTCCAAATCAGGATTTTCTCTCTTCATGGCAACGGCATCTCCGGACCATACTACTGCCAATGCTGCCTGGCCTGCTACCATGGCATCCTTGACATCATCACCCATATAGGACAAAACTAATGGTTTTTGTTTAATTAACTCTTGTTTTGCTTCTTCCAGTTGCTTTTCATCTCTTGAGTTAAGTGAATAACCAAGTTTTTTCAGTGCCACTCCTATTGAATCTCTGCTGCTGTCCAGCATAAATATTTGTTTTGCATACTTTTCATCCCAGAGGATGTTCCAGCTATCCACAGTTTCTTTTACCATTGTTTTATTGTAAACAATCCCTACCGTTCCCCACATATATGGCACAGAATATTCATTCTTCGGGTCGTATGCCAGATTTTTAAATCTATCGTCTATATACTTAAAATTAGGTATATTGTCAAAGTTGATTTTCTCAAGCATATCTTCTGCAATCATTCTCTCAATCATATAATCGGAAGGAAAAGCAACGTCATAATCGCCTCCACCGCTCTTTAATTTTACGTACATATCTTCATTAGTAGCGTAAGTGTCGTATATTACCTGAATCCCATATTTCTCTTCAAAATCATCAAGGACGCTTTCATCTATATAATCTCCCCAGTTATAAACTTTCAAGACTTTTTTACCGCTGCCTGTTCCTTCGCCCTGATTACACCCTCCAAATGATCCAATAATCAAAGTTAAGACAAGTACTGCCGTTAATAATCTTGCTCCACTCCATATAATATTCTTTTTTGCAGATTTAATAACTTTTTCCATTTAGTTCTCCTCTCCTTCTCAAGCTAGAATTTACCTTTAAATCTTTCGTATTTTCTTTATCTTTAGATAATCTCAAGTTGACAATTATAAGGAGAATAAGCACCAAGACAAACATTATGGTTGACAATGCGTTTATCTTGGGATTTATTCCTCTTCTTGCCATGGAATAAATATATATTGAAAGGTTCGATACACCTGAACCTGTAGTAAAAAAGCTTATTACAAAATCATCTATTGAAAGAGTAAAAGCTAATAAAAAGCCTGTGACAATCCCCGGCATTATTTCAGGAATAATAACTTTTCTTAGTGCATATCCCGGTTTTGCTCCTAAATCCAAGGCGGCTTCATATAAATTTCTATCCAGTTGCTTAAGCTTCGGCAAAACCGAAAGTATCACATAAGGTATGTTAAAAGTTATGTGGGACAGTAACATGGTTGTAAAGCCAAGCCCTACACCGGTAAAAGTTTTCATGAATATAAACAATATCATTAAAGAAACTCCGGTTACAATATCAGGGTTCAAAACCGGTAAATAACTAAGATTAAGGATTATCGTTCTTTTAATTTTTTTCATATTCTGTATGCCGATTGCTGCAGCCGTTCCTATAACCGTTGCAACTACAGAAGATATTATGGCTATTAAAACGGTGTGATACACTGCCTGAGCGATTTCTCTATCTTGAAAAAGCGCTGCATACCATTTAAGGGTAAATCCGCCCCAGTGTCCTCTTGACTTTGAATCATTGAAGGAGTATATAACCAGGACAATTATCGGTGCATATAGGAACAAAAACACTAAATACAGATACAGTTTCTTAAATATCCTGGTTACCATATAGCACCACCTCCTTCATAATCCTTGTCATATTTGCGCATAATAAGCATACTTAACAATATAATTATCATCAAAACGAAAGATAATGCAGAACCAAAATTCCAATCGCCTGTAAAAATAAATTGTTGTTCTATAAGATTTCCAATCAGGGTATAATGTCCTCCTCCCAACAACCTTGAGATAACGAAGGTTGTTATAGCCGGCATGAATACCATTGTAATACCTGACATCACACCGGGTAGGCTCAAAGGAATAATTATCTTTCTTAATATTATAAAATAATTTGCTCCCAAATCTTCAGCCGCTTCTATTATGCTTTTATCCAATTTTACTAATACCGAATAAATCGGCAATACCATAAATGGTAAAAAATTATAAACCATTCCTAAAACTACGGCTTGATCAGTATATAATATATTTAACGGCGGAAGTTTAAGAAAATTTAATATTACGTTAATTGCACTGTTTTTTTCCAATAGGGTCATCCAGGCGTAAGTCCTTACAAGGAAGTTTATCCACATGGGAATAACAAAAAACAGTGCCAGAATCCTTTTCTTTCTATACTCTTTGCTTGCAAGTATAAGTGCAACAGGATAACCAATTAAAAGGCATGCTATTGTACTTATAAGGGCAAGCCATACTGAACGAAGAAAAACTCTTAAATATATGGGATCCCGAAGCCTGATTATATTGTTTAAAGTGAATCTCACACCCTCATCGGTAATTTCCGTAAAAGCATAATATACTATAAGCAAAAGAGGCACTACTATGAAAATTAATAGCCAAACAACATAAGGGTATGCATACCAAGTCCTTTTCATTCTGACACCGCCCTTTTCATTATGTGGATGTCGTGTGGCAGGATTTTTAACCCAACTTTTGCGCCCACAGGTTCCATAAGTGTGCTTTGAACCATCCACCTATACCCTTTGGTTCTTACCATCATTTCATAATGAACCCCTTTAAAGGTAACTGATTCAACTTCTCCTTCCAGCATCCCTTCTTCTCTTTTAACAATCTTTACATCTTCCGGCCTTACTACTACATCAACCATTTCATTTTCCGCAAATCCTGTATCAACACATTCAAAGTCCCTGTCTGAAAAATTAACCACTCTGTCCCTTACCATTCTTCCCGGTATTATATTGCTTTCCCCAATAAAGTCTGCAACAAAAGCGTTTTTCGGTTCATTATAAATCATTTCGGGAGTGCCTATTTGTTGTATTTCTCCGTCTTTCATTACAACGATGGTATCCGACATGCTTAATGCTTCTTCCTGGTCATGAGTTACATATACAAAAGTTATACCAAGGTATTGCTGAATTTTCTTAAGTTCAACCTGCATATCTTTTCTTAATTTTAAATCCAAGGCTCCCAGCGGCTCATCAAGAAGCAAAACTTCCGGTTCGTTTATTAATGCTCTTGCGATGGCTACTCTTTGTTGCTGTCCGCCGCTCAATGAATCTATGGACCTTTTTTCAAATCCTTTCAAGTTTACAAGTTCCAGCATCTCTGCAACTTTTCTCTTGATTATCTTCTTGTCCACCTTTTTTACAAGCAAGCCAAAAGCGATGTTACCTTCTACATCCATGTTCGGGAATAAAGCATATTTCTGAAATACCGTATTTATATTCCTTTTGTAGGGGGGCAAATTAGTTATATTTTTACCTTCAAAATACACTTCACCCTCCGTCGGTTGTTCAAATCCTCCTATGATGCGCAATGTAGTAGTCTTACCACATCCACTCGGACCCAAAAGCGTCAGAAATTCATTCTTTCTTATATATAAATTTATTGATTTAAGTGCCTCTGTACCATTGTAGTCCTTTGAAACATTAACCAGCCTGATAATTGGTTCTTGTTGCACTTATGCACCCCTCCCCTTAATAATGTCAAAAAAACATATATCATTTTTATCTAATTCACACTTATATTTTTCTCCATTTTTCGCATATTCCTTCAAAATACATTAAAAACCATTAAAAGCCGGCCATACATTTAAAAGCTTGGCGGACACGATATCCATAACACGATGGCTTGACTCTTGTTAGGATTCTTGATGCTATGGACCGTGGTAGACTTAAAGTAAAAGCTTTCTCCTTTCTTAACCTTATACTTACGCCCACCTAAGTATATATTAACACTTCCGGACAAAACATAACCGAATTCTTCCCCATCATGAGGATCATGTTCTTCTGAAACACCGTTAGGACCCAAATATAATAGTATTGGTTCCATAGCATTTTTTTGAGCATTAGGAACAAGCCATTTTATCGTGTAATGCATCTCATCGTTTTGCTTTTCAAATATATCTTCTCTCTTAAATACAATTTTTTCATCTACTCCCTCATTGAAAAAATCTTTCAAATTAGTCCCGAGACAATCCAGTATATCGATCAAGGTTGCAATGGAGGGAGAAGTAAGGTCTCTTTCAACTTGCGAAATGAAACCTTTCGTAAGCTCACATCTACTTGCAAGTTCCTCTTGAGTCAGTCCGTTTTTTAATCTTAATCGTTTTATTTTTTCTCCTATTTTCATAACTTTATTAACTCCTATAACATTATAAGTGTTTATTGAATTATTCATTTGCACCAATTTATTAAATTAAGCCAATTAAGCACATTAGGCACATCTGTAATTTTCGGTATTAAAATACAAAAAATTACATCCGTAATAAACTAAAACTAAACTAAATGTTAACGAAGACTAAACTCTTTAGTTTATAAAATTAAACCAAAAGTTTAGCTATGTTAAACAAACAAAACATTATTATTAATAGCACAATTCTCCAGTTATGTCAATGGTTTTTTTGAACAATAAAAAGATTTTTTTGTGTTATTTTATCATCTACAACCAAGGAGAAAAACCGCAAGAAAGTAAAGATTAACAGAGATTGATTTAATAATTAAGACTAGTTTAATAGTAATGACTGATAATTGTTTATATAAATATGGAAAAAATACAAAAATGAGAAGTTCGATGGGATATTCCCACTTTACTCCTCATTTTCATCAATTCTAATCTTTCTCAGATCTAAAAATATTTAATTTAATGAGTTTCCAAAGTTCGTCTTTTCCTTGCTTTGTCTTGGACGAAACCGGTATTACGGATATTTCGCCATTTAATTCAAGAACTTCTTTGATATCACTAATATTCTTGTTAATTTGACTCTTTGAAATTTTATCCGCTTTTGTTGCCGCGATTATATATGGAATATTACTTTCTTTCAGCCATACATGCATTATCTTATCGTTTTCTGTCGGTAGATGCCTAATATCAACAATCATTATTATCAATTTAAGCTGCTTTCGTGTGTAAAGATATGTTTCTATCATGTACTTCCAGCTTTGCTGTTCTTTCTTTGAAACATTGGCATAACCGTAACCGGGCAGATCTACAAAATATAATTTATTATCCACGTTGAAAAAATTAATAACTCTGGTTTTTCCCGGCACCGCTCCAACCTTGGCAAGATCTTTTCTATTAAGTAAGGCGTTAATCATCGATGATTTTCCGACATTGGATCTTCCAACAAATGCAACTTCCGGAATATTGCCGTAAGGATACTGTTCAGGCTTTACAGCAGTAGTTTCAAACTTTACATTATTCAAGTTTATGTTTTTCAACTGTACACTCTCCTTTTCATTTCATCCTTTTCATTTTATCAATATTCCTTTTATTTCATCATTATTTCCTTCCGAATAGTGAACTTTTCTATGCAGGAATTTTTCTTGTTTTCTACCCCCATGCAATTTCCGTCTCCATGCTTTGTCATTCTCTATGATTTGTCATTCTACAAAAATTAAACCGCTGCAATAATCGCTGCATTCCCCTGTAATATTTTTGCCTCCTTTAGAAGTGACAACAAAAGTATTTTCAATCCCCACCATGCCAATATCTTTAATACCTTTTTTTGGCTCAACGGCAAATACCATATTCTCCTGTAGGGGTTCCGTAAAACCGTTTGCAATTACCGGAAGTTCATCAATAAGCAGTCCTATGCCGTGGCCTAAAAATTTGACTTTCCTATTTCCAAAACCCATAAAATTTTCCAAGAAATCCGGTTCCAAATTGTTCATTATTTTGTTATATATATTAGCAGGTATTTCACCGGGCTTCAACAATGAAGCTATTTCATTCTGGATTTCAACGCATTTTTTGTGAACATCTATTACATCAGGAGGAAGCGATTTCCCGAACAAATATATCATAGTTTTGTCGGTATGATAACCTTCGTATCCGCACCCCATATCAACAAATACAAGGTCTCCTTTCTTAAGTTTGCGTTCACGGCTTCCCCAAAAAGGTACAACCGGACTCATGCCGTAATTCCCTCCGGGACCGTTGAAATACGTAGGATATATGGAGCTTTCACCAAAACCTATTTGTCCTACACCCATTTCCGTATCAAACATTCCAAACCTGCACACTCCATGATGCCCTTCTTCAAGTAATTTTTCAAAAATTTTAATTGCAAGTTCCAGCTCGCTCATTCCTTCTTTTAATAAACCTGGAACATCTTCTTCAAGAACTTTTCTGTGTATCTGTCCCGAACGCTCCATTAGTGCTAATTCATATGGACTTTTTACTGCTCTGACTTCTGCAATCTGAGTATCACATGGTTTTAC
This sequence comes from Clostridiaceae bacterium, assembly GCA_012840075.1. Lineage (GTDB taxonomy): Bacteria > Bacillota > Clostridia > Acetivibrionales > DUMC01 > DUMC01. The sequence goes on along the minus strand of DUMC01000153.1, from coordinate 8,209 downwards.
ATTTTCAAAAGGAAAATACTTACGAAACCTTTCATATAATGCCAAAGGTACAACTTCCGTTTCCAAATATACTGTTTTCGGAAGTTTTTTAAGACTACCACTAGCATCACGGAAACTATTCATAGGTTTTATATTTTTAAACGGAGATTCATCCAAAGCTCTTTCAAAACTACGCCTTACCCAGTAAGTTGCTTCTTCGTCCCTTGGTATAATCAGCATACCTTCTTGCATTGTGCCGGTAAAATAATATATGTTAATCTTTTTGAAGATTATAGCTATCTCCCAATCCGGAGCGGTAATATCCATTTTTCTTCTAAATTTGGTCATTCGCATTTCTAATTCCTGTAGCGGTACCATCTATTTCCCTATTCCTCCTTTGCTGCCTTCTTGGGTATTATTATATCTTACTCCTTGCATAAATACAATTTTCGTTAACATAAGTAAGATTTTATATGTAACCAATTATGTCTATTTTACATAAGATATATAAGAAAAATCTTCATGTGATGATTAAAAAATCATTACTGTTTGATAAAATGCTTAAATCTTTAAATATAAATATAAAGCTCAAATTTCTATTTTGGATTTAGGAGGTTTGATTATGAACAATTATTATAACCAGGATTATGTAATGGAATATATGAAAGCGGCTAATTTGCCTATGGATTATTATCCGATGGCAACTATGCCAGCACAACAGCTTGAATCCATGTATCCCAAGACATGTAAAATTATACAGCCGGTAGCTGAAAGAACTTGCGATAAAATGGAAGAACGCTATGGACCAAATTTTATTCCTTCTCAAGAACAACTGGAAACTATGATTGAAGATGTATATTCTAAAGTTGAAGAGGACGTGTATGATGCTGTCAAGCAAAAAGCCTATGGCAGAGAAAGACAGTTTTTGGGCGGCGGAAGACGTATTTTGAGAGATTTTATAGCCACGTTATTAATAGCAAGTTTAATCCGCAGAAGACGTCGTCCCTTCTTTGGCTATCCCGGTTACGGCGGATATGGCAGTAGTTATGGCGGATATGGCGGATACGGCGGTTTCTATCCATATGGGGGATTTCCAGGGTATTGATACGAATTTATTCATATACTCTAAAGATAATTTATGAATTAACTGCTATTTGCAAGATAGTGTCGTATTATAAGGCAGTGCCGTATAACAAAGCAGTGTCATATTATAAGCAGAGCCGTATAGCAAAACAGTGTCATATTACATGAAAGTGCCATAAAATTAAAATTATCAAATAACAATAATGATTTTAATTTTATTGATTATATTTACATTTTGTTTAATCTTAAAATTATTTTTAGAAATGTTTTTTATAAAAAACGTATCTTTTTATCGATAAATACACATATTTAATTATAGATTGAATTAATTCAAGTAATGTTAAACAACTAATGAAAGAATAAAATTACAACTAATGAAAAAATGATATTAAACGGATTAACTTCGAAAGGTGTTGTACATGAGACAAAGACGTAGAAATACTCCTGACATTGGAATCGCCAGGAACAGCAATGAGAGTATAGCTATAAAAGAGTCCTTGGATTTGATAGAAGCTTACAATTTAATTAATCCTAATGACATAGTAGTTATTACCCCAAACTGGGTACAGCCAAAAGATCCTTCAACAGGCGATGTAGTCGGTCAGGAAAGTTTACGGGCTGTTATAAGGTATGTAAAGCAAAATAATCCCCGTCGGATTGTAGTAGCTACAGGTTCAGCAGGTAAAAGCACACCTGAAATCATGAAAGTCGTCGGATATGAAAAAGTTATACAGGAAGAGCAGGTTGAATTTGTTGATCTAAACCACGGACCTTTTACAAGAATTAGTTTAAGGCACAATTCTCCGAGTGCAACAAATTTGAACAAGTTATATGAGGAGATGACTTTCCTGATTTCTTTTGCACAACTTAAAATTCACAGTGCCGCTACCATAACGGCTGCCATAAAAAATATAGCTCTGGGCTGGCCGCCTGCCGAAGAACATGGACACCCTAAAAAGAATCTTGGTATTCACAATGACCTACACGGCTTCATAAGGGCTATGGCTGAAAAGATTCCAATTGACCTCTCCATTGTAAGTGCTAACCCTGCCATGGTTGGTACAGGTCCTCACACAGGAGTTCCCAGGCATACCGGAATTGTAATCAGCGGTACTGATCCGGTTGCTACGGATGTTGTAGGGGCAAGACTTTTAGGTTTTCAATGTGAAGCAGTCCGGTATCTGTGGGAATTAAAAAATGCAAATGTAGGTGTCGGTGATATTGAACAGATGAATATCCGGGGACTTTCTATAACGGATGCCGAAAAGGCTTTTAGCCTGGCGGTATATGGGCAAGAGTTTACGGTTGAATAACGGATGTTTTCAAATAACGTATGATTCCAAAATAAAAGCCTTTATCAGGTATAGAGCTTGGCGACGAGGTATAGAGCTATAGAGCTTGACGACGGTTTAAATTTAAATAGCGGGGATTTAAATAGCGGAGGCTTCTTTCACCTCCGCTATTTAAATATCTATGTTATTCATATTTTTGTTATTCATACCTTTATTATTCAAATATTTTGCTATTTAGATATGTTTGCTGTTTAAATATTTTTGCTGTTAAATCCATATTGAACAAATCTATTTGTAACTTATTTTGTGTAACTTGTCTTCCCGGACAAGCCTCTATGTGTGCAACCATATGTAACTGATTTATTTATAACTGATTTATTTATAACTGATTTTAACCGGCAATCCGGTTTCCATGGAACGATTGCAAGCAAGGGTAAACTCCAAAGATTTAACTGCATCTTCATATGGGGAGCGTATTTTTGAAGCATCACCGGTTATTACTGCATCAATAAATGCACGGTCGCAAAGTAAACCCGCATCTCCTTCTTGTTTATATGTAATCACACCGCTTGTTGAAGCAGTGAAACCTCCGTCACCTTTTATGACAAACCCTTCAGACTTGCTGTTACTTTCCGTATTGTCACTGGTTTTTATACTTGTATCTTTATATCCAAAAAATTTAAGATCATTTAATATTCGGAGCTCTGCTCTTGCATCTTTTGCACTGAAAACAATCTTGCTGTCAGCTGCATCACCGCTTTTGGCGTAGCATCCTGTTGATATCGTCCCAAGAGCACCGCTTTTGAATCGTACAACCGTCACCGATAAGTCATCTGTATCATAACCATCGATATCGGTAACAAAACCTCTTGTCCCCAAAGTAAATACCATTTCAGGCTCATCGAATACGTATCTTATTATATCAAATTGATGTATTGTTTGCTCTACAATCTGCCCACCCGATGTTGCTTTATTTCTCCACCAAGATACACTTGGAACTCCTCCGATACGTATACAATCCACAAATATAATTTGTTTTTCCTTTATAAATTTTATATTAGGTTCCACCAAGTTGCTGTAACGGCACTGGAAACCTACTGCCGTAATTAGCCCGGCTTTGTTTACTTCGTCTCGAATCTTGTATGCAAGGTCCAAGGACAATGCAACCGGTTTTTCAACAAAAAACGGTATCCTACGCTTGATAGTCTCGAATTCAATTTCACCGTGTTCTGTAGGAGGGACACAAATAAATACCATATCCGGCTTCACTTCATCATACATTTCCTTGAAGTTTGTAAAAGCTTTGCCACTGCCTGCTTCCTTAACAAAGCTTTCCGCTCTTTCCGGCATGGCGTCGCAAAAGCCTGCTAACTCAATATCATCAAACTGCAGTAAATGACCAAGATGATATCTCCCTATTCCTCCGCAACCTATCATTACAAGCTTTTTCATAAGTTTTACCTCTCTTTCATTTAAATGGTCACACCACTTTTTTATAATGGTCACATTTTGATGATTGTATTTTAATGACCGTATTATGATGATTGCATTATGATTATTATATTCGGATGAATGTGTTTTTACGGTTACATTATTATCGTCGCATTTTTATGGTTACATATTGATAATAATATCAAGTGCTTCCGATGTTATCTTGTATAAATATTCCGGGCAATCCTTCATTATTCCTAGTTCTGCGGTAAGGTATCCTTCGTATCCGGCTTTACGAAGAGCAGGAATAACTTTCTTCCAATTTACATCTCCTTCCAGAAGATTCACAAAGCATCCACCCCTGTTAATCCCTCCGTTGCGTTTAAAGTCTTTGACATGTACTTTGCATATGCGATTGCCAAGAATTTCAATCCAGTACTCCGAATTGGAAAATGCTATCACGTTTCCTACATCAAAATAGGCTTTTATGTATGGACAATTTAAGCTGTCTATGAAGTTCTTCATATCAAAGGGTGAAGTAAAGAAACCGTTCCAGACGTTTTCAACACCAACATAAATTTTCGCAGCTTCTATTTCCGGTTTAAGTTCTTCCAGAGTTTTGAGAGAATTTTCATAAGCTTGCAGCACTGTGATATCATCATTCATACCACCCGGTACCGTAAGAATGCCATCCGCACCTAAAGCTGCAGCAAACTCCAGTTGTTTGCGAATTAAATCCTTGGCCGCTTCACGTGTTGCTTTGTCGTTCGAACCCAGCTTACCTCCGCATAAAGAAGTGGATATACTTGCAATTTTAAGGTTACATTCATCTGAAAGACGTTTAATCTCGTTAAGAGTGTCTTTCCCGGTATTCATTGTAAGTGAATGGTTTGAATAATTTTCAGCATCTACATTCAGCTCTATTCCGTCAAATCCGGCCTTTGAAATGACTCTGAACATCTCTGCGAAAGAAAGACGTTCCGGAACCGACCATGCATTTATTGCTTTTTTCATGTGGTAACACCCTTTCTTTAAGATTTACATTGTTTCAAAATGATATCTGTTTTAATCTAGTAGAACATTTTAGTTTATTAATTTATACAAAAGAATATGCTCCATTTATATTTTACTATAATTATTTTTTATTACAATTATATTTTAATAACTTAATCAATACCGCCCCATTATTATTGATGTTTTCTTCTTTCCTTTCTCCTTATTGTATTACTTAACATCATGTGCTATTATAATTTCAAAGTTTAATTTAATGTTTATTTAAATGTTTATATAAATGTTTATTTAACCTTTAGTTTATTTGATTGAAATGTTTTTTGAATGTTTGTTTAAAAATTTTGAAGAAATTAGCTTATTTATTTTAGAAAATAAGCTTTTTAGCGATAGCATCTGTTAAAGGTGGTAGCATCTACTAAAACATTTACTATAAATATTTACTATATGCTTATTATAATATTTACGTTAAAGGGTGATTAGCAAAAGGTGGTTAACGGCTTAAAAGCTTACTGCATATTTTGCAAGACAGGATCTGAAAACCATGTTAAACAGCAAATTGAGAAAATAGATAATGGTATTGAAGCAATTGTACCGGTGAGAATTTTATGGGAAAAACGTAGAGGAAAATGGGAAATACGGGAGAAGGAATTGCTTCCGGGTTATGTATTCATATATTACAAAGGTGGCTTACCCGAAGATACTCTTAGGACATTAATAAGAAATTACAAACTTCTGGAATATGATACCGGTAAAAAGGAGCTATGGGGGTATGATTATGATTATGCCATGTGGATTTACAGCTATAATGGCAGAATAGAAGAATCCAAAGCCCTGTTTGAAGGTGAAATGGTTAAGGTAGTTGATGGTCCTCTTGTAGATGGAATTGGAAAAATTATAAAATTAGATCGGCATAAGCGCCGTGCCTGGGTTGAATTTGATTTTGCCGGCAGAACCTTTAGGGTTTCTCTTAGCGTTGTAGATATAACACCTTACTAAGTGGTAGATATAACACCATATTAAGGTGTGTTATATGGCTACCCTCTACTGTACATATTTTATTTAATTACAATTTTTTATATTTTGCAATTTATTTAATTTTTGCATTTTGTATTTTATTTAGCTTTTACATTTTATACTACACTGTCAATTTACTTTATAACGTAATCTTGCATATCTTACATTTTTTGCATACTGAGGCATATGCCAAGAATACCTTTTTACAATATTGCACATTTTATCATACTTATCAATCATATCGCTAGCAAGCTTAATCTGGCAGCGAGCACGCTCAAGGTTATGATTAGGTCTATGGATTCTAAAATACTTATCACCGTTTAGGTGATCCGCCAAAAAGCGTGACGCCAATTCTATGGTTATAACAATTGCCCCAAGAGCCAGAGTATCCAGCTCATTTTTTGTCAAAAATCCTTTTGAAGCACTTATAAAGCCCTTTGTGAACTCCTCAAACTTTTCCAAGTCAAGAGCAACCTTTGACAAATCTGTTTCATCTTCCACCGCCGTACTTGCTGCAAAACGGATTGCATCCCCAAAATCGTACGCACTAAGACCTGGCATAACAGTATCAAGATCTATTACACAAAGCGGCTTGCAAGTGTCTTTGTCCATCAATATGTTATTATATTTAGTATCGTTGTGTGTTACACGCAAAGGAAGCAAACCGCTTTCCTGCATGTCAATCAATTTCGATGCAATCTCACGGTTATTCTCAAAAAATTTTATATCTGCTTCAACCTCTTTAGCCCTTCCAACCGGATCAAGGGCTACTATCTCGAAAAGGTCATTTAATCTCTTTTTAGTGTTATGAAAATTCGGTATGGTTTCGTACAGCTCATCCATAGGCAAATCTGACAACAACCATTGGAAACGCCCAAAAGCGTATCCTGCACTACGAAGTATCTTAGGATTTTCTACCGTTTCAAAAGTAACGGAGTTCTTCACATAAGGACTTACACGCCAATAGCCAAACTCGCAATGAGTATAATTGCTCCCGTTTTTGTTGTCCAAATAATCAATTATTTTGCAATCGCACTTCTTGTCTTTCTTGGACTTCAAGTGAAGTGAAATCACCTTTATATTATGCATCACTTTCTCAGGTTCTTTGAAAACATAATCATTAATTTTCTGAAAAATATAATATTCATATTCGCTATCAGCTTTAACAATTTTTACTTTATATGTATCATTTATGTGTCCGTTGTCACATCGGATGTAATCTGCTACAGTTCCATCCAAGTCATAATATTCACTAACTTTTTTTAACATGTTTAGAATTTCAATATCCATCACTTTCTCTCCCACAAAATAATTATAGTTTATTTTTGTTGTTTGCTCACATTTTACAGCTAATTTTCGTTTTAAATAGATTAGTATTTAGCATTTTTAACTATACCATTAATTTTAATTTAATAGTTGTTTAGTTTCAGTCCTAATTTTAATTACCATTATACTTTTATTCTAATTTTTCCATTTATACCCACATTCCTCACATAAAAACCTTCGTCTAAACACCCAGTGGCGTCTGATTTTGAATCTTCCGCATCTTGGGCAAAAAATATTTATATATGAAGTTCTTATCGGTTTAGCATCTATTATATCATTTTTAAGTTGTTTTGAGTCAATACTAAAGTTATTATTTATCATAGTGTTTTCACCTTCTTTTTTTATAAATAAAAACAATAAGTATCATCTACCCCAAGATGAAACAGGTTCAAAACGCTATTGAATAAAACAACATACGTAAAAGCAGTAGAATTCAGCATCTTTAAATTAAGAGTAAAGCTAAACGCCGCGTTTTATCAATATAAAACTTACAAAAGTTAAACTTTTTCCGTGACGCAAACACCATATGTCTACAAGCATTGCCTATATATTCAGTCTAAAGTCTAAATGCTTAGTCTATACATATACCCTATTACAGTCTATACATATATCCAATTAATGGAAATATTATAGGATTTCGAATGATAATATGAAGTTTTTGCTGATATAATTGATGTCAGCAAAAATACAAATATAATTATTAATAATCCTAGCTAAGCTATATGATTATAAATGTTAATAGTTCTAGCTACATGATAATTATTCATTCAGACTATACGATTATTATTTCTGACAATGTAAATATTTACCACTCAAAGAAGAAATTTTGCTTTTTACCATACCCTCTCTTGAAGCGAAAAACGTAGCATGATTATTTTTTTATAGTTACGTAAGTTTTGTACAAACATGAACCTTGAAAATGTAACATATTGGATACCATAATATACCCTGATCAGTCTCAGATAAACGAGTTAATTAGGCGAATTGATGAAAAAGGTATAGAGCAGTTAGCCAGTGTACATCACCAGATGTTTATGCAGAATGCTCAATGCTTATCTGTTCCCGGTTTTGTT
>DUMC01000018.1 GCA_012840075.1 Clostridiaceae bacterium | reverse complement strand
TTTACACTGTTCACTTTTCAATGTCCATGTAAATGATCATCTAAATGATGCTGTACAATGTTGCCTTTTTCTGTCGCTCTTGGCGACAGCTTTTTTATCTTAACACGCTTGATTATTTTTGTCAACAACTTTCTTTAATTTTCTTTTTGGAAGGTGGTGTTGCTTATTTGCAAGCGCTTTATTAATATAGCACCACTAAAGTTTTATATCAATCTATGCTTGACATAATATTTTGCTATTAAAACAATATATTTAAATTTTCCTTGCTTTTACTGCATTTTAACTCATGTTATTCATTTTATCTTAAGATTGGATTTAGCTTTGTTGGAGGTTCACGAAAGCAATGCCCGGTCATTAGCAAACTCTTCACCGCTTACTTTACCAAAACGCTCAAGCAGATTTTCCACGGTAAGTTTTTTCTTTTCTTCGCCTCTTATATCCAAAATAATACGTCCTTCATGCATCATTATTAGGCGGTTGCCGTGTTTTATAGCATCGCGCATGTTATGCGTCACCATCAAAGTAGTAAGATTACTTTCCTTAACGATGGTATCAGTTAATTCAAGAACTTTTTCTGCGGTTTTGGGATCAAGGGCCGCTGTATGCTCATCAAGCAACAGTAGTTTTGGCCTTTTCAAAGTTGCCATTAAGAGCGTTATAGCTTGCCGCTGTCCTCCTGATAATAATCCTACCTTTGTACTAAGGCGATTTTCAAGACCTAGACCCAGCTGACTAAGCAATTTTTTGTACAATTCTCTTTCCTTATTAGTAATACCCCATTTTAGGCCCCTTCTCTGCCCGCGCCTATAAGCTAAAGCAAGATTCTCTTCAATTCCCATGTCAGAAGCAGTTCCCATCATAGGATCCTGAAAAACACGCCCAAGAAATGCTGCACGTTTATATTCACTTAATTTTGTAACATCAACCCCGTCAATTGTTATAGAACCTTTATCTACCGGGTATACTCCTGCTATACAGTTAAGAAGCGTGGACTTTCCCGCTCCGTTTCCTCCGATCAGAGTCACAAAATCTCCTTTTTCAAGATATAAACTTACATTATGCAGTGCAATCTTTTCATTTACCGTTCCTGCATTAAAACATTTATATATTCCATTAACCCACAGCATTATTCTTCCTCCTTAATGGTCATTTTGGCAGGATAAAAGTAATTCCTGATTGAAGGTAATGCTAATGCAATGGCAACCGTAATAGCCGTAAATAGCTTAAGATCGTTTGCAGGCATACCCAGCTTCAGTACAAATGCAATTATCATCCTATAAGTAATAGCACCAAGAGCAACTGATACTAAGCGGATGTAGAAGTTCCTTTTCCCAAAGAGAACCTCCCCTATGATTACGGAAGCCAAACCTATTACAATTGTTCCCGTTCCCATTTGGATATCAGCAAAGCTTTGATTTTGTGCAATTAAGCCACCGCCTAGTGCCACCAACCCATTACTGATTATCAAACCTATAATTATTGTTGTATTTGTGTTTATACCCTGAGCAGTAACCATGCGGGGATTATTTCCTGTTGCACGTATAGCGCAGCCGATTTCAGTACCAAAAAACCAGTATAAAATTGTTATTAAACTTAAAACGCAAATGAATCCTACGGCAATAACTGCGTTGTTACGGTCCAATCCTATGTTTTCAAAAGGAGTATATACAGTTTCCATTCGCAATAAAGGTATATTTGCCTTTCCCATAATTCTCAGGTTAATGGAATACAATCCAATCATTGTTAAAATACCGGACAATAATGCAGGTATTTTCATTTTAGTATGCAGCAGGCCTGTAATCAGTCCTGCTGCCATTCCGCCTATTAAAGCCAAAAAAGTTGCTACATAAGGATTTATTCCGCTTGTTATTGCTTTAGCCGTAATTGCTGCACCCATGGCAATGCTGCCTTCCACTGTTAAGTCTGCCATATTCAGAATACGATAGGTAATATATACTCCAATAGTCATAACAGCCCATAGCAATCCAAGGGAAATTGCGCCTGTAATAATCTGCAACATCTATTATTCTCCTTCTATAATGTATTGCTTGAGGTCTTCAGGTATCTCTAAACCAATCTCTTCAGCAACAGTACCGTTTATTGCAAAATCAAACTTGGTAGAGGATTCTATAGGCATTGTAGAAGGATGAGCTTCTCCTTTCAGAACTTTAATTGCCATCAATCCTGTCTGATAACCCAGCTCCCAATAATTTATACCCAAAGTTGCCAAGCCACCTGTTTGCACCATTCCGGCCTCGCCGCATATAACCGGAGTTTTGGACTGCGAAGTAACGCCATGGACTATGGGCATTGCTGATGCAAATACGTTATCTGTAGGAATATATATTGCATCACACTTCTCTACAATGGACTGGGTAGCTTGTTGTACCTCATTTGAATTAGTAACTGTAACTTCAACATAATTAAGTCCTAGACCTTCGATAATTTCTCTGGCAATTTTTGCTTGCACTATAGAGTTATCTTCGCTAGATGTATATAAGACACCAATTGTTTTAGCATCGGGTACCAGCTTAAGCAAGAGATCGATCTGTTCTTTTATTGGATTCATATCAGTCGTACCGCTTACATTAGTACCGGGAGCTTCGTTTGAATTAACCAATTTGGCGGCTACATAATCCGTTATGGCAGTTCCCAAAATCGGTATTTCCTTGGTTTTTCCGGCAACAGCCTGCGCTGCGGGAGTAGCAATTGCCAGTATCAAATCTACCTGGTTGCTTATAAAACGGTCGCTGATCGTAGAAAGATTGCTTTGATCCCCCTGAGCATTTTGATAATCAATTTCAATATTTTCACCGTCTTTGTAACCGTTATCTTCCAGTGCAGCTACAAAACCTTCCCTTGCCGCATCTAAAGCAACATGCTCTATATACTGGATAATACCTATTTTTTGTTTCTTTGATGTGTTTGTTTCTTTCGTATCTTGTGTTACATTTTCATTTTGACTTTGACTTTGGCTTTGACCGCTTTGACTTGTACTTGTAGTACTTTCCTTATTGGAACACCCTCCTGCTATTGTTGCAAGCATCATAATACCTAACACTATAGCTAAAATTCTAACATGTTTTTTCATTTCTTAATCCCCCTTTTTTTATTAATTAAATTTATAATTGATGAAAGGAATTATATTTTATTAAATGTAAAATATCAATTAAATACAAAATATCAATACTTCCCAATATGTTAAAAAAATCGCCTCCTGCTTTCGCAGGGGCGATTCTTTCCATCGCGGTACCACCTTGCTTCGTTGTTTTTCACAACCTCAGCGAGCAACAATCATTGCTCCTCCACTATAACAGGTGGAACCTGGCGCAGCCTACAGGGTAATTGCTATAGCATTTGTAACATCTTTTACCTTTCAGCCTGCAGCTACCTGGATGAATTCACGGAAAGGCATCCTGCTTTCTCGCACCACCCGAAAGCTCTCTTAAAGGACCCTGGCTTCCGTTACTACTTCCAGGTCATCGCTATTTATTCTATATTAACGATTCCGTACAAAATATATCTTTTCGCATCTAGCTACATTAATGCTAACTAAATCACTACAATAAATTTTGTTATAATTCTAAGAGAATTACTTATGAAAGTCAATATCTTTTATTTTGTTTGCAAATTTATTTTTACGGTTTTTTATTAATTAATTTTATAGTTTTTATTAATCAATTTTATAGATTGTCTTACATAAACAATATGATCTTACTAATAGCTATTTTATTAATTGATCTGTGCAAATGTGATTCTTATAAACTGCTTTAAGCAAATAATTAGGCTACTTTACGCAAATAATAACAAACTTAAGGCCATAATCACCATGCCTCCTATTGCCCCGTAAATCGCAATATGATGTTCACCGTATTTCTCAGCAGTGGGAAGCAATTCATCCAATGATATATAGACCATGATTCCGGCTACACCTGCGAATATTATTCCGAATATTAAATCGTTGAAAAAACTCCTTAAGAGTAAATATCCTATAATAGCACCTAAAGGCTCGGACAGTCCTGATAAGAATGAATATGAAAATGCTTTGCTTCTTTTCCCGGTAGCGTAATAAATTGGTACTGAAACGGCTACACCTTCAGGTATATTATGTATAGCTATGGCAATTGCTATACTTATACCTAAGGATGCATCCTGTATTGCACTTACAAATGTAGCCAGACCTTCGGGGAAATTATGTATTGCAATAGCCATGGCAGAGAAAAGTCCCATTCTCAGCAAAGTAGATTTTCCGTCATCTTGGTTCTTCACTTTTACAATACGGCATACCCCGTTTTCATCACAAATTTCAGTAGTATCCCTCATTTCATGAGGGTTTTCTTCATCCGGTACTAATTTGTCGATTAAAGCGATCAATGCTATTCCTGCAAAAAATGCTATTGTTGTAATCCAGTATCCTTTAGTTTCCCCATATGAGGCAATTAAGGATTCCTTTGCTTTTGCAAATATTTCTACGAAAGAGACATATATCATCACACCTGCAGAAAACCCCAATGCTGCAGATAAGAATTTTTCGTTTGTTTTTTTAGTATAAAAAGCCAGTGTGCTTCCAATTCCTGTAGACAGACCCGCCAACAATGTTATTCCAAAAGCAAAAAGTAAATTTTTGAGGCTTACATCCATAAGAATATATCCCCTTTCAATTAAATATTTAAATATTAAATTAATATGGGCGTATTTAATTCCTTAAATTGTTGTTGAACCTAAAATCTGTTTTGCCGTTTCACAGTAGCACTTTATGCCTAAATTAAATACACCCCTATCCCTGCATAATATAATATGTTTTTAAATATTCCCCTCTTATTTTAACATAAACAAACAGTTATGTTTATCTAAAATCAATTAAAAGCCGATGTCAAGATAATGCATGCTTGACTGTGTCGGTTTTAAACAAATCCAAACTAATTAATTAAAATTAATAAAAATTTTATACTGAATTCAAAAATACCTAATAATCCTTACATCAATAAAAAAATAAGAAGAATATCAATAAAAAGGTTCAAACTGCTTTGACGAATAACTGACCTGCTTTGACAAATAATTGGCATGGAAAAACAATAATTTCTTCAAGTACAATCACCGTTCCGTTTTTATCGGCATAAATTATATTAAAGTTAGCTTCAGGTAACAAAATTAGTTTTATGAAACCATGTAAGGTGAGGGTATGCAAAATGTCAAGGCTTAATGATATTCCGGCAGGCAATCATGCTATAGTTAAAGACTTATTATCGGATGGAATGCTAAGAGAAAGAATGCTGGCCATCGGTTTAACAAAAGGGGCCAGAATAGAGGTGGTGCGGCATGGACCTTCAGGAGATCCTACGGTTTATAACATAAGAGGTGCTATGATAGCTCTGCGGAAAGAAGAAGCTTCCTTGGTTTTGGTTACACCTTGTTAACACCTTATTAGATTTTACATTGTGCCTAAATCAAAAGATACGCTTAAGATGTCCAACATATGTAAACAGATGTAAGATGTACAAGACGCTTACTTGTGAGTTTTTAGGAGGTTAAAATATATGGGATTAACATTTCAATCCACAAAAAGCACCGCTTTAAAAGATTTATTCAAAATTGAAAAAACTGATGACCGATATGTTATCGCACTTGCCGGTAACCCTAATACCGGCAAAAGCACTGTTTTTAATGTGCTTACAGGACTTCATCAGCATACAGGTAATTGGCCCGGTAAAACAGTAGTAAATGCAAAAGGACAATTCACATATAATGAGAAAGAATTCATTCTTGTGGACCTCCCCGGCACTTATTCGATTTTTGCTTCATCCGTAGAGGAAGAAGTAGCAAGAGATTTCTTGTGTTTTGGTAATCCTGATGCCGTAATTGTAGTTGTAGATGCAACTTGCCTGGAGAGAAATCTTAATCTCGTTTACCAGGTAATGGAGCTTACAAATAATGTAATACTTTGTATAAATCTTATTGATGAAGCAAGAAAGAAAAATATAATTATAGACTCGAAAGGCATCTCGGAAGAATTAGGAATTCCTGTTGTCCCGTGCGCTGCAAGGAAGGGTTTGGGTATAAAGGAACTCAAAGATACTATATATAAGGTTTGTGAAAAAAAGATTGTTCCATCGCCCAAAACGGTTATTTACGACCAAATTATAGAAGACAGACTTAAAATAATACAGCCTCTGGTTGAGGAAATTCTCTCTAAAGGAGAAAGAATTAACGGAGCAAAGACCCATAACGGAATAAATACCGGCACCGGGATAAATTCCAGATGGCTAGCTTTGAGAATTCTCGATGGTGACAAAAAATTATTGGATTCCATATGCAGTAACTTATCAATTGATGTCTGCATATTACAAGACAAATTGAAGAATAAATTAATAGATATACTTGGGGAATCCGGGTATGCAGGTTTAGCTTCAGACGGTATCAAAAGGAAAGCTCTCAGGGATTTAATTTCCGAAAGTATCTATAAGAGAGCTGAAATTATAAAAGAAAAATATGTCAGGGAAGATAAGAATAAACTAAACAGGGACAGAATAGTTGATAACTATATTACATCAAAAGGCTTTGGTATCCCTCTAATGATCTTATTGCTTTGTATAATATTGTGGATTACTATAAAAGGAGCAAATTATCCTTCGTCAGTCATCGCAGATTTTCTTTTCAAAATAGAAGATAAACTTACTTTATGGTTTAAGAATATGAATTTTCCCGAATGGCTACACGGGTTGCTAATACTTGGTATATATAGAACAGTAGCCTGGGTTGTATCCGTTATGCTCCCCCCAATGGCGATATTTTTTCCCTTATTCACTATACTTGAAGACTTGGGGTACCTACCGCGGGTTGCTTTTAACCTTGACCATTTGTTCAAAAAAGCCTGCGCACATGGAAAACAATGCCTTACTATGTGCATGGGATTCGGTTGCAATGCGGCAGGTGTAATTGCCTGCAGGATAATAGATTCTCCCAGGGAGAAACTTATTGCAACTTTAACAAATAATTTTGTACCTTGTAACGGCAGATTCCCTACCTTAATAGCTATCTCCATGGTTTTCCTTGCTGTAAACGGAGGTAGCAGCCTAATACTTTCAGTTTTATCTGTAGCAGGGTTAATAGTCTTAGGTATATTCATAACTTTACTGGTTTCTTATTTGCTGTCCAAGACCATATTGAAAGGCATTCCCTCAACTTTTACCCTTGAACTTCCTCCTTATCGGATGCCTCAAATAGGAAGGGTTTTATATACTTCAATAATAGACAGAACAATCTTTGTACTATCGAGAGCTATAACGGTGGCTGCTCCTGCAGGTGCAATAACCTGGCTAATGGCAAACATCCAGGTAGGAAATTCAAGTATTCTGAACCACATAGCTGTTTTTATTGACCCCTTTGCAAAATTTATAGGTTTGGATGGATTTATTATAACGGCTTTTATTTTAGGGCTTCCCGCTAATGAGATTGTACTTCCCATATTATTAATGTCTTACCTTTCCACGGGCTCTATGATAGAATTTGAAAGCATTGAGTCATTAAGGGAAATTTTGCTTGATAACGGCTGGACTTATCTTACTGCTCTCAACACCATGCTGTTCAGTTTGTTACACTGGCCTTGCGGCACAACAATACTTACAATCAAAAAAGAAACAGGAAGCTGGAAATGGACGGCTCTTGGAGTACTTATTCCTACGGTTGTGGCAATTACCATTTGTTTTATAACAGCTACGATTTTTAGAATCTTTTTTAGAATCTTTAATTTTTAGGGATCCTATTCGGATTTCCTGTATTCATTGAATTTTGCAAGTATTTCAGGATAATCTGTAAAAAAACTTACCAAATCTTTGATTCCTTTTAAAATATCATCATTGATAGTATGCTCGATTTTTTCTGTTTCTTCCAGTAAGCCTTCGTTTATATTTAGCATTTTTAAAAACTTCTCTATCAAGTTGTGGCGTTCCAACAATGACCTTCCAACTTCAATGCCATAAGGCTGGAGCATGATAACGCCATATTTTTCATATTTTATCAAGTTTAATTCGGCTAATTTTTGTATCATTCGGGTTACTGACGGTGGTTGAACATTTAAGGCTGAAGCCAGGTCATTCACCCTGGTAAAACCATTCTCCTGTGAGAGCCTGTATATCATTTCCATATAATCTTCAGCAGAAGGAGTCAAAAGCTCCTGATCTTTTCTCATATATTCCCTGAATGTAAAGAATTCATTCCCCATAATCAATTTCGCCGCCTTATGAATATTGTTTATGTATAAGGATTCTCAACCTATATTTAATTCTATATTTAATTCCATATTTAGATTTATATGAAACTTAATATAAAGCATATGAAACTTAATTTAATATTTTAATTTAATATTAAAGTATATGAAATTATGTGAAAGAATTTGATTAAATAATTTTAAAATTTTTTCGTAATCTGTAACACTTTACATAAAATTAATAATATTATGTACTGAAAGGCTGTATAAAGGCATGACAAAACTGTTCTGCAAAAAAAACATGACAAGAGATAGTTATGAAGATTATAAAGGAAAGTTATAGTTAAAGTTAAAGTTATAGCTATAGTTATAAAGATATAGTTATAAGGATTATGTAAAGACAGTTATAAAAATGATAAAAAAACAGTTGTGAAAATTATAAAGAATTCTATATAACCATATTTTGTAAAATTCAATTATATAGAAAGGAGTAATGAAATTGCAGGAAAAATTGTATGAGGAGACAATAAATACCGAAAATACTGAAAATACTGAGGAAACCATGAAAGAGGAAGTTCCCGAAATGGGAAACGGAAAAATTTCAAAAAAAGACACTCTTGGAATAAAAAATATAATTGAAAAAGAAAGTCTTCAGTTCAATTCCCAAGATCTTGAACAGGAGCAAAATGTTGATGTTAATCCGGTACAAGTTAATGCACAAAATATTCACATACATCTTCATGACAACAAAAATTATTCCTCAAAAATAACCGGAACTACTTATTTGGAAAGAAACAGAAATATACTTAGAAACGTTAAAATTTACTTGTACTTTGGTCATGAAGGGTTCTTCCCTGTTCATGAAACTATATCTGATCATAACGGTAACTTTACTTTTGAAGATATTCCGCCCGGATATTATACTTTGATCGCAAGATACGAAGGTTATGAATATAGATCTCATTACATTAAAGTACTACCCTGTACAAGTGTTCATCATTCTGTATTGCTAAGATGAGAAACTTAAGTTTGGCAATAGTAATATTATTATTTTGGTTATATTATTTTTTTACTTTGGCAATATTATTTTGGTAGTATTATTTTATTTAGTTAGGCAATTATATTTTAGTAATATTAATTTGGTAAGATAATTGTGGCAATATTATTGTTAAAGCAAGAAATGAAATATTGCTCATAAGCCATATATAGCATTGCTTATAAGTCATTATGATATTGCTTATAAGCCAAATAAAATATTGCTTATAAGCTAAATATAACATTGATTATAAGCTAAGTATAACATTGATTATAAACCGTATCTCATTCAACTGGGTCCATGTGGATTACGATATTAACACCTAATTCTTTTTTTATTTCTTTTTCTATATTGTCAATTTCCGAATGTACATCAACTATATTCACATCATCCGAAACCTCGGCATGTATCGATGCAATTATATTTCCCGGACCATAATCGTGAACTTTCAAATCATGGGTACCTTTAATGTACTTACCTTTGAGAACCAAAGTGTTTATTTTTTCGATAAGCTCCGGATCCGGTGATGATCCAAGAAGCAAATTTACAGAATCCCTTGCAATTTTAAAACCTGTATAAATGATAAGAAGCGAAATAGTTAGACCTATTAAACCGTCAATCATAGGAAAATCAACATATTTACCTGCGGTAGTCGCTATGAGCACAGTACCGGTAGCAATTGCGTCATTCAAGCTGTCATAAGCCGCGGCCTTATTAACACTTGAATTAATTATTTTGCTAATGTATTTATTATAATGGAACATCCAAATTTTTACAGAAACAGAAACTAATAGAATTATTATTGAAAGCGTATTTAATTGTACATCTTCGGGATTAATAATCTTATCAATTGAACTTCTGACTATCTGCAAACCAACCATGAAGATCATGAATGAAACTACTAAAGACGCAATATATTCATATCTTCCATGGCCGTGAGGATGACCACGATCCGGCGGCCGGCTGCTGAATTTGGCTCCTAGTATAGTTATTAGCGATGACCCAAAATCACTAAAATTATTGAATGCATCCGAAATTACGGCAATACTGTTAATATATAACCCCACAAACAGCTTAAGCAAAAACAAGAACAGGTTACAGCTAATACCCATCACTCCGGATAATATGCCGTAGGATTCTCTTACATGTACATTATTTACGTTCTGGTAGTCCTTTATAAATTTTCTGATAATATACTTGATCAAAATCCATCCTCCACCCTGGCTATTTATTCAACTCTCAATTGTAATCAATGTATTATTCATAATAATGTATTATTCATAATCAATGTATTACTTTATTATATATAAAATTTTATATAATTTCTTTTTGTATAATTTCCCTTGTTTGTATGTTTTTGTCCTGTGCTATTATCCAAATAATGTAAAATCATCACAATACATATAGTTTAAAAAACATCTATGGGAAATGACAGCTATAAAGAACCACAGATGCGTTCCCGTTATTACCTTTACGTACATGGTTTATATACATGAACAAAAGCTGCATCTAAATGTATGGTTTACATACCTGAATAAAAGGTGTCCGCAAATATACAGTCCACACTCCTGACTAAGAAGTTGTCTCTAAACGCATGGGTTACATACTTGAATAAAAAATCTCCCCTTAATGCACGGTTTGTACACTTAACTAAAATCACACCCCAATAAGAATTTTACCCTAATAATACCACCGTTATATTTTTTAATAACACCTTTATTTTTTAACTGAAGCTATATTTTGCTTTATTTTATTTTACTTTTTTAAATAGTTATTTTTATTTATCCATTCTATTATTCTTCATTTGTTGCGAGTATATTAAAGACTAATCGGGGCTATAAAGCAAAACATTTATTTTGATTTCGACTTTGACCTTGAACACTTCGAATTATTATACATTTCTAATTATTATACATATATATGCCGTTTTTGTCAAAAGGTTTTGCTGAAATAAAATTTTTTCTATTGACAGTTATTCTTTTTTAAGATATCATATTTTTAAATTTATCCATTGTTTTGTCAGTTAGTTTTAATGTACAATCGTTTAATATGTACGACAGTAAGACAATTTTATAAAACTGTTTTTTAAAGCGTTTTATAAAATTTAATAATTTGGCTTAAACCGATGACTGAGAATAGTAGCGTAAGGTCTTTATCCCAAGAGAGTCGCAGGCGGTGGGATTGCGATGATAAAGCTTACAGCGAATGGACTCAGGAGGACTTGGCTGAAATTCCGCATGAACAGAGAGTATATAATTTAAATTATATAATCAAAAAATATATAATTAATCATTAGATGTAAGTTTATCAGAGCATAACGTATAAGTTTATCGGAGAACAGATTCAGATTATAGAAACAAAACGTATGATTTAATTTTGGATATAGAGTTTGGATAAGTTTTAGTTTAGATTGCGGAAAAGTATGCCGGGCGGGAACTTCACCCGTTATCAAGGAAGCATGTATGTAAGTACATGGAAATGAGAGGCGTTTCTACGCAATTTAGGTGGTACCGCAGAGATTAGAAATAAAAGTCTTTGTCCTATGTTAGGATGAAGACTTTTTTATTTATCATAATAATTTGTAATGATATTAATACTAATAAACATTAATAAATAAATGTGAGCTAAACATTAACTTAATATCAGAATACTACAAAAAGATTAAATATTAATATAGAAAGGAATGAAACATATGAAAGCTATACCTTATAAAATTTACTTATCAGAAAATGAAATGCCTAGATACTGGTATAATATGAAAGCAGTAATGAAAGAGTTGCCGGATCCTATTCTCAATCCAGCTACAATGAAGCCTTGTACTCAGGAAGAACTTAATCAGCTTTTTTGCACTGAGCTGGTTAAGCAAGAGTTTAATACTACTGACGAATATATTGAAATTCCCAAAGGAATTCTTGATTTTTACAAAATGTATCGTCCCTCCCCGCTGGTAAGAGCTTATTGCTTGGAAAAAGAGTTAGATACACCTGCGGAGATATATTACAAGTTCGAAGGCTCAAATACATCCGGTTCCCACAAATTGAACTCAGCAGCGGCTCAAGTGTATTATGCAAAAGAACAGGGGATTACAAGTTTAACAACAGAAACAGGTGCCGGTCAATGGGGTACTGCTTTATCCATGGCTTGTGCGTATTATAATATCGATCTAACCGTATATATGGTAAAAATTTCCGCAGAACAAAAACCATATCGCAAAGCCGTTATGGAAACATATGGCGCAAAAGTAATACCTTCACCCTCCAATACAACTGAAGCAGGAAGAAAAATATTGGCAGAAAACCCCAACACAAGCGGCTCTTTAGGCTGCGCTATATCCGAAGCCATAGAAGTCGCTATGAAAACAAAAAATTGTAGATACGTGCTTGGCAGTGTACTTGACCATGTATTGTTACATCAATCCATCATTGGTCAGGAGACTAAAATTGCTTGTGAAAAATACGATATTCGACCAGATATCATCATAGGATGTGTAGGCGGCGGATCCAATTTTGGCGGTTTGATAGCGCCTTTCATTGGCGAAAAAATACAAGGCAAAAGCAATGTAAGAATCATTGGTGTTGAACCTGCCTCCTGTCCATCTTTGACAAGAGGAAAATATGCCTATGATTTTGGTGATACCGGAAGAACAACACCTCTTTTAAAAATGTACACACTGGGTTCAGGATTCATACCATCACCAAACCATGCAGGAGGTCTTAGATATCACGGGATGAGCCCAATAATCTCGAAACTATATCATGATGGCTATATAGAAGCATGTGCAGTAGAGCAGACCAAGGTGTTTGAAGCAGCCACCTTATTTGCCCGTCGCGAAGGTATCCTTCCTGCTCCGGAATCAGCTCACGCAATAAAAGTAGCTATAGATGAAGCACTCAAATGCAAGGAAACCGGAGAAAAGAAAACCATTATTTTCGGATTAACAGGAACAGGATACTTCGATTTGGCAGCATATATAAGCTATAACGAAGGAACAATGACTGATTACATCCCTACTGACGAAGACCTAGAGAAAGGTTTCGCTACAATACCAAAAGTATAGACAGTAGACAGGGGTAGACAGGGGGACGGTTCTCTTGTCTGGGGGTAGACAGGGGGACGGTTCTCTTGTCTGAAGCATGCATGAGACAGGGGAATGGTTCTCCCATGAGACAGGGGGACGGTTCTCCTGTCCTGAGACATAAGCATGAGACAGGGGGACGGTTCTCCTGTCCTGAGACATAAGGACGATTCCCAGTCTTACTTATCACACCCTTCTGATTTTAAAGATTTATATATCTAAAATCTTACATCAGAAGGTAGGAGAAAAGCTGGCTAATTTAATAATGCATTGTATTATTCTTATGTTATATGCTATAGTTATCATGCTATAACCATAAATATGAAAAGTATGTCTCTTTTTGGTTTTTATTTTTTAATATTTAAACAATACTTTGAAAGGACATACTTTTCTTTTTTTGTTCTTATTTGCTTTTTATCAAAGCTCGAAAGCTGTCGTGATGGCGATTTCGTTCTTCCCTTTGTTTTAGAAGACAGAGGGACCGTATCTCGACTCAAACTGTCTTAGACAAAAGAACTGTCCCCTTGTCCCATCTTCATCGTCTCAGACTGTCTTAGACAGAAGAACCGTCCCTCTGTCTCATCTTATCTTAGACAGAAGAACCGTCCCCCTGTCTCGCCCCGTCCCCCTGTCTCGCCTGTCTCATAAAAAATTTCTCTAGCTGAGTTATCGCTTCATGGGGAGTTGCCCAGGATGTGACAAGTCGAATTACAGTGCGTTCTTCGTCCATTTTTGTTTCTATCAAATATTTAAACTCCTTTGATAATTCATCAAGTAGTTTGTTAGGTAGAATTGGAAATATCATGTTCGTGCAAGGAGGTACATAGAATGAATATCCATGCTCTTTAATTATCATTGCTACTTTCTCTGCCATCATATTGGCATTTGCAGCAAGTTCAAAATAAAGATTGTCTTGAAAAAGCGCTTCAAACTGGATTCCCAGTATAAAACCTTTAGCCAGCAAAGCACCCCGTTGTTTAATTAAGTAGCGAAAATCTTTTTTCAAATCTTCTCGACATATGACTAGAGCTTCTCCATATAAGGCGCCATTTTTTGTTCCGCCTATATAGAATACATCTGTAAGTTCAGCAATATCTTTTAACTGCATATCATTTAATTTACAAGTTAAAGCTGATCCGATACGTGCGCCATCAAGATATAGAATTAAATCTTTATTCTTGCAAATATTATGTATTGCGGTTAATTCTTCTTTGGTATATATAGTACCCAATTCAGTAGAGTTAGATATATAGACCATTTTAGGTTGTACCATATGTTCGTTTGCATGATAATCCAATACTTCTTGTATTGCATCAGGTGTAAGCTTGCCATTCACAGACGGTGCAGTAACTACTTTGTGCCCTGTAGCTTCAATTGCACCTGTTTCGTGGACGCTAATATGCCCTGTATCAGCAGAAATTACACATTGATGAGGTCTTAAAAAGGAGGAAATGACCAGTAAATTGGTTTGAGTACCCCCTGGAATAAAATGTATATCCACATCATCTTTTTGAACAAATCTTTTTATATATTCCTTAGCCTTTGCGCAATGTATATCCTCTCCATACCCATCATTTTGCTCAAAATTGTATTTCATTAACATTTCCAATATACGAGGATGAGCTCCTTCACTGTAGTCATTCATAAAACTATACATGATTAAATCACTACCTACCTTATGTCTATTTATCTCACATCGCAAAAATGTTGGTTTAAATATATCTCAATAGTGTTAATATCAAAATAATGCTTTTTAAATGTTTTTTAAAATATAATTAAAATTTATATTAAATAAATTAAAAACTTTATATAATTATACTATACTACTAACATTTTTATTTGAAAACCATCTCTTTTTTGTTTTTCAACGATAATATGCCAATCGGGCAATTTTTTACACACGTAGCACATTTTATGCAGTCTATATTATCAAATTGATTATTATCAGAAAACTCCATATGAGGATTTAGTTGGAACGGGCAGACTTTTGAACATCTACCACATTTGCGGCATTTTTCTTTATCCTCTATTGTTATCTTCTTCTCAGTCTTTTTGGTAACTCCTGTCAGGACACCTAACTTATAGGATATCTTTTGGAATGTGCCCATTGGACAAAACTGGCACCATGTTCTTGGCGTAATTACTACACCCAATATGCCACCTACAATTAAAACTATCAGATATGTGTTTGAAAAAATATATCCCACCTTATCCAAAAAATCAAGGGTTCCCCACCAAGAAGCAGCATTAACAATCCTTCGGATTAAATTGAACATGAAAAAGATAAAAAACGCTATAATAAACACTTTTGATTTTAGAAAAGACGGTATTTTCATATTTCTGCTTATTGGTAATAAAAGCTTATCAAATAAGCTTCCATGTGGACATATGTTTCCACACCAATATCTACCGTTAAAAAATGCAGTTACCATCAAGCTTATCATTACAAACAAAACAAGTAATCCTAGCTTAGGAACCCATTGTCCTCCTATCGCCACAAGTACAGTAAAAAGCCACGCATATTCTCTGATAGGAGAAAAAATGCGATTTGCTTTAATAAAATTGCTTTTTTTATTATTCATAACTAACATCAGCAACCTCCTAGCGTAAAACTATTTTGTATAAAAAAACACTATTTTATAGAATATTATAAATTGCATAAAAATGACCAAATTACTATGTAAATAAATAATAAATAATAAATAACATAATAGGCATTTATTAATTAAAATAAAATGAATAACTCAAATTCTAAAAGCATAAACGAGTTTAAAATTTAAACGTAATATACCCCCGTATGGTATATTTTTAGTATAACGGATATAATTGCATTTGTAAAGAGTATTTAAAAAAATAAAAAGACAGGGAAACGGTTCGATACTGTTGAAAAAAGAGCCAATTTTGAAAAATCCAACGCAGAACCGTCTTTTGTCTGCCCCTGTCCTAATCTTATCCTGTCTTGATCCTATCTTGATTTTATGATCTTATCTTAATCTCATCTTGTGCCACTGTCTTTTCTCAGTTCCTGAAAAGCACTTTTTCCTTATTAAATAATGACGCTGCAAAGATTAGAGATATTACTACATATATAATGGAAGTACCAAAGGCAATTCCAAGATATGTATAGTTAATGATATTTCCAAGTACCATTTTTAGTGAGGCAATTACATTTAATAACGGTATAAAAAACATGTATAATCTAACATCTCCAGGTTGAAGCATCATGGTTGCATAAGCAGGTACCATTGCAATTATCATGAGAAACGATAAATAGGTCTGAGCCTCTTTGAAGGATCTAGCATATGTACTGATAGCTAGCTGTATTCCTGAAAAAAACATTCCCAGTGTGATAGTTATAATAACTATTAACAATAAAGCTAACGGTGGTATATTAAAACCATTATTTGTCCCGGTGCCACCTATTATTAAAAAATTGGGACTTATTTTGAAGCCTATAGCTACACCAATAAATTGGGAAATAACACAAACAATTGAAAATGCAGTTACCGTAAGATATTTTCCCAAAAGTATGGAAACACGTCCAGACTGGGTGGTTAACAGCGGCTCCAAAGTACCCCTCTCCTTTTCACCGGCTACAAGATCAGTTGCAGCAGGAATTCCACCAACCGCCATAAGGATTGATACTAACATAGGCAACATCATCATAAGCATCATATTGCCGCCGGTTTTTTCTTTAGCAACATTTTTTTGAATAACTTTAGTGGGTTCTAAGATATTTATATCTATGTTTAAATTTTTAAGTCTTTCTTTAACAATCTTCTGATTATATTCATTAATAGAGTCAAGTATAATCCTGTAACTTCCACTTGATTTAGTGTTTGATTGATCATATGTTACTGTAATAGAAAAAGGTAAACCATCTTCAAGTTTTTTGGCATAGTCTTTATCCACGTCAATTACAAATCTGACTCTTTCACTTCTGACAGCTTCTTCAGGATCTTCAACTGCTTCAAGGAGCTTGATATTAGGATTTCCGGCAAATATATCATTTTTAAGCAGGTTTCTTATCTCTTCTGTGTCAGAACTTACAGAAAGCGCAATTGTTATATTTTCAGTTATATCCTTTCCCATCCTTTCAATACCACCACCTAAAAGATAAAACAGCAGAGGCATTAAAACTATCGGAACCAAGATGTTTGTTAATATCGTTTTTCTGTCCCTGGCAATGTCTTTTACTTCTTTCTTAAATACTATCCAAACATGCTTAAGATTCATTTTTATCACCTACCAATTTTACAAAAACATTTTCAAGTGTATTCTCATTATGCTTTTCCAGCAGCTCACTAACAGTCCCTACATCTACAAGTTTACCTTTATGAATAATACCTATCTTATCACACAGTTTTTCAATTTCTACCATGCTGTGGCTTGAAAAAATTATTGTCTTTCCTTCATTTTTACAATTTTCAATAAACTCATGAACATTCCTGATTGCAGTTACGTCCAGCCCGGAAGTCGGCTCATCGAAAAGCATTATTTCAGGATTATGAACAATGGAACGAGCAAATGCAACTTTCTGCTTCATTCCTTTTGAAAGAGATCCTGTCTTTCTATTGATATATTCCTCCATTTCAAAAATTTTTGTCAGCTGTTTGATTCTCTCTTTCAGTGTATGTTTATCCATATTATTGAGCTCTCCAAAATATGCTATATTTTCAGCAGCAGTAAGCCTGTCATAAAGCCCGCTTTCACCTCCAAATAATATACCTACAATTCCTCTTACTTTCTCAGGTTCTCGTACTAAATCATGTCCTCCTAAAACAGCAGTTCCTGAAGTAGGTTTAAGCATTGTTGCAAGCAACCTTATAGTTGTAGTCTTGCCTGCGCCGTTTTCTCCCACAAGACCAAATACCTTACCTTTTCCCACAAAAAAACTTATGTTATTGACAGCTATTACGTTGCCAAAAGCCTTAGACAAATTTTTGACTTCCAACATAATAGATTCACCTCACATATGTACAACATTAGGCATAATAAGGTAATTATATCATATTTTTTCAAACTTGGGGATAGTTCTTCAAAGACAGGGGAGAGACAGAGAGAGAGACAGGGGGACGGTTCTTTTGTCTGAAAAAGACAAAAGAACCGTCCCCCTGTCTAAAAAAAGACAAAAGAACCGTCCCCCTGTCTAAAAAAGAACCGTCCCTCTATTTAAAAATGTTTGTACATTTCTTTTTTGGCTCCGCATATAGGGCATGTATCGGGTAAATTATCTTTGACTGTGTGTCCGCAAATAGGACATACATAAACGGTTTCTAGTTTCATGTCTCTACCCTGCTTTGCTGCTCGTTGCGCTTCTTCAAAAAGCTTTGCATGTATCTTTTCAGCTTCCAATGCATAGTGAAATGATTTTTCAGCACCTTTTTCACCTTGGAATCGGGCTGTATTTAAATATACAGGGTACATTTGTTCAACTTCGTGCAATTCACCGTTTATTGCACCTTGAAGGTTATCAACCGTTTTACCGGCTCCAAAAACAGCTCCTGCAGCTACGCTTGCATCACCAACCTTATCTTTTAAAACTTTAAAGTGGTTATCTGCATGTACCCACTCTGCATAAGCTATAGCTCTGAATAGTCTTCCGATATTAGGCATTCCTTCATTATCAGCCATATCACCCCAAATAAGGTACCTCATATGTGCCATACTTTCTCCACCATAGGCGGAACGCAAAAAATCAGCAGTCATAGCATTTTTCACTGTCATTATTTAACATCCCTTTCTTATAAATACTAGTTTTTTACAAATAAATTTAAATAGATGCATTTATAATAAATCTGAATGCAATTATATTATTTACTAAAATTAGCAGTTTATGTGATGGTCGTCAAACTTTCGCTCACATATATGTACATTGAATCAAGTATATATAGACAGACATTTATACACAGACATTGACACACCGTCCCGACATATTTAAAAAGACACGTATCATACGTTCTCAAATACTCAAATAATAAAAAGTAATAAAATTCTATTTACTTTAAAATTTCACTTATATTAAAATTTCATTTGAACAAGTACAAAAATTCTTGGATAAATATTAATATTAATATGAGTTAATTAATGTAAATAAATTTGTGTTAATTCCTATTAATTTGTGTAAAAATAGGCTGTTTTTAGCTTCCTTGAGAATTATAATAATAGCCAGGAATTGAAAAAGATATCAATATATTTAGGGAAATAGCAGGAAATAAAAATAATCACTAATTTAGGAAGGAATAGCCAGAATGGATGCTTATAAAAGCTTCGGCAATAATTATAACTTAATAAATAAAACAAATAGTTGTAACGCAAATATCACGAGCAATAGCAATATAAGTAACAATGGCAGTAATAATAGCAGTAGCAATTGCTGCAACAATAGAAGCAGCAACAGTTATAACAATAGTAATAGGGCGGATTTTAAAATAATAGCAATTGGAGCTTCTGCCGGCGGTACTGAAGCTATCTACACCATTTTAAGATCTTTACCAAAGAATATACCCGGTATTGTGATAGTACAACATATACCGCCTGTCTTTTCCAAGATGTTTGCCGAAAGATTAAATGATACAACTGAATTTGATGTCAAAGAAGCTGAAACAGGAGATTGTATAGAGACAGGAAAAGTATTAATAGCACCTGGCGAAAAGCACATGATAGTTGTAAAAGAAGGAAGTACGTATAAGGTTGAGTGTTTTATGGGCGAGAAAGTAAGTGGCCATCGTCCTTCTATTGATGTTTTGTTTGAATCAGTGTCAAAAGTATGCGGCAAAAACGCAATAGGTATTATTCTTACCGGAATGGGACATGATGGTTCCAAAGGATTGCTTGCCATGAGAAATAAAGGAGCCAGAACTATCGGACAGGATGAAAAAACTTCCATAGTATATGGGATGCCAAAAGTTGCTTATAATATCGGAGCCGTTGAATTTCAGGTCCCACTTCAAAAAATCCCTGAAACTATTTGTTCATTGTTAGGTATCAAATATCAATTCTAGATCAACTTCTTTTTAACCAACATTGCTCTCTTATGCTACTATATATAGTATTATTTACCCAATAAAATATTTATTAATAAGCGCCTATATGTGCCTATATATAATATTTACTTAGATGTATGTAACTTTATTTAATAAATTTACTTGACTTTTTAAATTTATCTGTATTATAATTATTTATAACTAACTCTGGATCAAAATAACGCAATAGCAAAATTAATACAGGAGTGAAAATTATGTTTGAATCATTAATATCAAAAGATAATATTAGTTTTATCATGGTGTTTGTAGAGGGTGTTCTATCGTTCTTCTCACCGTGTGTTATTCCCTTAATACCCGTATATATGAGTTATCTTTCAGGTAATACCAAAGGAATTGAAGCAGGCGGAAAAATTGCTTACAATAGAAAAAAAGTTTTTTTACATACCATTTGTTTTGTATTAGGAATTTCCTTTGCTTTTTTCACTTTAGGCATGTCCTTTACTGCCATAGGAACCTTTTTTAAGAACAATCGACTGTTATTTACCCGCATAGGCGGTATAATTATCATTGTTCTAGGTCTTTTTCAAATAGGTATTTTTGACTTTAAATTCCTAAATCGAGAAAGACGGATCAACTATGATCCAGGTAATAAAAGCGTAAATCCATTGGTAGCACTAGTAATGGGCTTTACATTCAGCTTTGCCTGGACACCATGCATAGGTCCAATGTTATCTTCCGTACTTATTCTGGCTTCAAGTGCAAGAAATTCTCTTATAGGAAATATGCTTGTACTAATATATTCAATTGGTTTCATCATTCCTTTCCTTTTGCTAGGATTGTTCACCACTCAGGCATTAGACTTTTTGCGCAAACACCAAAAATTAGTCAAATATACAGTAAAAACAGGAGGATTTATCCTGATCTTAATAGGAATTATGACTTTTACAGGATGGATGAACAGCATATCCGGATATTTAAACACACTTGATCCACGTAGCAACGTAGTACAACAAAATAGCAGTAATACTACGAAACAAGATAATGCGCAACAAGATAATGACAACATTTCACAGCAAAATAACAATAACGCGTCACAACAGGGTGATAATAACACATCACAACACGAAGATAACAACATTGCCCAACAACCAAACACTGCAGATAATAACAGTAATAATGATTCGCTAAATGAAAAAAATTCTTCCGATTCCAATATAGATACCAATAATGACATTAATACTGAAACAAACGGAGCCAAAACCAATGGTGAAAAAGCTAATAAAGCTAATAAAGAAGAAGCTAATGGAGAAGAAAGCACTAACAAAGAAAAATCAAATCCAGAAGAAACTGATATTGAAGAAAATGACGAAAATGAAAGGGAACCTATCCCTGCGTTTGATTTTACATTAGTGGATCAATATGGCAATGAACATACTTTATCCGATTATAAAGGGAAAGTAGTATTTTTGAATTTTTGGGCAACCTGGTGTCCTCCCTGTCGTGAGGAAATGCCTGATATTGAAGAAATATATAATGAGTATAACAAAAACCAAGGTGATGTAATAATACTAGGAGTCGCAAATCCCCGCAGCGAAAAAAATAAATATTATACACAAGAATTAGATAAAGAAGGAGTAATTAACTTTTTAAAAGAAAATGGATATACATTTCCTGTAGTATTTGATGAAACCGGCGATGTTTTAATGCAATACTACATCACTGCATTCCCCACTACTTTTTTGATAGATAAAAACGGAAATATCTATGGCTACGCTCCGGGAATGCTTACAAAGGATATTATGAAAAATGCAATAGAACAAACATTGAATTCAACAACAGAATAAACTCTGAATCCAACGAACTGAACTTATGTATAGAAATCAAAATTATATTTTACCAATAACCAATCACTTATAATCTCCAATCACTAATAAATATCGCTAACAATTATTATATAATAATTATTAGCAAGTATTGATATTTACACTTAATAAATAATGAAAAACAAAAGCAGAAATATATTTTGAAAGGAGATATAATAAAGTGAAAAATCATTATAATTTCCCATGCAATATTGCGCAAACTTTAAATATTATCGGAGATAAATGGACGATGCTCATATTGCGCCAACTAGCCAATGGCTATGACACTTTTAACTCGCTATTGGAAAGATTAGAAGGAATCCCCAGTAATCTCCTTTCCAATCGCTTAAAAAGCCTTGAAGAAGATGAACTGATAGTCCCGATTTTATACCAGGAGCATCCGCCACGTTATCGATACGTTCTTACAGAAAGCGGAAAAGACTTAGATGATTTATTTAACTGTATAATATTATGGGGACAAAAACACCTGAAAAAGTGTTATAAAAAATTGGTACATGCTGATTGCAAACACGTTATAGAGCTCCAATACTATTGTCCTTATTGCAAAAAAAATATCGACAAAAGTCAAATTGCCGTAATTAGCGAAAAAGATTCTAACTGAATACATAATGCGAATAAATAATGCACCTGAAAACAAAAACGCCTGAACAAAAAAATGACAAGTTTCGAGCAAATTTTCAAGCAAATTCGTAAATTTTCTAAATATTTCAAGCACATTTTCAAAACTTTTCGAATAAATACAGTATAAATGCAGGTTAAAAACCTTACAACATGTTGACATTGAAAAACAAGTATGCTATTATGACTGTATTAAATTAACAAAAAACTTTTATGATTGCATTAATATAAACATTATGTATTAATATAAACACTAATATAAACAAAATTAGAATTAGAATTAGAAATATATATTAATATAAATTTGTATTGATATAAACACATATTAATATAAATAAAATAAAATGAAAATAAAATGGGCATATTAAAATATGTAAGTATAAGGTGTGCAGCTTTTTAATTTAAAAGAAAGCGTTTGCAGTGTAGCGTTTTGTTTTACTTTGTATTTATAGCACTCTAATTTTAGTGGTCGTTTTACTGTGTATTTAGTCAGTAAATTGTTTAAGTGATTTAGTTGAAGTTGTTTATTTAGTATATTTAGTTTATTTGCTATTTGTTTTTAAATTTATTTAATAACCTGAAAATTGTTATGACTTATTTATTTTGGTGACTTAACTTGACTTTATTATTTTGATGGTTTAATTATTTTGGAATTTATAGGATGAGACTCATGTGCAGCTTTTTAAAGCTGTGCATGTGTTGTTTATATAGAAAGCGGGTACACAAGATGTACCTGCTTTGTTTTGCTAATGTTTTGTTTGGCTAATGCTTTGTTTTGCTAACGTTTTGTTTTACTAAAGATTTGTTTTGCCAAAGTTTTGTTTTACCAATGTTTTGTTTTGCTTAAGCTTTGTTTATTTAAGCTTTGCTTTGTTTAAACTTAAGTTATGTTTTGCATAAGTTTTATTTTGTTTACGTTTATATTTGAGCTTTTAAGAGCTTTTAAGTTTATTCAGTCTAATTGGAGGATAAAATGGGATTAACTGAGTTGTTGATAACTGCTATTGGCTTATCAATGGATGCTTTTGCAGTGGCTCTTTGCAAAGGCTTATGTATGAAAAAAATAAATTATCATCATTCTGTGATTATCGGGATTTTCTTTGGGGGATTCCAGGCAGGAATGCCATTCATAGGGTGGTTGTTGGGCCATCGATTCGAAAAATATATAACTGCCTACGATCATTGGATATCTTTCATCTTGTTAGCCTTCATCGGAGGTAAAATGATCATTGAAGGTCTGAAGGATGATGAAGTCGTTGAATGTAATACTCAACTTGATATTAAGGAGCTTTTTGTGCTTGCATTAGCTACCAGTATTGATGCATTAGCTGTCGGAATAACTTTTGCATTTCTTAAAGTATCCATTCTGCCTTCAGTCACAATAATCGGTACTATCACATTTGGTATATCATTTATTGGTGTTATCATGGGTAATAGATTCGGAATAAAATATAAAAGTAAGGCAGAATTAGCAGGAGGTATTATACTAACTTTAATCGGAACTAAAATTTTGTTCGAGCATCTGGATATACTTGTAGTATGATAGATACTTATTAATAATGGAGGCTCTTATTAATAATGGAGGCTTATAAGATAAGATACTTATAATATAAGTTTTAATATAAGTTTCGAACATCTCAACATACTTAATCTGAACATACTTAATATATAAGTTTAAAGATCTATATAAATTTAAGATCTATATAAGTTTTAGATAAGTTCTTACAATGTGGAAATATCACCAATCAGACAATGATATTTTATATTCTGTCAATGATATTTTATCTTTTGTCAACTTTTTTATTTTTTTCAGCTTTTTTATTCTCTTCAACGCGCACTTTTTTATTCCCTTCGATGTATACAGGGATACTTTCAAATTTCGGCACCGGTTCTGGATGCCCGAGGTAATATCCCTGACCGTAATTTACCTTATCCTGGCTTAAAATATTTAAAATTGAACTATTTTCTACAAATTCGGCTATTACCTTTTTGCCAAAAGAATGAGCAACGATGTTTATTGCCTGTACCAAAGCTCTGTTTTTGTAATTTCTGTCCAAATCCCGTATATAACTGCCATCTATTTTTACATAGTCCACGGAAAGGTATTGAAGATATGAAAATGAAGAAAAACCTGCTCCAAAATCATCCAGAGCAAACCTGCACCCTTTTTGACGCAATTGTTTAATCCAGAGTTCGGCTCGTGCAAAATCTTTCATTGCCAGTGTTTCCGCTATTTCAAAGCCAAGCCTTGAAGGATCAAATTTCCTCCTATTTATATTTTCTTCTATCATTGAAACAATGCTATCATCACCGATACTGGCTCCCGAAAGGTTAATAAAAAGTTTGAGCTCAGGATATTTTTCTAATGCCTCAAAAGATAATTTGAGCACTTGTCTGTCTATTAACGGCATTAAACCAAAGCGCTCAGCAATTGGCAGTGTTTTCCCAGGATAAATTATTTCACCGGTTTTAGTCAATATTCTGATTAACGCTTCATGATGAATGACTTTTCCGGTTGATATTTCAACTATAGGCTGAAAATATAAAACAATCCTGTTTGTATTAAGTGCTTCGTTTATAAGGAATATCATATTATTAGTTTCTACAAGCTTATCCTTTGATATTTGTTCATTAGATATGCAGGACACTCGGTTACGGCCATTTTCTTTTGATTGATAAAGAGCATAATCTGCCCGGGATATAATTTCCTGGAATTCTAACATTCCGCCTAGAATTGGAGCTACTCCTACGCTTATGGTATATCCAAATGATATATCGGATTCTCCAAGCAATACTCTTGATTGTTCCACAGCGCGTCTTAATTTTTCCACTATAATATTTGCTTGTTGAACATTTACATTTTTCAGCAAAACACAAAATTCATCTCCGCCAAAACGTGCTAAAAGATCATCATTGCGTAAATTTCTTTTCAATATTGAAACCAGATTAACAAGCACCATATCTCCTACCGTGTGTCCAAAGGTATCATTAATAAATTTAAAGTTATCTATATCAATTAATATAAGAGCTCCTGTTCTTTTCATAAAGCTAATATCGCTTGCAGGTCCAAACATTTCATTATAAGTTTCTTCAAGAACCCTTCTGTTTGGAATCCCAGTCAATGCATCATACGAAGCAAAGTAACGAAGATTTTCTTCAACACGCTTTCTATCCGTAATATCCCGTATGATTTGAACTAAGATTTGTTGGTCTCCGATTATAACGCTTTGGGAACTTACTTCTACAGGAAAAGTACTGCCATCCCTGCGTAGATTAACAGTTTCATAGGTGATTCCACTATGATTTGATTCATTAAGATATTGTTCTATAACCAAACTGTTATTTTCATTATGTAGGTCAAATATTTTCAACGAAAGCAACTCGTCCCTGCTGTAACCATAAGCATCTATAGCTGCCTTGTTTGCTTCCAATATGTATCCGTCAGGACTAATAAACAAAATAATATCCCTGGCATTCTCCAGCAACATTCTATACTTATCTGCAATACCATCTCCTTCCTTTTCTTTATATTCAGTTACCTGCACCTCTTCCTGCATTTCATCTTCGTTACTTTCATATTTCTGCTTTTTATCTTCGTTGCATCCAGTGTTTTTTGTATCTTTTAGGACATGACTTTCTCCTAATCCATGAACCTCGCTTTTTAGTTCATGCACTCCTTCATGAACTCCGGTCTCTAGTTCATGTATTCCTCCATTAACCCCGCTTTTAATTTCATGTACTCCGTTTTTAAACTTTCTAAGATGTGTATGAAATTCTTTGAATAAAAAAACAAGCGGATTACTTCCTTGAGGTAGATTTTCATTTAATAACCCCTTGGATAACGGAAGTATAAAATCCAATATTTCAGAAAAAAAACATATAACTTCATTCGTCTTTCTTATTAATATCCCCAATGACTGTGGGGAATTCTCACATTGGATAGGCTCAGTCTTCTTTCCACTAAGAATTTGATTTAATGCTTCAGTTATTTTCTCTATTATTCGTTTCTCATTATTATTCACAAAAGGCACCTTTTTCTATCAAATTTTATGTTTTCATTCCGTTTTTTGCCCTACCCTTGTCTATCCCAGCTGCAAAAAGTTTTACAATAGTTTTAATAAAAGTATTTTCAAGCTCATATAATTTATATAATTCATAATATAAATATAATTCGTATAATATGAGACTAAAATTGTTGTTAATTAATATATATTAATATAACATTTATTATATTAATACAATATGCTCCCATATATATATGATACACCAAAACCATTCCCTTTTCATGCTAAATAAAAGGTTTACCGTCAGAAAATAATTTGAGTTTATCATAATATAAAATATAAATATTTCCCAAAAATTTATCAAATCATAAAAAATGAGAAAAGTATTTCCATAAATCGAAGAACGCTTAAAAATTGAGAGATGTATCTATCTGAACAATTTACGAAATTTGTTTGATTTATAAAGTAATAAAATAACGTAATTAAATAACATAATTAAAGTAAACATGAAGGTAAACTATGTTCCAGAAGTAAATTTAAAAATATATTTAAAAAATATATTAGTGTATAGGAAGGTAGCATCCGGCATCCAGGTGTACGTCATCCAAGCGTATGCTGCCGGAAACCGTCATCTACCTATACACCTTGAATTATTGCATTATCCGGATTTAATTATTCCGCAACATGCATTATTCCGCAACATACATTGATATAGCTTTAGTCGGACAAAGAGCTTCGCATATGCCGCATCCTAAACACTTTTCCGGATCAATAACAGCCTTTTTATTTACGATTTTTACTGCATCACAATGTGCCGGTTTTTCACATTTACCGCAACCTATGCATTTTTCAACATTTACAGTAGCCCATCCTTTTAGTGCTTCAAGTTCGCTCGAAGAACGTAGATATTGAAGAGATTTACCGGTTATCTGGCTATAATCGCTGTATCCCATTTCCTGCATGTATTTTTCCATACCAATAACTTGCTTGGTAATAACTTCCCATCCATACCACATTGCAGCGGTGCAAACAGTAACGAGCTTAGCTCCCCACATCATCATCATGATGCAATCCTGCCATGTCTCCAGACCTCCTCCTCCGACAATCGGAAGGTTAGTCTTCTTAGCAATATTTGCTACTAGAGAGAAGCACATAAGCTTTGTTGAAGGTCCTCCCAAACTTCCGTGTGAAACACCATTTAAAAGCCTATATTGAGGCTTTCCTTCATTATATATATCAACAAGAGGAAGTGAGGATTGCGCTCCTGCAATGCATACTCCGTCCGCGCCGGCATCTTCTGCTGCTTTTGCAGTTACACCGATATCTGCTACATTAGGCGTAAGTTTTACTACAACTGGTATTTTAACCGTCTCCTTAAGAACCTTAACTATTTGTGCAATTCTCTCAGGATTCTGTCCTGTAACGGCTCCTCCATGTTCATGTTCCGAGATTGCACTTTCACCACGGATGTTTTTGGTTGAGAGACCTATATTGGGACAAACCATATTCGCTTCTATCAGGTCAGCTCCCGCTTCTTCATGCTTTTTGGCAAGATAAGCCCATCCATCCATATCCTGAGAATCATGGGTTATATTTGTAAATATTTTTAACGATGTTCTTTTCTTACCCTCATCTACGAGTTTAAGACTTTCTTCAATATCGTTTCTCCTATCATAACAAATAATGCTTCCGTTATTGAGATAGGTATGCATCCTGAGTTTTCCGTAAAACGGTTGTCTTATAAAAGCCAATTTCGTACTGACAGCAGCGGCGCCTGCTTTCTCAGCTTCAATAAGACGTTCGATTTTGCTGGTTAAAGGGCTGGAAGCTACAACCATTGGATTTTTAAACTCTACTCCGCAATAGTTTATCATGATAAAATCTCCTTTTCTTATTAGTAAATAACTAGTTAGTTATTACACTTCATTTAAAAATTCCTTGCAAGGTTATGCAAGGTTATTTTAATTTGCTAAGCACAACTATTTTTATTTGTATGAAAATTATTTTTGTTTGTTATACAAAGTTATTTTGATTTTAAGTAACTATTTAGTTACATTATACAACATATAGTTTTTTTCGTCAATTTTTTTTGAAAAAGATATAATCTCTTAGAGTAAAATTATAGTTGGATAATTCTCGATTCACTTGACATAACAATTCACAAGCAATAAAATCCAATATTGAATACTCACTTATTTAAAATTAAATTTAAAATCTAAACATTAGAAATGAGGCATTATTAATGGAAATTAAAAATGACTTTTCAAAAGGAAGCGTTGTTAAAAATATCCTGAGCATGGCTATCCCCATGATTGTGGCGCAATTGGTCAACGTTCTTTACAATATCGTAGATAGAATATACATAAGTAAAATGCCTGAAAATGCATTCCTTGCATTAACCGGGGTTGGTATATGCCTGCCTGTTATTTCTATGGTAGCAGCTTTTGCCAATTTATTCGGTATAGGCGGAGCACCTTTGTGCTCAATTGAGCGGGGACGTTCAAACTATAAAGAAGCAGAAAATATCATGGGTAATTCGTTTATAATGCTTGTATGCAGCGGTGTTATTTTGTCCATTCTATGTTCGCTGCTAAAAAAGCCCTTGTTATACTTTTTGGGCGCCAGTGATGACACCTATTCATATGCAGATCAGTATATTTCAATTTACCTGTTGGGAAATATTTTTGTCATGATCAGTTTAGGTATGAATCATTTTATCAATTCTCAAGGCTTTGGTCGCATCGGCATGATGACAGTGGTTTTTGGCGCTGTTTCAAATATAATTCTTGATCCTATTTTTATTTTTGTACTTGATATGGGAGTGCAGGGTGCAGCGCTTGCGACAATTATTTCACAATTTTTTTCCGCTATATGGGTTCTTCAGTTTTTGACAGGGAAGAAAGCCATTTTAAGGTTAAAAATAAGCTGTTTCAAATTAAAGAAACATAGAGTGTTTCGTATTATAGGACTTGGAACTTCCGGGTTTGTTATGCAATTTACAAACTCCGTAGTGCAGTTTTTATGCAATTCCACCCTGCAACAGTTCGGAGGAGACTTATATGTAGGTATCATGACAGTTATAAATTCAGTCCGGGAGTTGATTGCATTACCTATATCCGGTTTGGGAAGCGGCGCACAACCTGTTATCGGATTTAACTACGGAGCGCAACAATACAAAAGAGTAAAAAGCTGCATTAAATTCAACACAATTATATCCGTATCATACAATATCTTTGTATGGTTATTAATCCAAATCTTACCGGGATTCTTCATCCATATTTTTAACAGCGAAGAAGAAGTACTGGCAGCAGGTATTCCCGCAATGCGTATTTTTTATTCCTGCTTTTTCATGATGGCTTTACAACAATCCGGCCAGACAGTTTTTGTAGCACTGGGAAAATCAAAACAAGCAGTATTTTTCTCATTATTCAGAAAGGTTTTTCTCGTAGCTCCATTGGTCATTATACTACCAAGACTTTGGGGACTTGGTACTACAGGTGTATTTTTATCAGAACCGATTTCAGAAGTTATAGGCGGAATTGCCTGCTTTTCCACAATGATGATGACTGTTTGGAGGAGATTAGAAGATAAACAGGATCAATAAACGAGGTCAGGCTTAGCCTAAACAGCTTACTTTCTTCCACAAAAAAGAGTCGGAAAAAGATTTCCGTTTATGTGATCCCGTTTACCCATTAATTTAATTTATGTAAATATTTTATAGGATATTTACCGCATAGCAAAATATGCTATAACTATCATTCCTAACGCTATCCTGTACCAACCGAAAGCCTTGAAGTCTTTTTTTCTGACATATCCTAAAAGAAAACGTATTGCTAATATGGAAATAATAAAAGCCGTAATCATGCCAGTTAATAAGATTCCGACTTCCATAGCAGAAAAGTCAAAACCAAATTTGAGCAACTTTAATGCACTTGCACCAAACATTACCGGGATAGAAAGAAAAAATGAATATTCAGCAGCTAAGCTTCGTGATGTTCCAAGCAATATGGCTCCTAAAATAGTTGCACCTGAACGAGAGGTACCCGGGATTAAAGACAGTACCTGAAATATGCCTATGATAAAAGCAGTACTATAAGATAATTCTTTAAATGTTGTAATTTTTGCCGTTCTGTTTTTATTGCGATTTTCTATAATAATAAAAAGAATACCGTAGACAATTAACATAATTGAAACAACCTTATAATTGTAAAAATGTTCATTCAGCCAGTCGTCAAATAAAACTCCTAAAACACCTGCTGGAACTACTCCAACAATTACTTTATACCATATACTCATTGTCTCTTTCTTTTCTTTTTGTGACTTTCTGCCTGAAAAAGGATTTAATTTGTGAAAATAAAGTAATACCACAGCCAATATAGCTCCCAACTGTATGACCACGAAAAACATTTCCTTAAATGCATCTGAAGCATTCAGCCTGATGAATTCTTCAACCAAAATCATGTGACCCGTGCTGCTTATAGGCAACCATTCGGTAATTCCTTCTATTATTCCCAAAAAGACCGCTTTCAAAATTTCAATAAAAAACATACATTTTTACCCCCATATTCTTTTAGATGCATCCATCGTCAAAAAGTATAAAATATTAAAAGTATTTAATATTAACTTTGTTTTATTAAAAATTACACATTAATATACTTTATTGTACTATGAAGATAATTTGCTATGCAATTAATAATATATCAATATATTATACTGAAATTCTCATCATATTATTATTGAACTACTGCTATTTCACTGTTTGTTTTATATTTGTCATTTTTAATAAATGTATTTGGCTTATATAATAGATAGTTTTAAAGGCACATCTTTTTAAAGATGTGCCTTTAAAATGTACAGTACATCACTTAAATGAACTAAATAGAATAAACTAATAAAATAATAGTATATTATTAAAATGGATTATTAGAAGGAGTATTTACACTGAATATTTACACCGGTAAGCAAAAATCGCCTCTATTCGTGCCTGTATCTCAATCTGACCCGGTTGTACAGGTGTTACCGTTTCAGCAGCCTGGTAAGCTAGAAGTATTATGGGTTCTGGTGGCTCATGGCTTATTTCTGTTATCTGCAAAGGTATTGTTGATACATGAATATTTAGTTTAGCTCCAAGAGCTTTAGCTTTTGAAATGGCATCATCAACTGCAATATTTAAAGCTTGCCGATAAAACATTGAAGGGTTTGAAATGGTAAATCTTATGTTTTCCACACGGTTTGCACCGTTTTGTACCGCATTGTCTATAACCTGACCGATCTTGCCGATATCTTTAACCGTAATTTCCAGTATGTGTTCCACCCTATATCCTCTGAATACCTGTTGTCCTTCAACAAAGTCATATTGAGGGAAAATATTGTAAGATCGTGTTTGTACTTTTTCCGAGGATATACCCATCTCTCTTAACCCTCTCAAAATTGCCGTAATTTTTACAGCATTTTCTTCCTGGGCGAACCTCAATTCCTTATTCTCCGTGACTGTACCTAAAACAACAACAGACGTATCAGGCCGGACTCTGATACTACCTTTCCCTTCTATCTTCATTCTGCATTCGGCTGTGTTTACATAAGCTTTCATGTAAGGAATAGGAATATATGAATAACAATTATTTAATGTCATTGGAAAAGAACTTTGCATCATCATTTAAATCCACCTTCTGTTTTTTGGTATGTATCGGCATTAACATAATGAGTAATGCTGTTGATAATAACATATTATGCAGAATAATTAGATAGGGTTTATTAATCATAATTACAATATTTTATTTCCAAGCAAATATATTCAATACATTATTTTCAATCCTAGGTTATCCTTTACCGGTTGTCAAGTGATGTTCGTCTAGTCAAATAGTGTACAAATGCAAAGCTAAATTCTTTAGCTAGTAGTTCGGCGCCTTTTTTTACATCCTCACTTATGCTAAAGCCCGGTTCCGTTGATTCAGGTTGTATACCTATAAATACCACATTACATCCGATTTCAGCCTCAAGATAATTTAACAGAACGGAAAGAGGCATCATATGAGTCGAGAATGA
The DNA here is from genome assembly GCA_012840075.1 of Clostridiaceae bacterium. Taxonomy (GTDB): domain Bacteria; phylum Bacillota; class Clostridia; order Acetivibrionales; family DUMC01; genus DUMC01. The sequence continues at coordinate 10,172 of DUMC01000018.1, read as the reverse complement.
TACGCCGCTTATATCACTGGCAGGTATGATTTTTGTTTCTCCGGGTGTAAGTCCCATACAGGCAGCATCTACAATAAAAAGCGTAGATGGTGTAAACGTCTTAATCTCTCCGGTGAAATTTTCCGGTGCAGTGGATCCTGCAATTAAAAGTATATTATCCCGAAGCATGTTATCCTGCTGCACCGTTCTGCTAAGTTGTTCAATAAAATATATACCCACACCGTCATCGGAACGAAGAGTGGATCCTATTCCCATTACCACATATCTTTGTCCGGGTTTAATACACCTTTTCAAAAAAGCCTTTACATCCGTATTCGTATTTGTTTTTGCTTTCATATCCGTATTTGTTTGTGTATTTATTTCGAAATTCATATCTTCATCCTTACTTGTACAAGCCATGTTTTTATACATCAAAGTTGCATCTTAAGTTCCTCTTTATTAAAGCTGGCAAGATCTATATTTTGACTATACGACAAGCACTTTTTGGGGCAAGAATCCACACATTGGCAGCAAAATATGCAGTGTCCTACATTTAAAGTTGCTTTCATTTTTCTTTCTTCTTTAGTTCCTTCATTTACTATTGTTATGGCTGCTGCCGGACAATTACGTACACACATCCCGCAACCCGTACAATTTGCAGGATCATAAACAAGTTTTCCCCGATAATTTTTCACTATTTGAATCTTGTCTTTTGCCAGCGAAATTGTAGCCGGTTTTCTAAAAAAATTTTTAACAGCTTCATTTATTATTTTTCCAATTCTTTGCTTAATCATAGTGTCAACAAACCCCTTATCAAAAGATTAATAATTATTTGTACAGTTGCAATCGGTGTTAAATACCTCCAACAAATTTTTACAACCTGATCTATTCTGAAACGTGCCATAATAGAGCGCATCAGCGAAAAAATTATAAGGATGCCGATTGTCTTCAATAAATAAATTACAAAATCTAAAACTGCAATATCGGTCATGATAGGCAAAAATATAGCCGAAATCAAAGAAGCCACCAGTACCAGCTCACAATCAACAGACAGTTTAAAGAAAGCAAGTAGCCTTCCGCTATATTCTACAAATACTCCGGACACAATTTCAGTTTCTGCCTCAGGAGAATCAAACGGTGCACGTTCCAGCTTTCCCTGCCCGGAAATCAATGCTACAAATAGTGCAGGTATGTTAATAAGAATATAACGAGGATGCTCTTCATAAAAAGCTGTCATTCCCGTGATTGACCATGTTTTCGCAATCAATGCGGGAGCTAAAAGAGCCATAAATAGCGGTACTTCATAAGCAAACATCTGAGTCAATGTGCGCACTGAACCAATAGTAGCATATACACCCCTCGAATACCATCCGGCCAGAAACATACATATCGTGGTGATTGTCATAAGATACAATACAATTATCAAATCACCCTCAAAAAAAGCGCTGGAAGTATTTCCAAAAACAGGTATATAAACAAACGCAGATGCTACAGCCGCAAGAGATACTATTGGTAAAATTTTAAACATCTTTTTGTTTGAATCTGCAGGAATAATGATTTCCTTGCCCAATAGCTTTAAAAAATCCGCCAGAGGCTGATACCACGGCGGTCCCATTCTATTCTGTATACGGGCATAAATTTTTCTATCCAAATATTCTAAAAACATTCCATAAATTGCCAAAAAAGAAAATCCCGGAAATATTAATATTTTTACTAATTTCAAAACCATAACTTTCCTATCCCTCTGTTCATATATTAAGTTCATGTTTTAAGTTCATGTACTAAGTTCATGTTTTTCATCCGTGTCTTATCCTAATTACTTGGTATTACTTGGTTTTAATTAGGTCTTTAGTTAATGCATCTAATTTATAGATCCAGTCAGAGTATTTATTCTTCATTTATGTTATGCATAAAATTTGCGCTCAGGCATTTTTACCAAAGAAACATCAATTCCCCTCTTTTTATACCACTCAATACTATACTGCCTGAGTCCCTGCCAATCCATAATTTCCGTTCCGCTTTCGGAATTCACAACTATTGCTCGGTCAGTACATGAGTAACAAGGATCGATTGCAGCAATAGTAATAGGTATATCCGCCAGATATTGGCCTTGCAGCATATGCCTCATACCCTGCCAATTTGCTTGGGAAGGTGCACGTATACGCACCCTGTCCGGCATATCAGTGCCGTTTGAGCGAATATAATGTATATTCTCGCCTCTTGGAGCCTCTGTCCTGCTTATAACCTCACCGGCCGGTATACGTCTTGGAGCTTTGACGGCAATATCCCCGTCGGGTATGTTCTTGACGCTATAGCGGATTATTTCCAAACTCTCCAGCATCTCTTTTATTCGCACTACCGTTCTTCCAAAAACATCAGCATGTGTGTCCGTTACCGGATTAACAGGGATTTCGTCATATGCAGCATATGGTTCTATAATGCGAATATCATCCATGATACCTGCAGCACGGGCAACAGGTCCGACTACGCCAAACTTCAACGCATCTTCCCGTGAAAGTTTCCCAATACCTACGAGGCGTGCCGAAAGCACTTTATCCGTCATAACAAGGTCAAGATAGTATTTTAACTGTCCTTCTAAATAATCCGCCATTTTTAACGTATCCTGCATCATTTCACTGTCTATATCTCTTCTTACGCCACCAATAGTATTTATACCATAGTTTACACGATTGCCGCAGATCTCAGCTAAAACATCCAAAACTTTTTCTCTGTCACGCCAAGAGTACATAAATAAAGTATCAAAACCTATTTCATGAGCAGCCACACCCAACCAGAGCAAATGGCTGTGGAGACGTTCAAGCTCAGCTACAATTACTCTAATATAGGCAGCGCGCCTTGGTATTGTAATTCCCGCCAATTCTTCTATACCTTGGCAGAAAGCAGTACTGTGAGTATGGGAACATATCCCGCATACACGCTCAATTAAATATAAGTTTTGAATATACGTTCTGCTCTCGCAGGCTTTCTCAATCCCTCTATGAACATATCCTACACCTATTACCGCATCTACTACTTTTTCTCCCTCCAATGTTATGATAAAACTGCTGGGTTCCTTTAAAGAAGGATGCTGGGGACCAATAGGTATAACTATACGGTTTCTTTCGGATGTTTCTCTATTTTGCTTGCTTTCCTTATTTTCTTCATTTTCTTTATTTTCTGCTCTTTCTTTATTTTCGTCCACTTTTTCCATCTCCTTAACCGTTATCTCCTACCGTTATCTCCTTTACCGTTTTCCCTTATCGTTACCGGCATCAGGTGGATTGTATGTCATAGTATTTTTATCGAAATATTCAGGTTTCCATTCTTTTCGTAATGGATAGTTCCCTTTCGGCCAACCATCCGGCAACGGATATGAAGGTCCTTCGGGCAAACCCTGAACTTCGGCTCCGAAAAGATCTACAAGTTCTCTCTCATGACGTTCAAGAGACGGATATATGCAAGTCATTGAATTAATCTTCGGGTCGGATTTAGGTGCTATTTCTTTCAAAGCCAGCATAATCCCTTCTTTATTCGACAGCAAATAAATGAAACCGAGATTCTCACCTTCATCCGTTCCTACCACATGGTTAGCTTTATAAAACCCCATATTATTATGCAAATAACGAATTACTTGCTCAAATTCTTCCTTAACAAGATGACCGGTAAAAATCCGTTTTTGTCTTTGAACATGTACCCTGCCTTTTAGAAAAGGGAATTCTTCACACAATCTATCAACTATCTCCTGTTCAGCTTGCACACAAATCTCCTCCGTCCTGTCCATTGTTTTCAGCATTATTTTCGGTATTATTCTTCATACCTCTTGTCAAGTTATTATTATTCATACTGTCTGCCAAACTTTTAGCATTACTGTCCCTTTTCTTTTTACTCTCACCTATGGTATCAAGAAGTTTTTGAACGGCACTGATTATTGCTTCAGGTCGAACAGCACATCCTGGCACATAAACATCTACAGGTATAACACTGTCCACCCCACCCATCACACAATAGCAGCCGTCAAATATACCACCTGAGCATGCACATGTACCTACTGCAATAACATATTTAGGCTCCGGCATTTGATCATATATCTGCTTTAGTCGGTCTCTGGTCTGAATAGTAACCGCTCCTGTACATATGAGTATATCCGCATGGCGAGGACTGCCTTGCTGTATAATACCTATACGTTCCAAGTCAAACCTGGGTGTTAAAGCATCTATGGTTTCTATATCACAACCATTGCACGAACCTGAATTATAATGTATTATCCAGGGCGACTTACGTGTTGCCCAATTAATTGCTTTTTCCAAAAGTTTCAAAGATAATCACCTCTTAATGCTACTTCCCGCATACTTTCTCCTGTATGTTTTATATTCAGTCCTTCTATATTCAATACTTCCATCAGCATACTATATTCATACCATTCAATATCATATTCAAAATTTTCTATCGCATATTATATTCTGTATTTATTTTCCTGCTTATTGCTTCCTGCATATTACTTTTCAAATACATATTATTTTCTGAATATTATTATCAACGCAAGTATTCCTGCTGCAATATATACAATAGGCAGAACCAGCGCATCATATGGTGCTGTTGCTATCACCAACACCAAAACATGCATTATCGTATAAAAAAAGGCATACGGAAAAAACTGCGTGTAATCAGGATTAACATAATTGCGCACGTTTTGCTGTCCGCAAGCATAAGCACCCGACTCACGCTCTTTTCCTGTACTATTGTATGAATATCTTTTTATACTTCTCGACAACAGAATGAATATACCAACAAATATCACAAAAACAATCGGTGGTGCAAATATCAGATTTTCCATCCTTACAACCCTCTATCCTTTCAATTTTCTTAAATTGCGAACATCCATATTCCCATATTTCCTATATAGATTTATGGCAAGCCCCGCAGCAACAACTGCAACCACAACCTCCGTAACAATCATAGTGATAACAAATGTTTGGGCAAGGTTAATTTTCCCGTTAATATGTCCTGCAAGTATGATAAACATGGTAACGGCTTTCATTGCCACTTCAATCCCTATTAGTATTTTCAATAAATGGTATGTGCGTATGAGGCAATAAACTCCTGCAATAATCATTAAAAATCCGACAACCAGTATAATAATTTCCAAATTAAAATTGCTCATATTGTATCCTTCTCCTTAAATAAAACAGTAACTGCTATGGCACCGGCAATAATCACAATAGCCTGTGCCCATATATCTGCTTGACGATTGTTCCACAATACTTCTCTGAAATTATCTATTTCCTGTGCCACTGAAACTGCTTGTGGCAACAAGGAATCTGTTGAAAGCGCAACAAAGATAAAGATAATTCCGCCTATTATGAGAACTACAGGCAAATAAGCCATGCGCTTTTTATCCTCATATAACTTTTGCAGTTCCTTTTTGTCGGTATTGGACAAGCTTATAGCACTTATGAATATTACAGTAACCAAGCCTGAGCAGACAGATATTTCAATTAATGCCGCCCAAGCGGAACCAAGCACATACATTATAATGCCCAACGCAGCACTTGCAGCAGCCAATGCTACGGCTGACTTCAACATGCTTTTAATCCTTACCACAAGAAAGCTGCAAATCAGCATAAATCCAAGACAAATATATATAATCGCTTCCACGTCATATTCCCCCATTACAATATTAATGTTCTTTTAAAGTATACATCTAAAACATCATCTTCACAACCGTCACAATCTTCATAATCTTAATAATCTTCATAATCTTAACAATCATAATAATATTTACAATCTACCATGTTCATAATAAGCCTTATGAAAGTGCCTATTTTCACATTCATAGCATTATAGCATTATCCATATCATTATAGCATTCCCTTACAATATCCCTCTTCCCTTAAGATATAAAAGTGCCAATGGAAATGCTAATCCCACTGCAATCATAATTATTGTAAGAAATATTTCAGCATATTTAATACTACCACCGATTTCCTTCACATACTCATATTTATTCGGCACCTTTCCGAAAAAAACTTTCTTTTGCAGCCGCAGGAAATAAGAAGCGGTGAAAATACTCGAAAAAAGTGCAATACCTGCAAATACTTTGAAGTCATTCATCCATAAAGCCATGACGATTAAAAGCTTGCTCCAAAAGCCTGAAAAAGGCGGTATTCCTGCAGTTGACAAGAAAGCCGTTACTGATGAAAATCCCGTTACGGGCATTTTTTCGTGCAACCCACCCATATCATTTATATCGAGAGTGCCCGTTTGTTCATGTAAAGCAGCCGCATTTGAAAACAAGGTACATTTAAATGTTGCGTGATTAAATATATGTGTAACCGCTCCCAGCAATCCAAGGGTACCGCCGGCGCCGACCCCGAGAAGCATATATCCAACCTGACTTACACTTGAATAAGCCACTATGCGCTTGAAATGATCCTGTTTTAGCGCCAGTAATGCCCCTACAATGATTGAAACAGTTCCCATGACTAAAAGAGTCAAATTAACAGCAGGAATGCCGTCAAATAACCTTGACAATATTATGAGACCGTATACACCTGCAACCTTAATAACAATTCCGCTTAAAAGCACAGATATAGCAGTATCTGCACTCTGATGCGCATCCGGCAGCCAACTGTGAAACGGTACTGCCCCTGATTTCGTAGCAAATCCTGCAATTAAGAGAATCATTCCTGCATACATAAGGTACAGCCGAGAACTACCATGACCGCTTAAAATATATTTGCTTATATTTTCATATTGCAGACTTCCTACATGCATAAAAACAAAAGCCAGTCCCGTCAATACAAATATGCTCGCCAATGACGACATAACAAGGTACTTAAAGGAACCTTCAAGCCCAGTTTCGGATTTAAACAAAGCTATTAAAACAAAGCTTGATATTCCCACAATTTCAAGAAATACATATAGTGAAAAAAGGTCTGTCACTATCAGCATTCCGTTCATCCCAAAAATTAATGTCATTAAAAGATTGACATATGATACTTTTTTCCTATCTATTGTATGCTTTGCAATCAAAACGGATATAAAAGTAACAAATCCTATGCAAAACAGTATTACAAGGGAAAGCGAATTTACAGCAAAGTACTCCGAATCCGGATTATCAATATTCCAGAGCAGGGTAAACTTATATTCATGCAGCTTGTAATACGGAAGCAGAAAAAAGTCCGCAACAGATGCAGCAATCTGTAGAACAGCCGCAGCTCCTACCAAATAAAAGCTGATCCTTTTGGCAATATGCTTTGACAAAAGGTTATTAATCAATATTATAATAATCGGTACAACTAAAAATGAAACCGTAATATAATCTATAACTCTCATCTACGTTTTCCCCCTTACAAAAGAACGACCAGAAAAATAACTACGATACCGGCCACACCTGCAACAGCAGCAAAGAGATAACGTGACAGACTTCCGTTGTTCAGCCTGTGCAACAGGTTTCCTGCACCTTCGACAATTTTAACCGCTCCGTAATCGTAAACCCAACTGATGCTTCTTTCTACTAAGGTGCAAAAGGTAGAGAATCCATTCACTACATACATCAAATGATTATATGGATCAAACCATTGTTTCTCTGCTGCATTGTAGATATTCTTAAGCAGGGGGGCATAGTGAATGTGGTCCGCTGCATTTATTGCACTGCCCGTTTTTCTATATCCGTATATATGGTCCAAAAGGGCTAAACCAAGTATAATAAATGAAACGACAACAAGCAACATCGAATGCGGCCACCCTGAATATGTCTTATTATACCCTAGTGCAGATCCCAGAAGCTTATCTAAAGGCAGCGTATTTATGATACCGAAAATTATACTTAAAAAAGCCATAATTACCATTGGTAAAAGCATGCCAATGTCGGATTCGCGGACACTAATATTAGATTCATGAAAACCATTTTTACCACTCGCAAGTTTTCCCGGGGAATTTTCAGGAAATTTCAGTGGTCCTGAAAAAGCCGCCCTTCCCATTTTCAAAAAAGACACGGCAGTCATGAAGGCACCTAATAATGCTCCCAAATAAAATATCAGGTGACTTTCCAAAGCCGCATCAAAAATTAACTCCTTGGAGAAAAATCCGTTAAAGGGTGGTAGCCCGGCAATTGCAAATCCGCTTATCATAAAACAGATCATGGTAATAGGCATCCTCTTTCCAAGTCCGCCGACTTTTTTCAGATCCGTTGTTCCTGTCTGTTTCTCAATGCTTCCCGCCGTCATAAACAAGCAGCTTTTATATATTGCGTTATTAAGCATATGAAAAAGACCGCCAATAATTCCTATGGGCAATGCCGTCCCTATTCCTAATACCATGTAACCTACCTGACTTATAGCATGGTATGAAAGCAAACGTTTCATATCTTTCTGAATTAATGCCATTGCAACGGCAAATATTATCGTAAGAGTTCCTATTACCATAATCACTATGCTTGAAATGCTTCCCGACCGGAAATCATAAATATCGATTACAATTCTAACGGCAAGATATATACCCAGCAATTTTTCAATAGCACCGGGAAAAGCCACCATAAAAGGAACAGGAGCGTCTCCTGCCGCAACGGGAATCCAACTGTGAAAAGGCATACATCCTGCTTTCCCTATAGCCCCAAGCATCATGCACATAAACCCAACGGTGGATACTCCGGTTATACTGAGTTTTCCCATTTGGCTTATAAAAGGTGTTCCTGCCCGGTAAACGGTAATTATAATACCCAGCATCAGCAAAAGATCCGCAGTGCCGGATAGCACCAGTGCCTTAACCGCTGCCCTTGGTTTTTGCTCATTGTTTGTCACAAGCATTCCAAATAAGGTGCATAAGAGGCCTTCCCAGAAAAACAGCATAACACCAAGGTTATCAGAAAGAATGGCACCGTTTAGAATGGCAAGGCTTATATACATATAAAGTAGAAAGATACCTGCATGTTTTTCATTTCTTAAAAAAGCTGTACCGTATAAAGTTACAAGGAAAAATCCTATTGCAATAAACATTAAGAACAAAGCTGAAAATTTGTAAATATTAAAAGCAATATCCAACCCGCTTGAGGCAAAAGGAAAGGTCACATAGAATCCTTTCGATAAATAAAGGCTTAATGCGAATAAAATATTTATTGTAGAAGATAATACAACAACTGCAAGTTGTAGCAAATAATTTTTCTTTAAAAGCCATCCAATTATTCCCCATATTAACGGCAGCACTATCATGAACAAAATAATATTTGCACCATGACTCAAAAATGAGCTAATTGAATCCATTAAAGTATTAAACATATCGTATGAAAACATATACTATATGGCCTCCCCAAACAAAGATGCAAGCCCTGACGGCAAGCTTATGAATATTCCTAGTAACAAAGACAGTGCAGCAAGTATTATTACGGATGCTACCATTAAAGGTGTTCCCTCTTTCACATTAGATGTTTCTTTTTGCTCATTTGCTGCCATTTTCGAATCTTCTACTGCAGATGGATTATTATCTGTCGCTGCCGGATTATTATCTATCATTAATGTATCATTGTCTTTCGCACTTTCTGTCATTAAGGATTTTTCCTCTTTCAACCGGTAATCAGCCTCTTTTATGCTGTGATCAGCAGATTCTATACCTTGACTAACACCTTTTATGCCGTGATCGGCCTGCTGTCCTAGGAACACTTTAACAAAAAGTCTTGTAAGGTACATAACTGTCATAACAGCACCAAGAATAAACACTGCTCCCAAAACAATATTTCCTTTTGAGATAATACCTTCTATCACAAGGTACTTAGCAAAAAACCCGCCAAAGGGAGGTATACCCATTACCGAGAAAGCACAAAAAGCAAAGGAAATCGTAGTCAAAGGCATGGTTTTGTACAAGCCGCCCATTTTTGTAATATCTTTAGTGTGCATACTGTGCTCTACTATTCCTGCACAAAGGAACAATCCTCCTTTTGCCACGCTATGCATCAGTATATACAGCATGCCGCCTACTACACCAATTTTATTGCCGCAGGACAATCCCAAAAGAATAAATGCAAGCTGACTTATAGTAGAATATGCAATAACCCGCTTAATATCATTTGCACGCATTGCCGCCCCTGCACTTATCAAGGCACTTACTGCAGCTATAACAGGCACTGCAATAGTAAATACATCATCAATCTTCAAATTTATAATAAAAAGCCGTGCATATGCATAAACACCAATCTTTAC
>DUMC01000152.1 GCA_012840075.1 Clostridiaceae bacterium | reverse complement strand
TTCATCATGTATTCCTTTGTTATATCCTTTTCTTGATTCATATCCTGCCATTTTTACCGGAAAATCCGGTGTTATTGTTTCCTTGGATGCATAGAACTTCATATTTTTGCTCCTTTCATTTTATAAAATGCTTAAAAAGCAATTAACACAGAATTTGATTTGTACATAAAATAGTCATATTTTCAAAGTGTTTATAAAACCATTCCTCCTCTAATTACCCTTATATTTTAGATGCTCAATGCGTCAAAAAAATGTAAAATCTCATTTTTTTGTGTAACTTTTAACTTTGACTTTTTTATATTATAAATGACGATTTTTTTACATGGATGATTGATGGCAGTTAACAAAAAACCGTCCCACATTTTAAAAGCTTAACCGTCACATACTTTAAACTTTTACCCATTGTCTGATCTCATTACTTTTTAGAATTGCTTCAGTAAGCTTTATCAGGTAATGCCCATCCTGGAAAGTTGCAAAATCAGGTGTGTCTTTATCCAGGCTTTTGCCATCAATGATAAATTTGTAAAAACTATATATATTGTTTTTAAGCGCATCATTCCAACCTTCAGGATGCCCTGCGGCAAGATAAGTATATTGCCTTGCTTCCGGAGTCATAAAATTTGGATTTCTCATGACTATACTGTTATCTTTATCTCTATATCCCATCCACATATAATCCGGGGTTTCTTGGTTCCAATATATGGATGATTTTGTACCATCTATTTCAAAGTTCAAGTAGCATTTTCTCCCTGCACTTACTTGAGATACATAGAATACCCCACGTACACCATTGTCCATTTTAAAAAGAACTGCTCCATAATCCTCAGTCTTGACTTCAATTTCTTCATATTCCATGCTTTTAGAAACACCAAAAGTTTCCACTACTTCCTTTGGCTTTTTTCTTTTAGGTATAGCTGTAAACAAATCTGCACAGACATCTATTATTTTTGCTCCTGTTACTGTTTGAACTGCATCCATCCAATGAGTTCCTATGTCAGCAATGCACCTTGAAGGGCCACAAATTTCCGGATCTATTCTCCAATTATAATCCGTATCAAATAGCAGCCAATCCTGAAGATATGAGCCGTGTACCAATATAGGTTTGCCTATTTCATTTGCTTTCACCTTATTTTTAATTTCCTGAACCAATGGATTCATCCTGTAATTAAAATTGACTCCGTGTACTATGTTTTTATTGTCTTTCAGTATTTGCAATAATCTTTCTGATTCTTCGCTGTTTCTTGCCAGTGGTTTTTCGGAAAACACATGTTTTCCTGCTTTTATAATCTTTTCATTAATCTCCATATGAAGATTATTAGGCGTGCAGTTATGAATTACATCAATTTCATCATCTGCAAGTAATTCATCAATCGTTTTGTAGCATTTCGGTACATAATATTCCTCAGCCCGGCGTTTTGCTAGTTCATAATTAATATCAGTTATAGCAACAAGCTCTGCGAAACCAATTCTCCTTATGGCTTCCATATGGCATACACCAATAAATCCTGTTCCAATAACTCCTGCTTTTAATCGTCTCATGAAAACTCCTCTCCTTCAATTTCTATTTTTAAATATTCATATTGGTTATCTGTTAACTAATTAACTTGTTAATTTGATATAATAAGATCAATTCATTAAAACTTATTAAGAGCCAACTTAATGTAACCAACTTAATGTGACCAACTTAGCATTGTCTTCTTAATAGGATTACTTTACCAGGGTCAACCTATTAGGACTAAATGCCGGTGTTTTCTAAGCAAATACAATAATTACCTTACCATACAGCTGATTTTAGGTTTTTATGCCAAAATATGCCATTATTTTGTTTATAATAGAT
>DUMC01000151.1 GCA_012840075.1 Clostridiaceae bacterium | reverse complement strand
TTATTGCAGACAGCAAAAAAGAATTTTAAAAAATATACAACATATTATTGAAAACCAAAAAACCTCGTAGTCCTCTGTCTTCAAGGGGTATAAAGGTTTTTTGGTATTTTTCACTGTTAAAGTCAAGTTTAAGATTTCTCAATAGAATTTTTTCATTTGTTTTCATGTTTTCATCTAGATTTATTAAGCTTTTATGGGTAAAACACAAGTTTAATTTTTTTTTGAGTAAAATATAAGACGAAATTTCTAATATAAAAGGTGGGAATTGAGAAGCTAAAGAACACTTCAAATACTTTGAGCTTCTCATTTCTCACCCCTTAAATGATTATGTCTTATTATTTAATTTGAATAATTTCCCTATCTACTAAGTAATGCATCTACGCCTGGTTCAGCGTTATCTAATTAATTTATTTATTAATTAAAGTACTTTTGTTATTTTATTTTGCACATCTTGTTTAAATCTTTCAATAAATCCTAAAACGTATTCTACTATATCAAGCTGATCATTTTCGATAAGAGGTGTTAAATCCATCGAATATGTCAATGCAGATGATGTATCCGTTCCATGGGATTCCGCATATGTTGCATTTGCAACTCTTCTGCCGGTAGTTGCAAGGTCATATCTTTTTCCGCCGCATATTTGTGAATCGAAAACCCCAAGCACTGCAGCCGCTATATTTGGATGTGCCGAAACATCAAACATGACCTTTTCATTATCATTCACCCAATCAAGCGCTCTCCATACTTCACACCCGTATAATTTCTTGGGACGCTTGTCAGGAGGTAATGTTCTTATTGCTTTTATAACCTTTGTAGCTACTCCCACATGTGTATCGTGTTTGTCAGCAAGGTTATGGGTATAAACAATTTCAGGTCTGGCTTTTTCAATAAGCATTGCAAGTTCTTCAACAATGTCTTTGTTATTGGGATCTTTTGCAGCCTTGCTTTGATAATTCAACAGCGCAAGAGCTCCGTATTCTCCAACATATGCTGCCTTTTTCTGCTCTTTTTTCCTGACTTTTTTCATATCCTCATCTGTATAGTGGGCATATAGATCATCCCTAGGGCTTCCTGCTCCGTCAGTCACCACGCAAGCAAAAAACCATTTATCATCCTTGCCGAAACATTCTATAATACCGTGGTAGGCCATAATTTCAATATCATCCTGGTGTGCTGATATTGCCATATGAGTTGTTCTCGCTATTCCTTCTTCTGCCGGAATACCGTCCGGTATAAAAAACTCTGCTCCTTCTTGTCTTAATTTCACATTGATCACTCTCCATCTAAATATATTTAAAGTTTATATATTTAAAGTTTGTTAGTTTAAATTGTAAAATTGTTAATGGGGGGTCAGGTTTGAATTAATTACTCTTAAGTTATTTCAAATAAATTATTCAATCCTGACCCCATTTAATTTTCGTTTACTTTTGCATTTATTTCTTGATTTCAGCCAAGCTGGCTGCTGCAATCGCTTGTCCTACTCTCCTCTTTGATTCATCAGGAAGATGCAATGTTATTTTCTGTGCTAACTCTGGAAACTCACCCTTGAGAACTTCTTCCGCCTTTTTGAAGATTAGATTTCCTCCTTCACCTGATGTAACCCTTCCCAAAATCAGGACATGCTTTATATCATAAAAATCTGCATAGTGAGCTAATGAATAACCTAAGTAACAACCAATGCTTTCAAAAATTTTCTTTGCTCCTTCATGTCCTTCACTCAAGTATTTTTGTACTTCCTTTAATTTCTCAGCAGGAGTTAATTTGTCATCAAGGTGTATTCTTGCTTCAGGGGCTAATTTAATTACTGCGTCCTGTGAGAAATATTTCACACCGCATCCGTAATCTCCTGACCATTCATCAACTGCAGAATTCTTATTATAGTCTACAGGCACAAATGCTAATTCATTCAACCATCCGGTTATATTTCCATGCTTGTCTACATATCCACCTGCTTCGCTGGTTCCCATAGCAATTCCAAGGACACAGTTATCATTAAGTTCCATGGAACCGGCAAGTGCGGTAACATCTCCGTCATTGGCAACTTCAATCGGCACTCCGCCCATTTCTTTTTGTATATCCAGGAATATATTCTTAACCTTTTTCTCAAACAGGTCCTCAGGTATTTTAATAAATAAGGAAGCTACCATTACCCTGTTATTAATGTATATTCCTGCAGCGCTTACTCCAATTGCATCTACCCTTGGCATATGAGATGCAGCTGTTTTCATAGCCGTTAGTATTTCTTTGTAGTGATATTCTGGATCAGCCTGAGTTTTAGGATGCCATATAACTTCTTCACTATATACATGTTCCCCGTCGATAACCGCAGCTACTTTGCGATCGCTTCCTCCTGCATCAAATCCAATACGACAACCTTCTAGATGACGTCCGATAGGTTTTGATTCCTCTTTTGCGGCTGGAACTTTATCTACATCAGTAATTTCCACAGTAAAGGGCTTTTCATAAACATTGCCCATGAACTTTTCATCAAATGCTCTTATTCCGTTTTGTGAATAAGCTTTTTTAATGTATTCGCCAATACTTCTAGGACCTCCGATTATAATTTTCCATCCGCCTCGGATCCACAAAAGTGTTTTTACAAGGCGTTCAACATAAAAAAAGTTAGCCTCATCCATGCCACAGTTTTCTGCAAAAACTTCAGTATCATAAGTAGAAATCAATCCATCATGTCTTTCTATAGCAATGCGTAAAGGAAAACCTTTTCCTGATTCTTTAACTGCTTTTAAAAATGCACGATTGTATAATGCTGCCGGAATAAAATTTTTATCTAATGAAGGGGTATATCGTAGTGTTACATTAATCTTATCAACATTCATAAATATGCACCTTCCTTTTGTTTTGTATTGAATTCTTGGTTGTAATGAACCTGTTAAACTGCGAGAACCATGGGTATTGGGAAATATTGGGAAATAAAAGTATTAATAATGTATTATTCTGTTTTTATTTTAAATTAGGTTTTTTTAAAAGTCAACCTGTGACAAAAACAGGGACAAGGTCAATACGTACCCCCTGTCCCTGTTTGGTTTAAATTTACTGCTTTTGAGCAAAAGATTATTAAACTTTTTTAAGCTTTTAAGTTAAAGCTATCTATAACTTTCTCAATTTAAGTTACTTAATTTAAGTTGCTTTATTTAATTTCAACAGTTGCTCCGACTTCTTTAAGCTTAGCTTCGATTGAAGCAGCTTCTTCTTTTGATACATTTTCTTTTACTGTGCTAGGAGCTTTGTCAACCAGATCTTTTGCTTCTTTGAGTCCAAGACCTGTTATTTCTCTTATAACTTTAATAACCTTAATCTTTTCAGCTCCTACTTCTTTCAATATAACATTGAATTCTGTCTTTTCTTCTTCAGCGGGTGCTGCAGCTCCGGCTGCTCCTCCGGCTACAGGTGCTGCTGCAAATGCAACAGGTGCTGCTGCTGATACTCCGAATTCTTCTTCAAGAGCTTTTACTAATTCAGATAATTCTAAAACTGTTAAATTCTTTATTTCTTCAATTAATTTTGTTACTTTTTCACTTGCCATTCTTACATACCTCCATAATAGTTTCTTTTTTATACTTTTTCTGAAATTATAATTTTTTAAATTATATAACTTGTAATCTGCAACATTTAATTTGTAATCTTTAATTCTAAATTTTTACCTGTTAAGTTCTTTCTTGTATTTGTAAATATATTTGTAAAATTTACATTTTTACATTTTACAATCAAGCTTCTGCTTTTTCCTTTTTTTCTGCTATAGCATTTAGTGCTATTACAAGACCTCTGATATTTGCATTCAATACATTGACAAGTCCTGTAATCGGAGCCTTCATACCTCCAAGTACTTGTGCTATGAGCACATCTTTAGACGGCAGATCTGCCAAAGATTTAATTTGATCTACACCAATTATTTTGCCTTCTACTAATCCCGCTTTCAATTTGAGATTTTCATATTTGTTTGCATATTCATTCATTATTTTAGCGGGAATTACAGGATCATCCTGGCTAAAAGCCATAGCCGTAGGCCCTTTCAAGAAAGGCTCTAATTCAGCTAAACCAATATTATTAGCTGCAATTCTGGTTAAAGTATTTTTAACTACCCGATAATTTACACCGGCTTTTCGTAAAGCCTTTCTTAATTCTGTATCCTGCTCTACGCTAAGACCTCTATAATCAGCAAAAATTATACCTTTTGATGTTGAAAGCTTTTCAGATATATCATGTACTATTTCCTGTTTTTCCTTTAATACTTTTTCACTTGGCATTTTTGTCCTTTCACCTCCTCCGGAGCAATAAATAAACCCTTCGCATGCACATAGACATACGAAGGGTCATTGGTTTATTTATATAAAGCAATCTTATTACCCAAACCTCGCCTCGGCAGGCAGATAACCAAATTACGTTATCTATTACGCTTTTCAGCACCTGCTGTCTATGGCATTTAGAAGTTCTTATATTCTTTATTTAGTTTTTTATTTTCTATTCTATATTAACATATTCATTAGCACATAATAATATTTAGCACATAATAATATTTTATTTAAAAATTTCATTTAGTAAATATTTTTCTTAAAATTTTTCAAATTTCTTATGCGGTCATTACCGTTGTCAAAAGGACTCTTCTATTTAATCATCTATTTATTGTACTATTTAATCTATAATAATATCAAAACAATATCACAATAGTTTTATAATGCTCCGGTATATTAACTATTAACTTAAGTTGTAGCAACTTTTATACCAGGACCCATTGTAGATGTAATAACTACAGATTTCAAGTATTGTCCCTTAGCAGCCGCCGGTTTTGCTCTAATAATAGCATCTAATAATGTATTGAAGTTTTCCAAAAGCTTTTCTGTTCCAAATGATACTTTCCCGATAGGACAATGTATGATATTTGTCTTATCAAGCCTATACTCAATTTTTCCTGCTTTAAGTTCTCTTACCGCTCTTGCAACATCCATTGTTACAGTACCGGCTTTTGGATTAGGCATTAACCCTCTTGGTCCCAATATCCTACCGATTCTTCCTACAACACTCATCATATCAGGTGTTGCAACAACTGCATCAAATTCAAACCAGTTTTCATTCTGAATTCTTGCTACCAGTTCTTCTGCTCCTACATAATCTGCACCGGCTTCTTCGGCTTCCCTGGCTTTATCTCCTTTTGCAAAAACCAGAACTCTGACCTGCTTACCTGTACCATGAGGGAGTACAACTGCTCCTCTTACCTGTTGGTCCGCATGCCTGGAATCAACGCCAAGCCTAAAATGTGCTTCAACTGTCTCATCAAATTTTGCGGTGCTTGTTTTTTGAACCAATTCAATTGCTTCTCTTGGGCTGTAAAGTTTTTGCCTATCTACTAGTTTAGCTGCTTCTAAATACCTTTTTCCTCTCTTCATTTCCTTTCACCTCCGTGGTTTATTTTGTTTCGGGAAATTTCCCTCCCACGTTTAGTTATTTATATTTATGCACATACAATGTGCCGTGAATTATTTTTAATAAATAACCAAACATCTTAATCTTCTACAACAATACCCATGCTCCTAGCGGTTCCTGCAATCATTCTTTCTGCAGCTTCTATGCTTGCGGCATTCAGATCAGGCATTTTGAGTTCAGCTATTTTTCTAAGTTCTTCCCTTGATATTTTAGCAACCTTATCCCTGTTTGGTCTGCCTGAACCGCTTTCTATATTACATGCTCGTTTTAACAATACGGAAGCAGGTGGTGTTTTTGTAATGAAAGAGAATGATCTGTCCGAATATATGGTTATTACAACAGGTATTACCAAACCTGCATCTTTTGCTGTCCTTTCATTAAACTCTTTACAAAACCCCATAATGTTAACACCATGCTGTCCTAAAGCTGGTCCAACCGGTGGAGCCGGAGTTGCTTTACCTGCAGGTATTTGCAGTTTTACATAACCTACTATTTTTTTTGCCATTTTATGTCCACCTCCCAATCATTAATCTTCAATCTTCTTGTATCTTCTAAAATAAAAAATACATTTTTTATATAAAATGTATATATTAACTTAACATTAATGATTTATATATAAATTTAAATATAAAATTTTTAAGTCATTATTTAATTTATATATAAATTTTAAGTCATTATTCAGTTGATAGCGCCTAAATATAATAACTGAACTTTCACATTAAAAAACCAACTGAATAATACTTAAATTAAAGCTCCCTTTTTAATAATACATAAATCAAAACTCTCTTTATTCAATAAAATTCTAATCAGCTAAAAATCAAAACTTAAAACTATAACTTCTGTATTTGGTCAAAATCAAGCTCAACCGGTGTCTCTCGACCAAACATGGATACGGAAACACGCACTTTCTTTTTATCAACACTAATTTCTTCTACAGTACCTATGAAGTTCTCGAGAGGACCTGAAATAACCCTCACACTGTCTCCAACTTCGTAATCCACCACAGGCGGAAAACTTTCTACTCTCATGAACTTAATCTCTTCATCAGTTAAAGGCACAGGTTTGGACAATGGTCCTACAAACCCGGTAACCCCTCTGATACTTCTAACAAGATACCAGGTTTCATCGGTCATTATCATTTTTATAAGGACGTATCCAGGGAATATCTTTTTTAAAGTCGTTCTCTTTTTACCATCTTTAATTTCAACTTGTTCTTCCATTGGTATGACTATATCAACTATATAATCTTCCATACCACGGCTTTTAATAATCTTTTCAAGGTTAGCTTTTACCTTATTTTCGTACCCCGAATACGTATGAATAACATACCATTTCAGGCCTTCGGAAACCTCTTCAGGAAGCATTAATACAAGTATCCTCCTTTAAAAATCACAAATAAGTAAACTTTTTAATTATTTAAAGGTATATTCCATAATTAATGAAAAGCCCAAATCCACTATCCATATAATAATACCGAAAAACAAGCATACAGCAAACACAGCGATAGTACTGGTAATCAACTGTTCCCTAGTTAGCCATACTACTTTCTTCAATTCGCCTCTTACTTCTTTAAAATGTTTTACGATTTTCTTTCCCAATTGTTTTACTGATTCCATTCTTACAGCCATTGTTACACAACTCCATCTTACTTTTTGACTTATATGTGTTTATTTGTCCTTTTAAACACAATATTAATTATTATAATATGCCATACATCTATACTATATCATATTTTACAATCAAATATACGCCTATCTTGTCTCTCTGTGAACTGTGTGTTTGCGGCAGAACTTGCAGTATTTGCTCAATTCAATCCTGTCAGGATCATTTTTTCTGTTTTTTGTCGTATTGTAATTTCTGCGTTTGCACTCAGAACATGCCAATGTAATTTTAACTCTCAACTCCTACACCTCCAGCTTAGCTAAATGGCATAAAAAAAAAGCCTACACCAAGAGCAATACTTACTTTAACATAAAAACTCGTATAAGTCAAGAATTTTTTAAATTTCCAATTTTATTTTTTAAAGTTTTAGTATCGTTATATATTACAGCTTATTTCAGCTTATTATTCAAACAATTTACTGTTGTTCAATCAGAAGATGCATTGCTTCGATAACCAGTTTAATTATATCATAATCCAAGCCTTCCCTGAAGGCTATTACGTGCGTATCTTCAAGGGAATCTTCGGCTTGAGTGAAATCATATCCATTAATTATATGTGCTGCATTTAAAGCGTAAATATGTTCTTTTTCGTCTATGCCCGGTTTTTTTATTGTAAAATAACTACCTTTATCCAATCCAAGCTCATTAATAATTTCATCAAGTTTTGCTATATTTGCTACAGTTCCGTACTCAATAAAGCTTTCCCTGTCCATTATAAGAACATGATAATCACCCTGGGTTACAAATTTATATGCTGCTAACATCATCTCCAATTTATATGGTAAAGGAAGATTTTCTGATAATACAAACTCCTGTATTTTTACATTTTTAGGTCTAAAAATTCTGTTAATAATTGTATTTTTACTTTCAAATGCTTTAATAAAACGGAGATTATTCTCATATTCACCAAAAATCACTATATTAATATAATTGTTGCTATCGGAGAAGAGCAAAATAACTGCCCCTATAAGCACAATAATGAATACTGCTATTACTTTTCCGATATTCTCCCTTATATACACCTTTAATTTTTGAGCCATTTTATCTGAGCTAAGCTCTTCATCATCTGAGCCAAGCAATTTTTTAGTATCATGGCTATGTAGACCTATTAATAAATAATAGGCCTCATTTATTTTTTCCATATTGAGACCTACTACTTCACTTTTTAAATTTTCCCGTTGTAAAATTAAATGTTTTTTAGCCAGTAAAAAATACCTTCTTTCTATTTCATCTCTGCCGGCTCCTTCTCTTACACCCAGTATTTCATAAGCTTTTTTTATTTTCTCATTTGTCATATAGTTATTTTTATCATCAATTTTACCTTGCATTTCATTTCCATTCTCCAATTTTTAACACTTTATTGGTATAGATTAATTATTTAAAAATTATTGATTAATCACCAAAAATTTTACTAATCAAGCCTGAAAACCTTATTTTGGAATTTTGAAAAAATTCAACTATTTTAAACTTTATTTTTACAGGTATATCGTCATCACTTTCAGCAGAACTTATGATTTTGTATTCATCATCTGTTAAAGCATTTTTCAGCTCTTCTTTTACCGACTCGGATATAGTTCCATGTGTTACGTCCACAATGCATAGAGGAGGAAACAAGACACACCACCAATTCGCGCCTTTCCCGTTTCCTATCACAACTTTTAAAGCATGATAATTTCCTGCCGGTAAAGTAATATCACCGTATTTTTTTGTAGGGAAAGGATATATTCCTAAGGTTGCTGTCACAGGCACTTCTTTTCCACTGGAACGTATTACATTCTCAGCCACTTTTGTTATATTATTCAAGTTCTCTTCTATTATTTTTTTGGATTCTCCGATATCCTTTGCTTCTGACAGTTTATCATACATATAATCAATTACGGCATCCCTGACACTTAACTTAAGTTCCTGATCTTCTACGGAATCGCTTTCAGCAACAACATGCAATCTGACCAAATTTTCGGCTATCCCCTTTGATATACTGTCAGAGTAGAAGGCAGAATATATGAATAAAGACAAAAGACTGACCGATAATAAATATATGCCTTTTTTAAAATACGTGCCTTTTTTAATAAAAAATTTTTTATTTATTAAAAATAATCTTTTATTCATGAATATCCCCCTATTTTCAAATTATGTTACATCTTCTTTTGATATTAAGTATTACCAGTAAAAAAAAGAATTATACAACAAAGGGGGTATTTATAAAATAAATAAAAAAGAGGAACGAATTCGTACGTTCCTCTGCATGGTGATTCTATCATATATTAAAAATTAATCATGGCATATTTAATAAATCAACAAATTAATAAATTAATATGGCAGATTTTTTGAAATTAGCGGTCTAGCGGTTCTTTTGATTTTCCAATGCAGCTTTTATGAAGCTGTAAAATAAAGGATGCGGCCTGTTAGGTCGTGATTTAAACTCGGGATGGAACTGAACGCCTATAAACCAAGGATGATCAGGCAGTTCAATAATCTCAACCAATCTTTCATCAGGGGACAGTCCTGATAAGACCAAGCCGTTATTTAAAAATACATCCCTAAACTCATTGTTGAATTCATACCTGTGTCTGTGCCTTTCATATATTAAATCTTCGCCGTATATTTCTCTTGCTTTGCTTCCAAGTTTTAGTTTGCATGGGAACAAACCTAATCTCATTGTTCCTCCTTTTTCATCAATATTTTTTTGTTCGGGCATTAAATCAATAACAGGATTTTTTGTTGTTTCGCTGAACTCGGAACTATGGGCGTCTTTTAAATTGCACATATTCCTTGCAAATTCAACTACCGCTATTTGCATTCCCAGACATATTCCAAAATACGGTACCTTATTTTCCCTTGCATATTTTACTGCCGTGATTTTACCTTCAATACCTCTTTCTCCAAATCCGCCGGGGACCAGGATTGCATCGGCTTGACCTAATAACTTATCCACTGTATTTTCATTAATTTTTTTAGAATTAATCCATTCCAGATAAACATCTGCATCATTGGCAATCCCGCCGTGCCTTAGAGCTTCAACAATACTAATATAAGCATCACGAAGTTCTACATATTTACCTACTAAAGCAACTTTTACTTTTTTCTTCAAGTTTTTCTGTTTTTCCACCAACTCAGCCCATTCAACCAAATCGGGTTCTTTACAAACCAGGTTAAGACGATCGCAAACAATTCTGCCCAAACCTTCATTTTCCAACATAAGCGGAACTTCGTACAAAACCTCTGCATCGACGTTTTGTATAACACAGTTTTTCGGAACATTACAAAACAGCGCTATTTTATCCTTCATATCATTTGACAGTTTTTTCTCCGTACGGCAAACTATAACATCAGGTTGAATTCCTATGCTTCTCAGTTCTTTTACGCTGTGCTGGGTAGGTTTCGTTTTAAGCTCACCTGATAATTCAAGAAAAGGTACCAGTGTTACATGAATATACAGGACATTCTCTTTTCCTACATCTATTGCAAACTGCCTTATAGCTTCAAGAAACGGAAGGCTTTCAATATCTCCTACTGTTCCTCCTATTTCTGTAATAACTACATCAGGATTATTCATTTTTCCGACACGCAATATCCTCTCTTTAATTTCATTTGTGATATGGGGGATAACCTGGACGGTTTCTCCTAAAAATTCACCCCTTCTTTCCTTGTTAATAACGGAAAGGTAAATTTTTCCACTGGTAACATTACAGTTTTTGTTCAAATTTTCATCAATAAATCTTTCGTAGTGACCTAAATCAAGGTCGGTTTCCGCTCCGTCATCCGTAACAAATACTTCGCCATGTTGATAGGGGCTCATGGTACCAGGATCAACATTTATATACGGATCGAATTTTTGCATCGTTACCCGCAAACCTCTTGCTTTTAATAATCTTCCCAGAGAAGCTGCGGTTATTCCTTTTCCCAGACCCGATACCACACCGCCTGTAACAAATATATATTTAACAGCCATCGTTTACTCCTCCGAAATAGGTTTAAAGCTAAAGAATTATTATTTTCTTAATATTTCAAGCGCTTTTGCATATTGCTTATCATATAAAATTCTAAGAAATTCATATGCTTCATTTAAAGCTTTTTGCGTCGTAAAATCCAATACACCTCCGGCATAAAAGCCTCTGTCCGTCCTGAATTTTGATATCTGCGAATATGTCTTCTCATCAAGATAAGTATCGGGAGTGCCTATATCATAACCTAAAAGTTTCAAAATCTTTTCTGCGTTATAAACATCTAAACCATCATCCCCAAGAGTTGGTTTCCAGGTTAATGACAGCTTTTGTATGCTGTTTATATGTATACCGTCTACAACAGTTGTGCTTTCTACAATTACATCAGGAGTTATACCTTCTCCGTCTATCATCCTGTTATTGGGTGTTACATAATATCCCGTTGTGATTTTTATCCATCCCAGAACTTCGCTATTTAACGGATTAACACCGTGCTTACTTATTAAATCATAAGCTTCTACCACTTTGTCATTGACGATTTTTGCATATTTTTCATAAGCTTCCGGAGTTAAGATGGGTAGCAAATTTTGAACTTTGGCTTTACCGTAAGTTTTGGTTCCGACTATTGTTCCTGCTTTAGTATCTTGTATTGCTCCTGCCACTATTTCCGACGCACTGGCGCTCATTTCGTTTACCAGCACAACGAGTTTATATTTGGGATTCTCAAGGTAAGAATTATATTCCTGATCGGGCATATCTTCGGATTTGAATACTAACTTGGTAATCAGTCCTTTAGGTACAAAATGCCTTGCTAATGCCACACCTTGGTCTACCAGCCCGCCGGGATTGTCTCTTAAGTCCAATATAATTTTGCTTATTCCTTTATCATCAATTTCTTTTAAAGCATCATTAAAAAATTCTTCCGTGTTAGCATTAAATGTCTCAAGTTTTATATACGCGATATCGCCTTTTATCTCGTAAGTTACAGGGTTGAGTTTGATTTTCTTCCTTTCCACTTCCACAATTTTAGCATCATTACTGTTGCCTCGCATAATTCCCAGTGTTACTTTTGTACCGGTCAAGCCACGTATATAATTAGCTGCCTCTTCTACCGTCATATCAGCAGTACTCTTCATATCTATGGAAATTATCTTGTCTCCTTGGATTAATCCTGCTTGATCAGCGGGTGTCCCGGGAAAAACTTTAGTTATGATTATAACATTATTTTGTTTTTCTATAGCTATGCCTATTCCTTCATATGAACCTTCCACTGAGCCAAAAAATTGCTTTGCCTCTTCCGGAGTATAAAATTGAGTGTATGGGTCCAACGAACCAAATATTCCTTTTAAAACTCCCTCCAATAATTTATTATTATCAACTTCCCCAGCGTATTTTGAATCGATTAACTCCATTATGCTATTTAAATAGTCGAGATTAAGTGCTTTGCTCTCAGTCGCTCCTACAGTACTTGCATTAAACACCACTGTTATGACCAGAATGAGAAATACCGAAACAATTTTAACCGAAGACTTAATATATTTTGTAGACTTACCCTGATTTTTTATTTCTTTTCTTTTCGCGTTCTTATTCATGAAAACTCTCCTCTCATCCAAATTTAAATGAGAAATTATTTTCCTCTTAATAAATTATAAGGACACTCCTCTGCAAACCAAAATATTTAACTAACCTGAAGAGTGTCCTCAAGCTATCTGTTCCTGATATTTATTATATATCATTTTACTAAAAAGAATAAATATCTTTTATATTTTTTTCCCAATCATTTTTTAATCCTTCACACATATAATTAATAAATTTATCAAGCAAGACTGCGGCATCTCCAAAGCTAAGCAGTTTTTTAGGATAAACATATCCTCTTTCATCGGCAGTTATCAGACCTATTCTATTCGCAATATAGATCGCTTTTCTCGCATAAGTGGATATCTGATCGTCATCAATAAAGGGAGTAATTGCATTAGGACCTGGACCGGGAGCCAGGTTTTCAAGCCCCAGAGCTCTTATAAGTATTACTAAAGCTTCTTCTAAGCTGATATTGTCATCTGTCCCGAATTTACCCTGCCCTTTACCGCTTACCAAAGACTTACTGTATGCATTATTTATTTGGTTAAAATACGGATGGTCAACCGGCAAATCTACAAAAGGAGAAACTATCTCTTCTTCAACCGCTCTTCCTCTTCCTCTCATCCTGGTGCTTGTAGTTCTTCTTTCCGAAGTCCTGTCTTTTAAAGAAGGATCTTCAGGCACTTCTTTTATCACTTCCATGACCGCTGCAACAAATTCTCCCCTCGTTATGTAATTTTCAGGAATAATTTTGTTTTCGTTTTCTTTAAAGATCTGAAGGCTATATAACCTTTTCATTTCTTCCTCAAGCCAGTGTCCTCTTAAATATGATAATTCAGGTACTACAAGGCTTTTTTGAGTGGGTTGATTCTCAAGTTTTAAGCTCCCTTGCTTTTCCACCGTCCTATACGTAGGTTCACCTTCAGTATCAAGCTCAGGAGCACTGAAGGTGTATATCAAGGTACTGTTGTAATTCGTAAACTGTACATATCTTCCTTTAAAACTGATCTCTTCGGGTATGTTGTCTACATATTTAAATTCGTTTGTAACAGTATTCGAAAGATTAATATGAGCCGTACCGCCCCATTGGGCCGTAGGTGTTGCCCAATTTATTACATAATCAAGAGAAGCCAGTTCAACACTTCCCCAATATTGATTATACCCGTGTACTTTTCCGGTTATTTCCTGTGTCACAGTCCTCCCGTTATCACTATTGCCGATCCGGTAGACTTTCCTTGCATTTAAAGTACCGGCATAATAATTTATGGCCGGGCGAGTATCGGTCAGGCTTGAGAAATCAAAATCATAGTTTGTGAGAACATAAGTATCGCCATTTACTAATCTAAGCACTTCCGTAAAATTTCTTCCCAAGGTTACCTTTTCAATTTGCTGATTGTTTCCGTTTCCGCCGTCCGACAACTGTATATTATATGTAAAGTTTCTCGTCAAAACCGCTCCTACATCATCATTTCTCAGTGTATAATTATATGTTGTAATTATTGTATCCTGCTTTTTAGATTTATTTATGGTAAGAGTACCTTTTAGAACCAAAGGCTCACCTGTGATAAAGCAAACTTCCTGATATTGCATTGGAGTTCTGTCTTCACGAACACCTACGGTAATACCGCCTTCGTACCCGTTATCACCCTTTTGAGCAAAGGTTTGGATAGGTTCAAAAATGAATGTAAGAATTAACAATGAAACCAAAATAACACTGACTTTCTTCATGTTTACCCCCGCTCCACAATTATTAAATAAGAGTCTCCCTCTTTCGTTTTATCTCTCTTTATAAACCTGATTTTATCTCCCTTTTCAAGTTGTGACGGTTTAATTATCGTTCCGTCTTTAATTATTATACTGTTGTTAAGTATCCGTATAATCGATTCCTTAAAATCAAGCTCAGTCCACATTTTCTTTTCATCATCGTATACCTTTACATTCACTACGTTAATTTCATCCGGTTCTTCAATAATGCTGCCTTCTTGACCTATTACCGTCCCTTCCAATCTATATACTTCACCTTTGAAAACGTAGCTACCATAAGGCGCTGTACTGACCAGAATTGCATCCACGCTGTCAGCAATTACGTAAACTACCTTTCCTAAATAACTATCCTCACCGTATGGTGTAAAATCTTCCTGGCTGATTAATCCATTTTCATCCAGGATTCTAGTATCAAAAGTGATATTAAAAGTTTTAGGGGTATTATAAAATTTCCAACCAAAATCTTCTAAAACTGAGTAGGACTCAACAGTAAAACTCCAAAACTCATCAATTGATTTTATTCTGCCTCTGTATATGCCGGGGAGATTTTCGTTATTATATACTTGAATCAGACTGGCTTTATAATTTCCGTCCCAATCCCTGTTGGCAACTACATATACTTTATCATCCTCAGTTATGCTCAGTCCGCTCACTAAGCGTTCGTCCTTTATGATTATGCTTTCATCCGAGTAAAATATGTTTCTTAAATCTCCCGCTAAATTGAAACTTTTTGAACCTGGGACCGTACGAATAATGGAATCTTTAAATATAACTTCAGTATCCCATTCATTTCTCAATACAGCGCTCACTACTTGTTCTTGTCCGCCGTAATCCTCTTTTGTTACTATGTACACTTCATTGTTTCTGAAATATTTATTTACATCTGATATGCTAATTTTCCGGTTATCATAAAAAGCAGAAAATTCTTCGGACAATGCAAACCCGGCAATACCTTTGATTCCGGCTACTTCCCATCTGCCGTTCTTAAAGAGGAGCAGTCTTTCTGCAAGGAGTTTATCGGTGATTTCATCTATCCTTATTACTTTGCCTTTATATACATTTAAATTGCTGTTGCTAATTTCTTCTATTATAGTAACTTCTTTTAAAATATCCCCATAGGGGCTCTCTTGCAACAACAGCTTTACTTTATCACCGTCTTTTACTTGGTTAATGCTGACTTTTTTTCCTTTATATATAAAGTTTATTTGGGAGTTTATTCTAAATACTTGCTGAGCTTTATTGTCATATTCAACTACAATTGAAAGAGGAGACTTGCGAACTACAGTGCCATATCTTGCAATATAGTTGCTTACTGCACTTATGGAAATTACATATCCATCCTCATCAAGTTGCAAAAACACCGAATCTCCTTCTTCAATAAATTCAATATGGCTTTTCTGATAATTTTTTATTACTTCAACTTCATCGGCACCTAAATAATTATATATCTGTATAACTTTTTCCTGGTTTTCGGCCAATCCGTCAAAATTATATATGGCTATATATCCAAGAGCGGTATTGTTTTCCTCCACAATACCGCTTACAACAATTTTATGATCAAAACCTGCTGCAAAAGGCTTCGTTGTATTAAACTGTTCCGCGCCAAATACCGGCTGAACCGAAAAGAAAGCAGGCAATAATATACCTAAAACATATACAATCAATAACAGTGACGCTCTTCCCTGTTTATTCCATAACTTGTCCCTTTTAAATTTATAACAATGTTTCAACATGGCCATTAAAACTCCCCGTACATTTAACAAATATATTTTTCAGAATTTATATTATTAGGTATCAAATTTTAGCAAAATCTCTCTATTAAGGTATATCGGCAATATACTTTAAATGTTTAAGAATAATAAAAGAATAATAGAAAGAAAATTTATTATGTTTCGGGGAGTTTGTGATGATGTGTGGCTAATATATTATTAATTTACTTATATGTTACTTCACTAATATGTTATTACCTTGCAAACACATGATTTCCAATTTGAGTAACAATCGGCCTAGACCAAACCCATTTACTTGTTGCGGTGGCAGGATTCCAATAATAAAGTGAACCATAGGTTGGATCCCACCCGTTTAATGCATCACGTGCAGCCTTAATTGAAGTTTCGTCCGGGGGCAGGTTTATCTGACCGTCAGTCACCGCATCAAAAGCACCAGGTTGATATATTACACCTGCAATGGTATTAGGGAAACGACTGTCTTTCACACGGTTTAAAACAACCGCTCCTACTGCAACCTTGCCAATATATGGTTCCCCTCTTGCTTCACCGTGAATAATTCTTGCCAGAAGGTTTAGATCCTTATTTGTAGAAGTAGAAGTGCCACGAGCAGCTTGGCCGGTTGGCAATCCTAATGCTGCGAGAGTTTCAGGACCTACTATACCGTCTACTTTAAGCCCGTTTTTCCTCTGAAATTCTCTTACGGCTTGATACGTTAGTCTCCCGAATATTCCGTCAATTTCACCTTTATAATATCCCCACCGTTTCAGCTTGGTCTGTATATTGATAACTTCCTGTCCCCTGGAGCCATAGTATGAAAGAACCTCAGTACTTTCACCCGTCATGTTATTCTCCAAGGAAAACATATTAAAACACTGTACCGCTATTACAACAGCTGCAAGCAACAACAACCATAATAAATAGACGGACAGCATAGAATTCTTCTTCATATGAGATCTACTCCCTTATACTTTATTTAGCAAAAAAAATTTAACAGCAAGATTATTTTTTGCTAAATAAAATAAATTATTCAAGCATCAGGAGCAGATCCCGCCATGTCTAACTATATTTATTTATTTTGCACCATCTTACAAACAGGAAAACGATTTCTTCTGTCTAATATGTGAACAAAGCATAGGTATTGTTGTTATACACGGGGACACACCTCTCTCGGGTTCCAGGTATTCCTCTTACGTTGAGGAATGTCCCCATGATAGGTAAAATCCGTAATTCACCGCTACATTCTCTCCGGCGCGCTGATTTTCAATAAATTAAGTACATTTCTTATTACAATCCTTGTGCAGTCCACTAACAATAACCTTGCTTTCATCAGGTCTTCCTCTGCACCTTTTACCCTGCAGGCATTGTAGAAGCTGTGAAAACTTGAAGCTACATCTATAACATATCTTGTTAACCTGCTTGGTTCCAAAGTCTGGGCAGATATCTTTATTTCTTCCGGATATTCAACAAGCTTTTTGATTAGATCAAGTTCTTCCTGTTCTTTAAGCAAAGTTAAATCAGTTTCATTAACCTCGGGTACTTTTACACCCTCACTTTCAAGAAGCCTTATAATGCTGCATATGCGAGCATGAGCATACTGTACGTAAAATACCGGATTTTCATTTGTTTGTTTTACGGCAAGATCGAGATCGAAATCAAGATGACTTCCGGAAGCTTTCATGTTAAAGAAGAAACGGGCAGCATCCCTTCCTACTTCCTCGAGCAAGTCAGCAAGAGAAATAGCTTTTCCCGTACGTTTTGACATTCTTACTATTTCACCGTTTCTATATAAACGTACTAATTGGAAAAGCACTATATCAAGTCTGTCAGGATCTATTCCCAAGGCTTTTACGGCAGCTTTCATTCTGGCTACATGCCCGTGGTGGTCAGCACCCCATAAGTTAATAACCCAATCAAAGCCTCTTTTTTGGAATTTATTTCTGTGATAGGCTATATCTGATGCAAAATAGGTGGGAATGCCGTTATTTCTCACAAGGACGGCTTCTTTCTCATCTTCGGTGTCCGGTGATCTAAACCAGAGAGCTCCCTCTTTTTCTTCCGTATAACCGTTATCTTTTAAGTACTTAAGAGTTTGCTCCAATTCTCCGCTCTCGTACAGGGATTTTTCCGAAAACCATACATCGTATACAATTCCATAGTCTTCCAATACTTTCTTGATATCTGAAATATTTTTTTGTACGGCATACTCGGCAAGTTTTTTCCGTCTTGTCTGCGAATCCTCATTCAAGAGGCTGTCTCCATAAAGTGCGATGTAAGCTCTTGCGTGCTCAATTATGTCTTCACCATGATATCCGTCCTCGGGAAATTCAACAGCATTTTCACCCTTGAGAAGCTGGATATATCTTGCTTCCAAGGACGCACCGAACTTTTCTATTTGGTTTCCCGCATCATTGATGTAAAATTCTCTTGTGACATCATATCCTGCAGCTTCTAAGACCCCTGCAATACAATCTCCTAAGGCTCCGCCCCTTGCATTTCCCATGTGCAAAGGTCCCGTAGGATTTGCACTTACAAATTCAACCATCACTTTTTGGCCTTTTCCGATATTAATTCTTCCGTAATCTCTATCTTCATTTTTAATAATCTTAAGTCCTTCATATAACCATTGATTATCAAGGTAGAAATTAATAAAACCAGGTCCCGCTTTTTCAACTCTTTTGATGTAAGTACCTTCAGTGTTAATATTATTAATGACACTATCAGCAATCTTCTGAGGGGGCATCCGTAATAATTTTGTTAGCTGCATTGCAATATTCGTCGAAAAATCGCCATGGCCTTTTTCTCTGGGTATTTCAATAAAAACATCCGGAATTTGGAATTCCGGTAGTTCTCCTTTTTCCATGGCCTTTGACAAAGCTTGTACAATCAGATTTGAAATAGTTACCTTAATATTTTCAATAAGATTAGTCATTTGAATTTCCTACCTCTCTAACTGACATATAAAAATCATTATTTCCCGTACTGTTATTGTCAATATCAATTTGATAATCAATGCTTATTTCTCCGCCGCTGTCATCCATTTTTATATCCACATTATTAGCAAATATTCCTACAACAAATGCTCCATGTGCGGTATCATAATATGAAATATGTTTTTTACCTTTTTGAAACACAAATTGCGAATTCACTGAGCCTTCACGCATCAAGGTTACAACATCATTATCGACCTTTATCGTAGTAGTAGTTCCCTCCAGACCCGTTACTTCACTTTCATTGTATTTAATATAATATGTGTTGCCCTCCTTATAATACTTGCCTTCAGTTACCAATTCAAGTGCGCTGGAATCTCCGTGCCCTGTAGTTTGACTGCCTATAACTGAAATTATTACATTTTTCTCCATAGAAATCCCTCCTCTTTTGCAATAATGCTTTATTAAATCTAGCATTAAAGTTAGTATTTTTCAATATCAATTTTCTCAACAGAAATAATTTCATCGTTTAAAATCGCACTGCAAAAAGGTTTAAATTTTTCAACGCTGTCACTTGTATAGTATTTGTAGATAGGTTTATTTTTTTCATCACTATTCATCTCATTTTTGTCCAATATTTTTTTTACGGCTTTTGCCGCCTCATACGCAGAGCTTACCAGATTTACTCCGTCTCCCATTACCGAAGATATTACTTTTTGTAATAAAGGATAATGCGTGCACCCAAGAACAAGGGTATCTATTTTTTCATTCCTTAAAGATGAAAGATACTCAAGTGCAATTTTATACGCAACTTCGTTTTCCCACCATTCAGGTCCTTCCTCAACTAACGGAACAAAAAGGGGACATGCTTTGGAAAAAACTTGTATGGATTCATCCAACCTTTTTATCTCTTTTTCATAAGCCCTGCTATTTATAGTAGCCGGAGTTCCTATAACTCCTATCTTCTTATTTCGGGTACTCTTCACCCCTGTTAACGCTCCTGGCTTTATCACCTCAACCACAGGTACATCCACATTTTCTTTTATCTTTTCAAGGCTTAGAGCACTTGCAGTATTACATGCCACAACAATCATCTTAATATCATGTTTTAACAGAAATCTTACATCCTGCAAAGTATATTTTATAACAGTTTCCCTTGATTTTGTGCCATAAGGAGCCCTTCCGCTGTCACCAAAATACACCAGGCTTTCTTTAGGCATCAACGCCCTTATTTCCTTCAAAACCGTTAATCCCCCGAGCCCGGAATCAAAAATACCAATAGGTCTGTTATCCATCTCCCTCTCCTGACTTCCACATTTTATATATATAGCTATTAATTTGCTTATTTAATTCCCTCTTTGAATTTTTCGTATCATTTCTTTCTCATTGTGCCTTTCTACAGCAAGATCAATTAGTTTTTCAAGTAGTTTGCTATAAGGCAACCCGCTGGCTTCCCATAACTTTGGATACATGCTTATTTTTGTAAAACCGGGCATTGTGTTAACTTCATTTATGTAGATTTCTCCTGTTTCCTTGTGGACAAAAAAATCTACTCTTGCAAGACCTGAACAATCCAACGCTTTAAATGCCCTGACGGCATATTCCCTGATCTTCTCGATTGTTTCACTTGGAAGTTCTGCAGGTATAACAAGCTTTGACCTGCTTTCGCTACTGTATTTGTCATCGTAATCGTAAAATTCGTTACCCGGTATTATTTCTCCTACCGTAGAAGCTTCAGGATTATCGTTTCCCAATACCGCACATTCAATTTCCCTGCCGTTTATAAACTCTTCAACTAAAATTCTGCGATCAAAGTTTGTGGCATAGTTTACGGCTTCAATTAGTTCATCTCTGTTTTTTGCCTTACTCACGCCAACAGACGAACCTGAATTACAGGGTTTTACAAAGCAAGGATAACCAAGTTTTTTCTCTATTTCTCCTATTATGTTCTGCTGATTCTCAAAGAATTGTTTTTTGCTGAAAGCTACATACTTGCCGATAGGAATACCTTCTTTTTCAAATATAATTTTGGCAATAGCTTTATCCATGCCTAAAGCAGAACCTAAAACACCGCAACCTACATAAGGAATGTTGGCAAGTTCAAACAAACCCTGTATGGTTCCATCCTCGCCATTAAGCCCGTGCAATACAGGAAATACAACATCTATTTTATTGTTCCCGTCTTCTACTCCTGTTGCAAGCAAAATCTCCCTTGCGGAATTATTGTTATCTATTTGATAATTATCGCAATAATCATTAGAATCTTCATTATCTTCCTCATCTGATTGTTGAAAACCATCATAACGCGGCAGGCTTTTAATGTTTTTTATATTTTCTAACCTCTGCCTTACTGCTATTTCCTCCCATTCACCGCTTCCGATTTTTTCAACAGGTCCGTTATATTTCAACCATTTACCTTCTTTTGTTATTCCTATCATAACTACTTCAAATTTATTCTTATCGAGATTTTCAATTACGGATTGGGCCGAAAACCTTGAAACCTCGTGTTCTGTAGACTGACCGCCAAATATTACGGCAATTCTTTTTTTATTTTTCATATTTAACCCGCCATTTCTCTTTTCTAATTCTTTTATAACACAATTTAATAATATTTCTCTTTTTAATATATATTACTCATTTTACTATTTATGAATCATACCTTCAAGTGGGTGCGTTTATTAATTTATACCCTTCACATTGTTACAGCAGCTTTTTTATGCTATAATAACAATAAAACACAAAATATAATTAATTAACTAAACCATGCCGGTTTTCTACACAGCTTTAGCTTTATTTAGACGGAGGTGCCTTAAGATGCCTTTTTATGACTTAAAATGTGATAATTGCAATGAGGAATTTAATGTAATGGCAAAAATGAGTGAGCGAGAACAAAAACTCATTAAATGTCCTAAATGCGGGAGTAATGAATTAAGCCCGGTTTTTAAAAATCTTAATTATTCCATTTCAAGAAAAAATGAAATGGCTGCTTGCCCTAACGCCGGCAAATGCGGTAACAGATGCGGATTGATGTAGTGCCCGTTGATTTAGTACCCTCTATAGATTGATTGTATTCTATAGATTGATGATATAGTTCCGTCTTTTGAAGATAAAAACAATAAAACTCATTCAACCCTTTTTTAAGGAGTGAATGAGTTTTTAGTTTTTGTTACTTGCTAATTTTGTTACTTGTTGCTTTATTATCTGTTAATTGTTTTTTATTTCAGCTTTTTTTTACCGATGCTCGGCATTTTTTATTCAAGTATTTCCTGTCCTGTGTCGTCTGAAGTTTCTTCAATTTCACCGGAAGTTTCTTCGGCTTCTTCCGAGATATCTTCTACATCATCTGATTCGTTATCGCCTGATGGATTTTCAGCATCCCCTGACGTTTCCTTTTCTTCGGAAAATTCAATGCTGGATTCTTTTCCTTTTACAGGAGGTTCCTTACTGTTTATGGATGGACTAGGTGGAAAAGGTGTATCAAATTTAAAATTACCTTTATATCTTTCTTTTACTTGTCCTTCAATTATGAACTGAACTTTTTCTATACCTTTTACTTGTGTGAGCGAGTTTACAATTGAATAAATCGTCATTTTTTCGGCTTCTTTTCCTCCCGGATGGTTATCCACAAATTCTTTAGTCAAATCTACTGTAGCAATTTTATCTTTAACCGTAATTGGTGAATGCAATTTTGTCCCTTCCGGTATAGTGGCTTTTAAACCTGTTCCTTCTGCCGGACCCTTAATTAATTGCAGCATGATTTCCGTCGCCAAAGTTGCAGGATCGTTTTTCTTTTTTTCATCAAGTTTAATATATCTTATTTCAGCTACTAATTTAGAATAATCTTCATTCGTAAAGTAAAGCTTTACCGGTGTTTTCCCCGATATTTTCGCTGCATCTACCTCATCCATGTAAACAAAACTCACAGGCTGGATTTCATCATCATTGTTTTTTTCACCAATTCCAAGCTTTTGTAAGATGCTGCATCCGCTAAGCAGCAGCAATACTAAAGAAAAAACAGTAATTATTACTATTTTTTTATAGAATGGCTTGTTCATCACCCGGCACCTCTCAAAATTGTTCTCATACATATCTTTATGCCGGGTTTGTTTTCAGTATTCTAAAAATTTGGAATTTTAGATTAATTTTATTGCATTTATTCGCTTTATCAATTTGCTATCAGTTCGCTTTTGTATATCTATCGGCAAAATTGCTTGCACAGTAACTATCAGGCTTGATCTTAGGTACAAAATTAAGTCCTTTTACCATCCCTGTCATTTCGCTTATAAGAGCTTTTGTCGGACCGTTAGTCCCAATATCTATATGGAACTCAAAGTATACATGTTTTGATTTCCCACCGGAATTAACAGCATTTATTATTCTTTTTATTTTTTCATCATCGAATAAATAAGCTATTTGAAGACTTGCGCATGTTTCAAGATATATCTTTTCTCTTAGGCTTTTAACCGGTCTTGGTATCTGGGACTTATGAAGGAAACCTATAGCACCCCTGCCGATTCTGTGTACAATTATGCATGAAACTAAAATGGTATTTGAAGCAGACTGGGAATCCGTTCCTATAGATATCCTATAGGAACAATTGGTATCAAGGCTTATAAAATTCAGGATTTCTTCGTATACTTCCTTAAAAGTCATTTCACCTTTATTGATACTTCGGAAGATCGTGTTTTCATCAAAATTAAATACATCGCCTAACATTTTCATACCGGTCCACCATTCCGCTGCTACTTAACAGCAAAATTTGATCATATTAACTTACTGCATCAACCCCTATATCGATTACAGTAAACAGTTGTTTTATAAACTTAATACTATGAATTTTAGCATATGAAATTGAAAAAATCAATAATCCATTTTTAGGAAGGAGTTATTTAAGAAAAATAAAACTAATAGCTATTGAAAAAATGCTGCAGAGAAAGATGTATATAAATGAATGCATGTCCCATAAAAACTTATATTGGGTGCATTTAATTTATGTGAAGAAAAATTTGTTAAATGCACCCTCTTATATTTTGCAGCTTCTATTGTTTTTATCGCTTTTTCTTTTGTTCATTTAATCACATTAGTTTGCCTTTCCTTGTTTAATTCCCTTACATATTCTATCATCTTTCTTCCTGCCAGTGCTCCGCTTCCTACAGCTGTAGCCAGTTGTTTAAATTCTACCGTACAGTCACCTGCAGCAAACAGACCTTTCAGATTTGTTTGCTGATCTTTATCCGTAATTATTGAATTTCCTTGCGTCATTACACCTAATTTTCTGGCAAAATCTACACTGGACGCACTTTCATCGGCAATAAATATACCGTCAATTTCCTCGGAAGTGCCGTCATCAAAAGCGATCCTCTCAAGAAAATCAGCCCCGTTTAATTCCGTTATTATTTTCCTGTTAATTCTGAATCTTGATAATTCATTTTGATATTTCTGACTCACTTCAAGCTCTTTTCCATTTGTAAATATAGTTATGTTGCCGGTGTATGCTTCCAGTTCCATTGCTTCATGAACAGCATAATCTTTATTTCCCAGCACTCCTACCTTAAGGTTTTTATAGAAATAACCGTCACAAGTTGTGCAATAACTTACTCCGTTTCCTTCAAATTTTTCCAGGTTTTTAATTTTTAATTTCTTTCTGGGTTGTCCTGTTGCTATAAGTACAGCAGTTCCTTCGTATTCATTATTAGGTGTAATAACTTTAAAGGTACCTGTTTTTTCAATAGATACAACCTCATCATCAACTATCTCCGCACCAAAACTAAGAACCAGTTTCTCTGTTTCATTTAATAGATAATCTCCGCTCACTGCACTCGAAAAACCAAAATAGTTTTCTATTTTAGCTGCTTTTCTGAGTGAGCTATCATTTTTCCCAATAATAAGTGTTTTAAGATTAGCCCTCGTTGTGTAGAGTGCTGCCGATAGTCCTGCCGGTCCCTTGCCGATTATAACAACATCGTATTTTAACATAAAAACACCTCAAAAACGTTTTTCTTTTGTTGTTCTATATTGCTTATTATATTATTTATACTACATAATTAATAGAATAATATCAAGAATATCAAAATAAAGTACAAAGATATGGAATTAGGTTTTATATCATTAATAAAATAAATTTCATCACATTTTCCTGTAAGAAGCAACAATGGGCGCAGGTCATAAAATAATAAAAGATATACAATTATGAAATACAATAACTTGGAATCTTTTTGCCCATACCTTGTTATATTTTTACATTCCAATGGCAGCATCACGCATCCCTCACCGTAAAACATGCTTAACAAAAATTATTCATATATAAATAATATTCATTGAAACAAAGTATTGTGCAGTATTTATTTTAGCAGTAACAATTTTTGTTTCGGTTTCATATTATAGTAAAGGTATATGAACCATTAAAAATAATTAAAAAAATGAATGGGAAAGGAGATTGATTTATGGATCTTAATAAAAAACTGGCTGAAATACTCGGCAAAATGGATGAAAAAGTATTACAGGCAAAATTGAACGCTGCTTTAGATATGTTAAAGAAAGGAAAAACAGAGGAGCTGGCAAAGAAGATAAATAAAATTGATAAAGATGAACTAATGGAAAAAATAAGGGAATTTGACAAATCAAAAATAAAAGATTTGAACATAAACCTTGATGAAATTAAAAGCAAAATAACTGAAAAAGATTTGCAGAATTTGAAAAACTTGATCGGCGAACACGGGGATGAAATAATAGCAAAAATAAAAGAAGTTATCAAGTAAGAATTTCTGAACCAGATGATAATGTTTGTTAAATAACAAATAAATATTGAATTATTAGAAAATATTAGGGATTAAACATATTATTATATCATTTCTGAATACACCTATGAATATATCTATAATATACGGAGAATATATCTACAATATCCGGATTAACATGTTTCGTATTATAGCTATTAAAAAGTTTTTATTAGAAGCTTGAAAACCAGGTTTTAAGAATCGGAAAATCCTGTATTACCGTGGGGAGGAAAGAAATGTGAGCGATGACCTCAGCAAAGCACTAAAACAAATAGGAGAAATGCTAAGCCAGGATAAAGGTAAAGACAGTCTAATGGCTCTTCTTTCACTTTTAAGTTCTTCCGGAAGCAAGGAAAGTTCAAATAAGGAGAGCGAAATTAAGGAAAATAAAATAGATGAACAGAAAGAAGAGGAAGAAAAGGCAGAAAGTTTTCGCGGAAAAGACAGCCCACATGAAAGCACTGAAATGATGAGGCAATTGGCAAGCATCATGGATAAATTAAATACAAGACATGACCCGCGGGTACGTCTTCTAACATCGCTAAAGCCGTTTTTAAGCCCCAGCAGGCAAAAAAAGCTAAATAATTGCATTATGCTGCTCCAGTTGACCAGTATAGTCAGATCAATGGATTTATTCAGGGAGAGTGACCATGATGGTATATAAAAGATACCCTTATATACATAGATATTATTATTACCCTGCTGCAAAGCCCCCCCAGGAGAAAAGCACAAACCAGGAAAATAAATTACCTAAAGATATTCCTGAAACACTTGAAGATGTCACTGGGGCAAAAAACCTTCTTGGAGAAAAGCAACCTCATAATATGAAATCGGCTGAAAATACTAAATCAACTGAAAATATGAAATTAGCAGGGAATATTAAATCAATAGCGGAAGAAATACCCATGCCAAATGAAAAAGAAGATGGAAAAACCCCGGAAACCTTTCCTGTTACCGGGGTTCGAACCTCATCATTAAGGCGCAAATCCTCAAGTTTCCCTTTGGTTAAGTATATTCTAAACAGGATTAACTTTGAAGACTTATTAATTATTGCAATAATTCTCATCCTTTTGCATGAAGAAAAAAGAGACGACATGCTATTAATCGCATTGGCTTATTTACTTCTTTGAATACTTTCTAAAAGCAGCAAATATATATGTTGTGAACATAGCATAAAATATTGTTGAAAAAATCCACCTTAGAAAGAGAAAAAGCAAATTATTATCAAGATTAACAAATAGCATCCTGAAACCTATGTAAGCAATATCAAAAATTGTAAACACCAGCACAATTCTCCAAAAGTACCTATTTGTTATACTTCTGGCCTCTTTGAATGGTTTTTCCTTGTTGTTTATTACTGCAGGATACCAGAATAAGGAATATATCCTGAAAAACATCAATCCAAAAAATAATACAAATACCGTAAGAACATCAACAAACAATACTTGAGGAAGCATGTCCTGGCCCTTTCCTACAAGTGCACTGGTAATAATTAGGGCCGGTACCGATGCTATGGCCATAACAATTAGTACAATTACCCCTAATGAAAGCAGGCTGAAATTCATAAAGCATATTTTATTAAAATATTGTCTTACTCCTAATGCAAATTCCCCTTTTTGGCTTTCTTTTTTATTAACTGCATTATTTAGTTTAAATAAATAACCTGACAATAAAATAGCAGATATCACTGCTATCGAAAAAAGTATCAACAATAAAGCGACGGCAATTATAAAAACAATCCTTACATTTGTTAAATATCCATAGACTAATTGAATAAATGACATTACAGACTCAAATATATTACTTCCGCTTATAGTCATTAGTTCAAAGAATATCCTGAATATTGGAAGTAAGTATCCAATAACAGTAGTGACCAGAGTAACTACTCCCCAAAATATTATTATAAAAGGTCGCTTTAATATAACTCCAATAGTATTACCAATAATATTTCCCGTATTTGTCATTCTACCCATCCTCTACTCCGTGATTATCTTTGATTTGATCTCAGCTGCTTGCTCCAGTTCTTCCGGGGATTTCCCGCGTCTAATCATATCGTAGAAATCAACTATCATATTAAAAATCACTTCATCTTTTTCTTTGTTGATTCCGCTAAATTTAGAAAGAGCTGATTCTATACCTTCATTTTGCACTGTTTCTACCACTTTAGCCGCAGATTCATCCCCCTCAGGTGAAAAAGCATAGCCTGCTGCTATTCCCAAGCATATATATGAAGGGCTGATTCCATGTTTGAGACATAATCTGGTAGCCCCTACTAATCTGTCATTTGCAGCAAGTTTTCTGACAGGATCCTTGCCTACTCTGGCTACCGTATCTCCTAACAATTTATTGCTAAATCTGTAAATTAAATCATCTGCATGTTCAATAAGTTTATGGAGGGGATAATTATGTTCAACTGAAAGAGCGATTGCGGATTCAAGCAGAGCTCTTAAAGTTATCAATTTAATGGCCACGTTTTCCATAGTTTCCCATATGTAAGTATGGTTTTTAAGAAATCCTAGGTATGCACAAGTTGCATGACCCATGTTATGCATAAAAAGCTTCCTTTGAATATATAAATCAAAGGGTGAATATGGTATCATATTTTTTATGGCAGGAATTTCGCCTTTAAATCCATCCTTGTCAACAGGTAATTCACAGTACTCTTCAACATATACTCTTAGCGGGTTTCCCTCCTGCATTTCTTCGGTCATTATCGGGACCATTCTACCTATGGAAGCTTCGACAAGACCAACATATTCATCAAACAGTTTAATCTCTTCTTCATTCAATTCTGCCTTTATCAATTTCTCCATGTATTTATTGGCATCAATCAAATTTTCGCAAATTATAATATTTAATGGATTAAAATTTTTCTTTTCCCATCTTTTTTTAAGACCTAAAGCTATAGGCTTTGAAATCTTGGGTAGTGCATTTACTCCTATTGCCGTAGCCATAATATCTGCCGTTGCTATCTCTTCAGCTACGTCCTGTATGTTGAATCCGTTCACTCCCCTGACGTTACTCACCGTTATTTCTTCGTATCTGTCCCTGGCAGCAATTCGGATGGGATAAGCTTTATCCTCATTTAATCTCTCAATAATAACAGGATTAATATCTATAAAAGCCACTTCATAGCCTGACTGGCTGAAAAGCTGGCCTATAAAACCTCTGCCAATATTCCCCGCTCCATACATTACTGCTTTTTTCATTTTAATCCAATTTCACTCCTTTTTGTAGCGTATAACTTCGGCATCCGTATAATTCCTGCATCCTATGTATGCTGTGAGTTTACATACTATACATTATAACATTATAACATTAAAAAACAGCTATTTTAATTAAAAAACAATTATTTTACAATTATTATACATTTTTTGTGGCTAAGATAAAAGCTTAAATTTTTAAGAAAGTGCAATTATTTTACAGTGTATGCATTTCAATTATTCGATTATAAGAAAAAATAACCACATTTCATCAACATATAACTTTAATGTTGATTTCAATGCGGTTATTTTTCCAGTAGTGATGATATTCTTTTTATTTTTGCTTTATTTATGACCGATTTATTGATTTATTAATTACTACTGTTTTTTGGTTTACTTTATTAACGATTATTTTGTGTTTAGCTATTGTCAAATTATTTACTTATTACTAAATTCTTTGCTTATATATTTCGAAGTTATTTACCTATTGCCGAGCTTTCCGTCAATATTTGTTGTCATACTCATCTTCAAAATTTTCGTTAGCATTTTCACCTAATTGATCATCATTTGTTTTCGGCTTGATTTTCATTTTGTTTTTTTTCTTTTTCTTATCACCCATTGATTAATACACCTTCTTTCAATTTTAGTGTTAATGGTATTAATATCATATCCAAAAAGAAAATAACTATTCATTGTTTTTATATAACGGCATCATAAAAATTTTCACCTTGAATTCCGGTTTATACAGGATATAATGATTTATGAATATTAGGTTATGCAATTAGATTATGCAGTCCATAATATTAATGCTTAATATTGAGTCCTAAAAGTCAGAGTTTATTTGAATTTAATATTTGAATTTAATATTGAAATTTAATATTGAAGTTCAAAGATTAAGATTGGAGCTTGAGTATGAGAACCATAATTGTTGATGCAGAAAGTAAGAATAAAAAAATATGGTATTTCCTGAGA
The DNA here is from genome assembly GCA_012840075.1 of Clostridiaceae bacterium. Taxonomy (GTDB): domain Bacteria; phylum Bacillota; class Clostridia; order Acetivibrionales; family DUMC01; genus DUMC01. The sequence goes on along the minus strand of DUMC01000151.1, from coordinate 36,457 downwards.
GAGCATTTTAGGAATATGCCTGAAAGTGCGCTGCACAAGGCTTTTAGAAAAAAAGATATTAAAGTTAACGGAAAAAGGGTTCCGAAAGATTACATCGTATCACCCGGTGATGTTATAGATGTTTATATTTCCGATAACATTTTATACGGAATACCTTTAAATCCGGCAAATATCAACACCGGTAATGACATTAAAAAAACCGGAAACACCAGTATGGATTATGAAACGGATAATAATGCAATTGGAACCGGCAGTAATGCGGTTGGTTATATAGACTCTGTTGCAAGTAAAACTTTAGGCTTTTCGATAGTATACGAAGACAAAAACATTTTAATTGTAAACAAGCAACAGGGTATAGCAGTTCATCCTGACACGGAAAAAGCAGAAAGTCAAGATTTAAATGAGCCTACTTTAATCGATCTTGTAAAAAATTATCTAGAAAGCAAAGGCGAGTATGATTCGTCAAACATCTCATCTTTCTCGCCTTCTCTCTGCCACAGGCTTGACAGGAATACAGGAGGCCTTGTGATAATCGCAAAGAATCGGAAGAGTCATGAAATTATTTTAGATAATATAAAACACAGGAAAATCAGAAAGTTTTACCAATGCTTGGTTGTTGGCAAACCGGAGAAATCCTCCGGTGTTCTAAGAGCTTTTTTGGAAAAGGACAGCAAGCAGGGTAGGGTTTACATACATAATGTCAAAAAACCGGGTACTGTTGAAATAATTACAAAATATAAGGTATTGTCTTATGAAAATGATATTAGCAAACTGGAGGTAGAACTTGTTACGGGACGAACTCACCAAATAAGGGCGCATCTTGCATTTATCGGTCATCCTATTGTTGGTGACGGCAAGTATGGAATCAATTCTTTAAATAGAAAATTAGGTGTCAAAAAACAAGCATTGTGGGCTTACAAGATTATTTTTGATTTTAGAGAAGAAAATATGCTTAATTATTTGAAAGGAAAAATATTTGTGGTGGATCCTCCATGGTAAATGCTCATTTATTAGCTTTTTCAGCCTTTGATATTTTATTGCATGCTTTTTAGTTTTTGAAGGCAGTCCCCGTTTTATCAGGGACTGCCTCCTTCATACTTAATTCTCTTCGCCTCTTATCGTCCTATAAACATTTGCACTAATATCTTACCGTACTTAGGACTGTCAACTATACCGATACCTGTATAATTAAATCCTGGATTTAATATATTCTTTCTATGTCCTTCTGAATTCATCCAAGCTTTAAATGCACCTTCCACAGTTCTATTTCCTGCTATGTTTTCCCCTGCTGTTCTAAAGTTTATATCGAATTGCCTCATCATATCGAAAGGTGAACCATATGTGGGTGACTCATGTGAGAAGTAGTTGTTCTCAACTAAATCCTTTGCTTTTAATACCGCTATTTTTTGTAGTTCAGGATCAATCTTAAGCGGTCCTGCTCCGGCATCTGCTCTTGCTTTGTTTACTAGGTCAAGAAGTGTTTGAACTTCAGGGCTTATAGTGACTTCTTCAGGTTCTTCAGGAACGGGTTCAGGCTGTGGTTCAGGTTCCGGTTGCGGTTCAGGTTCCGGCTTAGGTTGCGGTTGCTGCTCAGGTTGCTTTTCAGGTTCAGGCTTTTCAGGTTCAGGTTGGGGTTCCGGTTTAGGTTGTGGTTGCGGCCAAGCGACATCAAGATACTTAACGCTGACAACTCCTACACAGCCAGTGGCAGGTTCGTATATAGTATACCAATCACCCAACTTGCCAAAAACTTTTACATTTTGACCTTTCCTTAGAACGGTTATTATCCTGTAATTTGTTGAAGGTCCAGTTCTGACATTTAAGTAGTTAGCTGTAACTTTTGCATCCAGGTACCCTAACACTGTATATTCAGGCGAAGCTTCTGCAGTCGTCGTGCTTTCCGGAACGAAACTAAAAGCTATCGAAACAGCTATAGCCAATACAACTACCAGTGCAATTCTTTTCTTCATATAATCCCTCCAAAATTACTGTTTAATATTGCATATTCAAATCATAATAATATTATTGACATTTTTTTTCGAATTATAATGGGGTCAGGCTTGAATAATACACTTATTTTTTAAGTGAATTATTCAAACCTGACCCCATCTTGCCCAAACTTGACCTCTATTACTTTCCCTTGCCTTATTTATTTAATTGATCTTCAATAGTTTTTCTAACTTCTTTCAGTACATCTTCAACTTTTATTTCCTTTATTTCCCCGGATTTTCTAAGTTTAAATTCCACCACACCGTCTTTTGCCTTGCGCCCCACGGTTATTCTAATCGGTATTCCGATCAGGTCGGCATCTTTGAATTTTACACCGGGTCTTTCATCTCTGTCATCCATCAAAACTTCAATTCCATTATCCAATAATATACTGTATAAAGCATTGGCCGTTGTTACCTGATTTTCATCGGTTTGGTTTACCGGTACGATGATTACATGATAAGGAGCAACTGAAATAGGCCATATGATTCCGTTTTCATCATAATTTTGCTCAATAATAGCAGCCATCGTTCTGCCCAATCCAATGCCATAACTACCCATAACCATGGCCTGTTCCTTTCCGTTTTCGTCCAAGTATACACAGTTTAAGACTTCACTGTATTTTGTACCAAGTTTGAAAATATGTCCTACTTCAATGCCATGGCATATGTTTACAGGTTCACCGCACTTCGGGCATTTATCCCCCTGAGCAATATTTCTTATATCGGTTATTGCAGTAGGTTTAAAATCTCTCATTACATTAACATTTATCAAGTGATATCCTGTTTCATTGGCTCCAACTATGAAGTTTTTCATATTTCCCACTTCAAGATCAATGATTATATCTATATCCAATCCAACAGGACCTGCAAAACCAACGTCAGCATTTGTAATCTTCTTAACGGTTTCGGCATCAGCCATTTCAAGTGCAATACAACCTAGGTAGTTCTTAAGTTTTGTTTCATTCAGTTCCCTGTCACCTCTCACCATCGCAGCTACATATCTATCATCTGCTTTATAAATCAAAGTCTTTGCAAACTCTTTTGGTGAACAGCCGAAAAACTTAACTAGCTCTTCGATTGTTCTTACACCGGGAGTAGCTTTCTTTTGAACGGGCAATTCTTCACAGCACCTGTTATAGCCATCTTGTCGGCAATCAGCAATATCTTCACCTAAATCTTCGGGCACACACTCCGCTTTTTCTTCATTTGCAGCATAGCTGCATTTATCACAATATACAATGATTTCTTCACCTACTTCAGACTTCACCATAAATTCTTCCGAACCCGAACCACCCATTGCACCTGAATCTGCTTCGACTGCTATGTAGTCTAGACCGCAACGGTCAAATATCCTGCAGTAAGCTTCATGCATTTTCCTGTAAGAAATTTCTAAACCTTCATAATCTCTATCAAAGCTGTAAGCATCCTTCATTACAAATTCTTTTCCTCTTATTAGTCCAAATCTAGGTCTGATCTCATCCCTGAATTTCGTCTGAATCTGATAAAGAATTAAAGGTAAGTCTCTGTATGATTTAATCTCATTTTTTACTATCTGTGTAAAAATTTCTTCATGAGTAGGTCCAAGGCAAAAATCTCGATTATTCCTATCTTTTAACCTGAACATTTCCGGTCCGAAGACTTCCCACCTGCCTGAAGCTTGAAAATACTCAGCAGGCAGCAAGCAAGACATCATTAATTCCTGCGCTCCGGACTTTTCCATTTCCTCTCTTATTATCCCTTCAATTTTTCTGAAAACCCTATATCCTAACGGTAAAAAAGCATATATCCCGGACGCAATTTTCCTTATCAAACCTGCTCTCAACATGAGCTGGTGGCTGATTATCTCAGCTTCGGCAGGTATTTCGCGTAAAGTTGGCATAAACATTTGCGATACTTTCATGAAAATCCTACCCCACCCTTCCATCTATACTTTACAAAACTATACATTACGTAAAGAGTTAAGTCAACACTGCAATGCTATATTGATGCGTTCAGGTAATATTACGCCTTGATACCAATACATTTTAATGATAATGTTTTTATAAAAAGAATTATTAATTATACTCACCAAGAGAGAATTATTTTAATCAAGAAAGGATGTTTTTATGAGAGTTGGAATCGGGCAGGATAGTCATAGATTTGATTTTGAAGACAAAGAAAAGAAACTGATACTGGGAGGAGTAGTTTTCGAAGGGCACCCTCCTTTAAAAGGCAACAGTGATGCCGATGTAATACTTCATTCCATTACTAACGCCATCTCAGGAGTTACTTGTGTTAACATTCTTGGTGAAATTAGCGACAGAATGTGTTTTGAAGAAAATATAAAAGACAGCTCTTATTATGTCAAAGAAGCCATGAAATACTTAGGTGACAGCAAAATCATCCATCTTTCAATTTCAATCGAATGCAAAACTCCAAAAATATCTCCGAAGATACCGGAAATTCGAAAAAATCTTTCTAAGCTGTTGAACATCCCGGAAAATTGTATTGGGATAACCGCAACATCAGGAGAAGGTCTTACCGATTTCGGAAAAGGTTTGGGTATTCAAGTATTTAGCTGCATCACCGTCAGTCCGTGACACTTAGCTCAACCCTTTAAACTTAACTCAGATTTGGTCAATATGGCTTCTCCTATGACCAAATCTTCCCAGGTTGTAATTTTTATATTATCATAACTTCCCATGACAATTTTCACCGGAAGCCCTAATCTCTCTACCAGAATACTATCGTCCGTTCCTTCAAATCCTTCTTCGGATGCCTTCTTGTGGGCTTGTTTTATCAAAGAATAACGAAATGCTTGAGGAGTTTGAATCAACCAGAGTGTTTCTCTTGGAATGGTTTCAACAACAAAATTTTGTCCGTCTTTTACTACCGCTCTTTTAACAGTATCTTTTACAGGCACTGCAACACAAGCTGCCCCAAATTTCTTTGCCGCATCAATGCTTTCAATTATGATCTCCTGTTTTACAAAAGGCCTTGCACCGTCATGTATTAAAACAATTTCAGTATTCGAATTAACGGCATTCAACCCATTTAATACAGACTTTTGCCTGCTGTCTCCACCTGCAATTATTTGAGATACTTTTGTAAACTTATATTCATCAACTATATTCTTTTTGCAATATATTATGTCATCTCTATTTACAACTACAATTATTTCATTAACCGTTTTACATTCTTGAAATATCCCAATCGTCCTTGCAAGCACCGGTACTCCGCAAATATCAATGTATTGCTTGTTAATGCCGGAGTTCATACGGGTTCCTCTTCCTGCTGCTGCTATAATCACACTGACAAATATTTCTTCACGTTTTTTCACTTTTCAAACTATCCTTTCAACCGTATATTTTGGTTTGGCAAAAATCATACGTCCAGCAGCAGTTTGTAAAACGCTTGTTACTAATACATTTATTCTTTCTCCTATGTAGCGTTTTCCACCATCAACTACAATCATGGTTCCGTCTTCAAGATAACCTATTCCCTGTCCGTTTTCTTTACCGTCTTTTATTACCTGAACCACCATTTCTTCTCCGGGTAAGGCAATGGGTTTCACGGCATTAGACAACTCATTTATGTTTAATACATCAACACCATGCACAGATGCTACTTTGTTTAGATTATAATCTATTGTAAGTACTTTTGCCCCTAACTTTTTGGCCAGTTTTAAAAGCTCCATGTCTACTTCTGCGCCTTCAGAGAGCTCCACATTTTCTATTTTCACAGGACAATTGAGCTCCTTTTGAAGAATATTAAGTACATCCAAACCCCTTCTTCCGCGATTTCTTTTTAATTGATCGGAAGAATCTGCAATATGCTGCAATTCTTTAAGTACAAAAGAAGGTACTATTAATTCTCCTTCCAAGAAACCTGCACGCCATATGTCAACAATTCTTCCGTCGATTATCACACTTGTGTCAACTACTTTTTTATGATCACTGTGTCTCTTTTTGAAATCCGGAAAAGGCTCATTTTTCTTCAATGAAGCAATTGCTACTCCTAGTGAACCAAATAGAATATTAATGGCAATAGATAGCGGAACCCCGACAATATTAAGTTTATTGATGGGTATTGCAATAAGATTGGCTATTATAAGACCTAATACAAGCCCCACCGAACTCATGAAAATTTCGTATAAAGTCATGGCTTGTATGGTTTTTTCAAGCTTGTCAAAGAAATTTGCCAAAGAATTCATTGTCTTTATACCAATAAAGTAGAAAATAGTCGATGCCAATATTATTGCCGCCATATATATTGCTGTTTTAAGATCAGGCTGAATATCCAATTGATAAATTGAAAAAATTGCTCTTGTTACATTATATCCGGTAATAGCTCCAAAAGCAGTGAAGGAAAGTTTAATCACATTGTTTACAACCATATTTAACTCACCTATTTAACAATTTAACTTAATCTTTACTTCCACATTTTAACTACATACGAGCTACGTATTTTATGCCATCGAATTAAAGTCCTATGTTGCTTTCAATAATATTTTCTATTTCCTCCGGTGTTTTATTTTTTACCAAAACCAACTCACTTATTAGTATCTGCCTGGCACTATTTAGCATCTTTTTCTCTCCGGTTGAAAGTCCTTTTTCCTTGTCTCTCAGCATTAAGCTTTTAACTACCTCAGCCACTTCAAAAATATTCCCGCTTTTAATTTTTAACATATTCTCCCTGTACCTTTTGTTCCAGTTTCCCGTTTCATAGGTGGTTTTCTGCTTAAGTGCGTTAAGGACCTCATCTGCTTGTTCTTCATCAATGATTTCCCTTATGCCGATCTCATCAACGCTTTCTATAGGTATCATTACTTTCATATCTCCTATGGGAATCCTCACGATATAATAGTTTTGTTTGTGTCCCAATATCTCTTTTTCCTCAATGGACTCGATTACACCTGCTCCGTGCATTGGATAAACAATCTTGTCCCCTATGTTAAACATTATAAACTCCCCCGAAAAGTTCAACAAAATATACCCTCACCTTTAATTGTGTTTGATAAAAATATGTCGTAATATTTGGTAACCATATCAACTTCAGCTATCCTGAAACTCTGCTGAATCCCTGTACAATTTTAGTTATGTTGTTTTGGATTAAGCTATTGTAAATATACTATTGTATTTCTATTGTATATAATTAAGTATACTACAAAGGTATGACAGTTGTCAAAAGATTTGATATTCTAAACCTTGATGTTAACCGGGTTGACAAATATATAATAAAACGCTTAAAATCCTTGTTCAAATAAATAACCAACATCAATTTCAAGTCTTTCAAAGATTATGGATTTGGCTATTTCTCCCGCTTTATAAACCTCGTTCTTATCAATTTCATAATTAATAAAATTATATATTGTAATTCTTCGGTTCTCCGGTTCCACAATCCAATATTCGGCTACTCCGGACCTCATGTAGGTATTAAGTTTTAAAACCATGTCCTTTCTTTTTGTGTTGGGAGATACTATTTCAAGTGTCAACGTAGGTGTTCCCATATACTTGCCTTTTTCATTAATATTATTCTTAATGTCACATATTACAAGTAAATCAGGCTGCATTACATCAGGAACATCTATATCCGTTTTCCTGAAATGTACGTCAAATGGTGCCGTAAAAACTCTGCACTTCCCCTTTTTAAAATACTCCTTAAAAATTGTGTACAAATCTCCTAGTACTGCCTGATGAAAAACACTTGGAGAACTTAAAAGAAATATCTCTCCGTTTATGTATTCCATCCTGGCATTGCTGTTTTCGTAAATTTCCATGAATTCTTCGTATGAAACCTTTCTGTGGTTATAATTATAGTCAACGGCATTTTCACGTATAGTAAAATACTTGTCGAGGTCAGTTATATAAGGCACCAACCTTGCCACTTTTACATTGTTTTTTGTGATAATTATTTCCTTGTTTTCTCCCGAAACTTGTTTTAAGTATTTGCTAAAATTATTTCTCACTTTGCTGGCAGGAACCAACATGATAGATTGCCTCCCTTATACTTATTACGCAATGGAAATTATATTGTAAATTATGAAAATTTCATATTAAGCACCATATTTTACATTACCATATAATTGTTATATGGTAATGTGCATTATTTTGTACGGTATATTGTGCAAAAGATGGGTCATTCTATTAATATATTGTACATAAAATAAAGAATTTTGTCAATTAAACAGGAGTAATTTGTACGACACCTTGTACAAATTACTCCTGTTTATAACCCATATATAAGAAACCTCCAACAGCTTGGATTTTGAAAACATTCAATAGCTTTCATTTTTGGCTAGGTTCAGCTTAACGTTTAGCAAAATAAATTAGCTAATGATTCCCATTAATTATCATCCCCATTAATTAGCAAATGATACTAAAACCGACCTGTAAATAGTATTAAGCATTTTCACCTATAAGATTAAATTTTAGTATTGCTTTAAACATATCACCATCTATTACAATGTCAAATTCACCGCCACAGACCTGGGTAAAGCTTTTAGCTATGGCAAGACCTAATCCTGATCCTTCGGTAGAACGGGCTTTGTCTCCCCTGGCAAACCGCTCAAGAATTTCATCTTCAGTGAAATTCATCTCATAATTGGCAATATTTTTAATTATTGCGGTAACCTGCCAAGGATCATCAAAACCGTTAATATTATTTTCCATGTCTACATTTTCTTCCCTATATATATTATCTTTCATTGCTGTATTATCCTTCCCATCGTTGTCTTTTCCATTGCCAGCATTACCCTTTCCGTTACCGGCTGTCAAGTCTACATACACCCTTGATCCTGCCAGTGAATATTTTAAAGCATTTGATATTAAATTCTGAAACACCCGGTATAATTTTTTCCCATCACTCATTATAAATAACGGAGACTCGGGTATATTCACTTTAAATTTTAACCCGGACTGCTCAATATCATCATTCATGTCAGCCAAAGTTTGCCAGACAAGTTTTCCGAGATCGATTTTCTCAAAGTCAACGTTAATTTCTCCGCTGGTTGCTTTAGTTAAATCAAACAAGTCTGCTATCAGGGTTTTTAAACGGTCTGATTTTTGCTTGATAATCTTTATATAATCTTTAATATGTTCAGATAAACCTTCTTCCTTGTATAACAAATCCACATAGCTAATAATTGAAGTAAGAGGTGTTTTTAAATCATGGGAAACATTGGTAATAAGTTCCACCTTTGTGCGTTCGCTTCTGATCCTTGCCTCCACCGCTTTATTTATACCTTCCTGTATTTTGTTAAGACTTTGAGCTGCATTGTACATATCTGCATCAGGATTTAATTGTAATTTGTTCTTTACGTCCCCGTTTTTAATAGCCTCGATTTGGTCTATCAATTTTCCTATATCACTTACCGTATTGTTATATCTGCGAACATACCGGTAGATTAGGTACACTCCTATAGCCAAAGACAACAAAAAACCAAACAAGAAAGGAATCTTATTCGTATTTCCAAACGCAAGAATAATAAATGATATTCCTGCAGTTATAACCAGTATTGCCTCTGCAGCTATGAATACATATAATCTCAACAGCATTCCTTTTTGGAACGGTTTTTTCCTTTCAAAAGTACGGTAAACTTTAATCAGCGAATTAATGGTATTGTTGTAAAAAACTTTTTTCCTGTTATGCAATAAGTCTATGAATACAAAATATAAACTCCAGATTACTATCAATACGGTAAAAATTTTCGCCAATAATTGTAGCATAGAAATGCCGATTGAATCATATCTATAGCTAATTAATACCACTATAAACAAAATAATCAGTGCTGCTATTATTTTTATTTCAATCCAGAACTTGCCGAGAAAGTTGCCGATCTTTACGTCAAATTCCTTCTTAGTTACCCGGTTTAATATTGATAGAAAAATCAGTACCCAGCCTATCAAAAATACAATAAAAATTCTTCCAAAAAAGGATTTTAAATCATTCAGATCCTGTTTAATCTGATACAATTGGCTTTCTTGACCGTCTACTTCTTCAATGTCTTTTTTCACTATTAAGAGTATATGGCATTTAGACAGGATAGGATTTACTAATGCAATATCTTCAGATAAATATCCATAGTGCTTCAGCACCGAATAACCGGCATTGTAAACATTTTTGTCATAAATATTAACTGCTTTTCCTGAATCCTCAATAGTCATTTTTTTCCCGTAAAAAAATATATAATAATCATACCCATCGGGCAAATTCGGGAATCCCTTTGCCGCCGCTCCGAAATCAGTTTCGCTGTTTGACAGTTTGACGCCGTTTTGCAGATTCTTTGCATAGTATATAAGGTTTTGTCCCTCTTTTTCTAAATTAGATTGAACTTCTTTTAACCGTTCTTCCGCATTTTCATCAGTCAAGGCTTCTGCCAGCATATGAAATCTAAGTGATATAGTATGCTTAAATTCCAATGTATCCTTGATATCTAATTTAAAAAAAGCTTTATCCAATGCATATAAAAAACCATGATAGTCTTCCTTAAGAAGAACAATGCCGCCGGTTATAATACCCGCAACTATACAAATTCCGATAAAAAAACACAACCATACGATTAATGCTTTAGATTTTTTCAATTTTATATCCAATACCCCACACCACCTTTAAATATTTAGGCTCTCTAGGGTTTATCTCAATTTTTTCACGGATTCGGCGGATATGTACCATAACGGTATTTTCTGCATTGTATGCAGGCTCCTGCCACACGCGCTCATAAATTTCTTCGGCCGGGAAAACGCGTCCCGGATGTCTCAAAAGAAGCTCAACAATCTTCATTTCCGTTGCAGTAAGCTTCACCGGTTCACCATCCACTGTTACGGTGCGAGAATCAAGATCAAAACATAAACCACCTGATTTAAGAACATTAGCTTTCCTAGTACCGTTAACATCGCCTAATGTCAAATACCTGCGAAGCTGGGATTTTACCCTTGCTACCAGTTCCATTGGGTTAAAAGGCTTGGTCACATAATCATCTGCTCCAATGGAAAGTCCTAAAATTTTATCTGAATCTTCAGACTTTGCAGACAGTATAATTATTGGTATATTCTTTTGCTCACGGATTTTCACAACAGCGGATAAGCCGTCCAACCTAGGCATCATAATATCAATAAGAATCAGCTTAATATCATGAGAAGTGATAATATCAAGAGCTTGAAAGCCGTCATATGCCTTATACACCCTGTAACCTTCATTCTCAAGATAAATGGAAATCGCATTCACAATTTCCTTATCATCATCTACAACCAGAATGGAAAGCTTGCCTGCTTCATTTAAGTTATCCATAAGCCGCTCCCTCTTAAAAAAATTCACATGTTTGTTCTCATGATTGTTCATAATTTCTTCGTTTTCGTTAACCAATTATTTGTTTGTTATTATAGCACATCCGCAAGATAAACCCCACAGCCTTGCCTAAATAATAAATAAAAAACCTTAAGAAAAAGTGAATAAATTTCTTAAGATTTTCTTAAATTTAAGAATTTTTGGGGATCTTCTCCGAGGAACAGCTATTCCTTGAGGGACAGCTTTTCTTTCAGTGGAGGCTCTTCTTTGGGTGCCGGCTCCTCTTTTAGGAACTGCTCTCCTTTAATAGACGCTTCTACACTCTTGATACTTTTTTGATAATATTTCTTCACTATATTTATACTTCACTATATTTATATCCAATATTTATATTCAATTCAAACGTCTTCCACACTTCGGGCAAAAGGAAAAATCCTTATTTAATGCCCTTCCGCAATACGGGCAATAATTCATGTCATCGTTTGAGGTATTCGAAACACTTGCATTATTGATTTTCTTCATATCAGCATCATTGGTGTCAAAGTTTTTATAATAATTGTTCCCGCACTCATCTTTTATCCAACTATCAGCAGGATCTCCCTCTTCGGAACGATCAGTAATATCAAACAATGAAAACCTATCCTTGCTTGTAGCATTTTTATAATGATAAGCCGCTTGAATTATTCCCATTATTACAAAAATTACACCAAAGAGAGGAAAAATCAACCCAATTATTCCAAAAGATGATTTTGAAGTAATTGCAATTGCAATAATCGTCCAAAAAACCCCAAAAATTACGGAAATTATTGAGCCGATAAAGGACATGCCGGACGGACCGCGGCCGGGTTTTATACTTTTCATTAAAAAACATCCCTTCTTTGTATATATCTTAGCACCTTGAGAGTTATAAATATGAAAATTATAACTCTTTGCTTATTCCTTTGCTTATTATAAATTTTTCATTTATTATAACATATCAGCCGCTTGCAGAAAATAGCTTCATTCTCATAAGCCTTACATGACTTACACGGCTCACATGATTCATATGACCTACCTGATCAGCATGAATCGCATGTTTAACACAACTCACGTGATTTACAAAACTTATATATTTCACGTGATTTAATAATACCCAAAAACCCAAGTGATATTTTTTAATTATCATAAAACACGCACAAGCAGTAATTTACTCTATGTCCCTCAAACCATTCTTATTTAATAAAACTATACGTCTCTGACCTATCAATTTAATTAATCCCATTTCTTGAAATACAGACAGTTTCCTGCTTAAAGTTTCCTGACTCATACCCATGTGAGAGGCAAAATCTTTTTTGCTTATCTTCAAAACAATTTCATCACCATCACCGGCCATATCCAGCAAAGCATCTGCCAATCTCTTTTCTACTCCATGAAGGCTTATGTTTTCCAACAGTTCTTCAGCTCTTGCCAGCCGCCTGCTAAGCTCTTCCATTACTTTAAAAGCTATGGAAGGGTATCTTATCATGAGTTCCTTTATTTTCTCCGACGATATAATACAAACTGTAGTCTTTTCCAACACCTCAGCGTTATCTGTCATAGGCTCGGAACTAAAAAGCGAAAGTTCTCCAAGAAACTCTCCGGGTCCTAGAATTCTAATCACCTGTTCCTTTCCGCTATCGGATATCCTCGTTATCTTCACTTTTCCTTTATGTATCACATAAAGTTTTTCTCCTTTATTGCCTGCAATATATATCATTTCACCTTTGCGATAAGTTCTATCCGTAGTAATTTTTGCAACTTCCAGCATTTCTTCTGCTGTGAGATTGCTAAAAATCGGTACTCTCTTGATACAATTTTTCGACTCGCTTTTATGGTGATTACAATTATTGCAAAGTTGTGAACTCACACTTCCATCCCCTTTTTCATTAAATTCTACCGGGTAAATTTTATCGGGTGCGCTTGATTTATATGAAGAAATATTTATTAAAAAGCATCTAATATTTATTAAAATGCACCCAAACCCACCCATCTCTTCAATTTATATATTATAAGACAGTAACTTAAGACATTAACTTAAAACGGGTTCTTCCGTATCCTAGTAATCTTACTGCATTAATTACTACAAGAAGTACACTCAATTCATGAATTAACATACCGAAGGACAAATCCACGGTTTTTACCAGTACTCCTGCCAAAAGCACTCCTGCTACTGCCAAAGAAAAAGAAATATTTTGCTTCATATTTCTCACCGTGGCACGGCTAAGACCTATAGCATGAGACAATTTCTTGAGCTCGTTTGACATCAACACAACATCAGCCGTTTCCATAGCCACATCGGTTCCTGCTCCGCCAATGGCAATACCTAAATCTGCTGATGCCAGTGCAGGAGCATCATTAACTCCGTCTCCTACCATGGCTGCAAGTCCATACTTTCCCCTAAGTCTTTCCAAAACTTCTACTTTGTTCTCAGGAAGCAATTCAGCATAATACTCGTCCAGTCCCAGTTCATTTGATATGGCTCCTGCAGCTCTTCTATTATCACCTGTAAGCATTACGATCTTTTTTATGCCTAGTCTTTTCAGATTAACAACCATTTTTTTTGCATCTTCCCTTATTGTATCAGCAATTGATATTACACCAAGCAGTCTTTCCGGGGTTGCAACGAGAACAACCGTCTGTCCTTGTTCTTCCTGGGATCTGATATATGCTTCCTGGGATACGTCTATAATTAATCCGTTTTCTACCAGCAGTTTTCTGTTTCCGATTAATACTGTACTATTATCTATAACAACCTTCAATCCCTGACCCGGAATTATTTCGGCTTCAGACGGCACCTGGGATATTTTGCCTATAGTTTCTTCTGCTTTATTTATTATAGCCTTGCCAATTGGATGCTCCGAATAAGCCTCACCAATTGCTGCTATTCTCAATAGCTCATCTTCTGAAATATCATATGCTTTTAAACTATTTACCTGCGGTCTTCCTTTAGTTAAAGTACCGGTCTTATCAAAAGCCAATACCTTGACCTTGCCGAGCTTTTCCATGATTTCCCCGCCTTTTATCAAAATACCGTTTTTAGCACCATTTCCGATGCCCGCCACTATAGAAACCGGGGTGGAAATCACCAGAGCACCCGGACATGCTATAACAAGTAATGTAAGGGATAGAGCAAGATCTCTTGTAATAAGGAACATTATGACCGATAAAACAATAATACCTGGTGTATAGTACTTTGAGAATTTTTCAAGAAACTTTTGAGTTTTGGCTTTTTTATCCTGCGCTTCCTCAACCATCTGCAGTATCCTGGCGAAGGTGGTATCCTCACCCACCCTATCAGCCCTCACCTTTATATAGCCTGTTTCAATGACAGTACCTGAGAAAACTTCATCCCCAGGGATTTTATTAACCGGAATGGATTCTCCTGTAATAGCCGCCTGATTTACATAAGCATTGCCTTCAATAACGGTACCGTCAACCGGAATTTTTTCTCCCGGTTTTATAACTGCTATATCTCCCTTAACTACTTCATCCGGGGATATTTCTATTTCATTCCCTTCCCTGATTACTCTTGCAATATCAGGAGTCAATTCTAATAAAGCTTTTATGGATGAACGGGTTTTTTCTATGGTTTTTGATTCCAAGAAATCGCCAAACATAAAGAGGAAGGTTACTGCTGCGGCTTCCCAATACTCACCGATTAACACAGCTCCAATTACCGCGATAGAAACCAATGCATCAATACCAAGTATCTTATAACGTATAGCAGAAATCGCATTTTTCAATATAGGTGTACCCGCAACAATTGTAGAAGCGATCATTGTTATGTCTGTAATTATGTGATGGCCTAATAAATTTTTAAGGATAAAAGATATGGCAACAAGAATTCCTGAAATCCATACTCTCCGAATTTTCGTTAATTTCAGCATAACCTTCCTCCCTTTTCATGTTTTAAAATTCATGTTTTAAACTTTATGGTCATATGATGCTATGATTTTATGATGCTGTTGGAAATTCACTTTTCACTGAGGACCTTGAAGCCTAAACTTTCAATCGTATTTCTTATTTTTTCCGGTGACACTATGGTTTCATCAAAGTTAACTTTTACTCTGCTTGTGTTGAATAATACTTCCGCTTCTTCAACACCATTAGTTTTTTTCAGAGCAGTTTGTATCTTTGCCGTGCAACTCGGGCAAGTTAATGTTTCCAATTGATAAGTTTTGTTTGTCATAAACATATGCCTCCTATATTTTTCTGATATTTGATCTAATACTTCAATATTTGATCTTATACTTTTTTAATATTTGATTATTTGATCCAATATTTAATCTAATATTTTAAATATTTTAATCTACTATTTAATCAGCCAATTAATTAGTCCATTTGACTTTTATTGTTATTATTTTATGTCAACCAGCTCGCAAACCGGTTGCTTATCAGTTATTATTGTACACCGTTCGTTCAATTTTATTTTTATCCCATGTTGCTGATTCATTTTTCAGGTTCATTTTATTACGGACATAAATAAAAAACTTTGACCTAGGTCAAAGTTTTTACAAATTTTTTTGAGGTTTATTCACTTTTATTTTTTTATTCACTTTTCTTTTAATAGCATGCTTATATCAAACTCCCCAATCTCGGTACTCAAACTCAAAAGCAAGGATTTCTCGTTGGGTGCTGAAAAAGTTTTATACTTTCCCACAAGTATCTGAGGAGGTGTAATATCACACTTATAATTGTTTTTACTTAAAAGGGTAAGAGCATTTCCTGAAATAATATTACCAATCTCACCAAGGGCAGAAGATACAAAACCATCAATTTCTTCCATTTCTATACCCGACATTATTTTGACCATTTCCAGGGCCATTTCCTTGGGGAAACTAAATATTACTATTCCTTTTAGGTCTCCCGTAACTCCAAGTACTACACTTGCTTCTTTAGTATTTATCAGCTCTTCTACCGCTTTTAATGAACTCCTCTTAGGATGTAAACTAAGCATAAGCTCGAAAACATCGCAGGCAGCTATATAAAACGGGTTAACATATTCTGCCTTCATTAGTTATTTTCCCCCTTGCTCTGCGCATATTCCCCGATTTTCTTATCGGCCTTACAAACATGCATTATCAGCCATGTCATAAGCTTAGCTCCAAATTGTTGAACAAGTTCCTCACTAAATCCTTGTTTATTGAAAATTTCCACATAATTATTAATTGTTGATCTAAAATCTGCGTGAACCTTCTTGTGCTCTTCCCTTTCCGGATAACCGATTTCATCCTGATATGCTTCTTCATCGTTAAAGTGAACTACTACATACTCCTGCATAAAGTTCATTGTTTCCTTTACCTTCTCCAGCTTTTCATCCCAGTCCCCTTTACTTTGCATTGTGCTGAGAAAGTCATATACCCGGTTAAATAGCTCTTTATGCTGAGAATCAATTAATTCCACTCCGATTTTATATTTTTCCTTCCACACTTTGAAACCCCCATTTTTCTGCTAAGTTATAATTTTCTGCTAAGTTATAAAATGAGTTGCATAGAATGAATTATTAATTTATATAAATTTATAAATTAATTTATTTAAATTTATAATATAATACCATTATTATGTACAAATTAACATAAATTTGTAAAATATGTAATACATAATAAATTCTTATGTAGTCTTTATACTTTCTTTTACGAATTGTCTTTATGATTTCCGTTTAAAAATGGTATAATAATCCAAGGTACATCTTTATTAAGTGTGTTTTTTATTTAGCATGTATTTTTATTTAGCATGTATTTTTTTTATTTAGTTCTTAATTTTATTTAAGTATTCCTTTAATTGTTTGCGCACAATTAATTTATTTAATTGATTTATATTTAATCGATTCATGCTCTTAATTTTGATTTTTGTTTAATTGATTTATGCTTATTTGATTTATGGTTAATTGATTTATGCTGCTTCAGATATATACAGCCACCTCCTACAGATTATCATTTTCGGTAGGTTGCCACTTTTTTCGATAGTTTACCATTTAATCACGAAAGATGCCATTCAGATTCAGAAAGGATACTAATTCTGAAGCAGCATAATTTTACTCTTAAAATCATTTCGTCAGTTCATAATTACGGCTGCCTGAAAAATTTCCATTATTGTTGTTGCTATCCGCGTTGCCTCTATTGCCGGCCCTATTACTATCTTGACCGGTGGTAAGCATATCACTTGATAAATCGCTTTGGGACAGAAACCATCTTTTCGCCTCATCCAGCCTTAATTCATGGCCTCCGTCAAATATGTCCAGAAAGACTCTTGCTTGAGGATATTTATTGCTTAACTCATAATAAAGATTCAAGCTGTGAGTAAACGGTACGGATTTATCATACCTTCCGTGGAATATTTTAGTATTGCTTTTTGCAATCTGGTCTATGTAGCTTATAGGTGAGCGTTTCACATACTCATCCATATGTTCGCCTTCGGGTTCACCCCCGCAGCAATAATGGATATGCGGAGTATAGTGGGGGTTTTCGTAGTACCACTTTGAAAGTTCAGTAATAGGGCAAAAGGCTGCAACTGCCTTCCACAACATCGGTTTATATGCTGCCATTAAAAGGGCCATATGCCCTCCTCCGCTTCCACCAAGTAAATATATATTTTTATCATCGATTTCATGATTAGCTAAAACATATTCCACGGCATCTACTATATCTTGTTTTGCCAATACGGATCCGCAAGCTTCCTTTCCAATAGGATTACTGCACAAATTAGGTCCTCTAAATTCCGGAAGAAGTAAATTCCATCCCAGTTCTTCGGCAAGAGGAAGCATATTCTTTTGCTGGTTAAACCTATCAGCACTCCAGGTGTGGAGTCCTACTAACAAAGGCCTCTTCCCGTTGCCAGTTGCCTTGTGGAATAAAGATGGCTGCATACTTCCGTCAATTGACGATTTTACAAGTATCTCTTTCATATAAATTATCATCCCTTTCATATTACTTATAAGCCAAGTTTAAAACATTTACGAAACCTCAATTCAAGGTCTAAAAATTTCATTTTATGTTATTTACGTTGTTTATGTTATTTATGTTATTTATGTTATTTATGCTATTTATGTTATTTATATCAACATGCATCAACATGTTGCTAACATGTTACTGTATGTCATTACATGATATTATACCTAATATTTTAACATAATTTTTCAAAATGCATATATGTCAAATAGTATTTTACAATTTTAGACAATAGTCATCCCGCTTGGGTGCTAAGTCAGCTACTAATTCTACTTCTATATCTTGGACGAATAGAAAGTTATCATTAAGCAATAAATATGCATTTAAAGGCTTTAACTTTTTACTGAAAAGGCATTTAGCGAAGAAGGTCTTTTTTGCCAGGCTGGTTGGATCTCATAAAATGCATTTTGAGAAAAAGGTATTAATAGTCCAGTGTCAAAAGTTATTGCCAATTTTATTCAAGCCATACATAAAACTTTATAAAATTGGCAATAACCTAATTTGTAATGTTAAGCTCCCTAAACTTCTTTGGTGTTTTACCGTACATTTCTTTGAATCTTCTTATAAAATAAGCGGTGTTATTATAACCAACTTCAAAGGATATCTCTTCTATTTTCATATTCGTGCTAAGCAATAGTTTTTTTGCTCTTTCCATTCTTTCTTGTGTAATAAAATCCTGAATATTTTTACCTGTTTCATCTTTAAATATTTTGCTTAGATAATTCGGACTTAATGATACATGTTCAGCTATGTCGTTTAGTGTTATGTCACTATTTATATTATCTATAATATAATTTATAGCCGATTTTATGACCTCACTTGTTCTGCTTCTGCTTTCCTTTTCGGAAACTATATTTGATATTTGCCTTATTATATTAACAAACCATACCTGAAATTCATCTATATCCGATAAATTTATAAATTGCGAAAACATATCTTTTCCCATTTCCTTTATGATATCTTTGTCAACGGATTTGATTAATACATAATATAAAGAAACTAATTCGGTCAATTTCTGCTTGGCAAAGTCATAGGAAAAATTTTTATTTTTTAGTTCATTTACTATTTTATCAACTATACATATGGCTTGCCGGCAATTATTAGTGTTAATATATCTTTTAAATTCATCAAACAAAGCATCATCAAATGTATCTTGGTCAGTATTATATTCCAGAAAGGAAATCTCATTAAAGCGCAGAACCTTATCTTTTCTTTTAAAAAAGCTATATTTTAATGCAACAAGAGCATTTTCATATGATACATACACATCATAAATATTTGAAATTGTGCTCCCGATTGCAGAATGTACAGGTAACTTAAAATTCACATTAGCGTAAGTTAGGCATTCATTTACCAATTTATCAATAATTTTATCCTCATTTGTCATATCTCCTATTATACACACAATTATTGCTATAAGATAATCATTTACATCTGTTGCAAAACATTTGACCTTCCCGTCGTTAAACTTGTTTATATGATCTATCATGTTATACTTAATGAACTGGCTATTTTCAGTAGAGATGTTGTTCATGAAATTCCGATCTAAATTTAAAAGAATCACTGTATAGTAATCTGCAAAAATATCCATATTTACCAGTTTAATTTTTTTATCTAACTGCGATATATCAGCTTTATTATTTAAAAGTGCATCTATTATATCGCGTTTAATTATATGTATATTGCTATTTAAAGTATTCTCAAGTTCATTCACCTTTATCGAAAGTTCATCTATTACATTATTTATTAGTACATATTCATTTTCTTTTTTGTTTACAGGACGTTTAAGAATTTTTCTCGCCATATTAATTAATGACTCCAGAGGATTATATATCTTTGTTGTAAATATACCTGATATGATAATACCTATTATAAGAGCTAAAACGCAATAAATGACTAGCATTTGCTTAACCGCATATGAACTTTTGTACATAGTATCCAGAGGTACTATTACAACATATTTCCATTTATTGTATTGAGAGTTGCGGTAAAAAACAAAATTTCTTTCATTATCTATAGATGTGATAAAACTACCTGAAAATGCATCGTCCTCGTTAATTTTTTTCATGCAGTTATTAAGAAAAGAATTTTTAAACTGCTGACTTACTTCGCTACAGGAGATTATGCTATTTGTTTCTCCATCAATTATTAAAATTCTGGCCGTATCCTCTATACTTAATGTTTTAATAGCATTACGTATTGCTTTCTCATTGACATTGATTGCTATACAACCTTTGTTATTATCAGGGAATGAGTTAAACGGAAAACTGTGTAAAAGAGTTGTAACTCTTTCAACTTGAGGCAAATAAGTACTTACTGAACTGATATCCCTCGTTATAGTCCACATTACCTTTTTATTGTTATTGTAAAACGTATCTAACCAATCCAGTTTTATATGTGGCAGCGTATTTTCCCATTTTCCTCTGGTAAAATAAATTACACCTTGGGATGAAACTATTAGGTTATTTTTCTTATAATGTATATATATGGAATCAAGAATGTCACAATTCGTAGAAACAATCTCCTGCAAGCATTTATAAACATTTACAATCTTTATGTGATTTCCGGGCACGTAATTATCAAACAAGAATGTTATATTTTCCTCTTTTTGTTTTTCAGCAAATAAGTTTACAAAAATTTTTTCTGTTCTTTGAATTATTGAGTTATCAATATAATCTGAATACTGTGTAATGAGCCTGCTATATAAACGATTTATTTCGTTATCAAAAGAATTGGAAAAATATAAATACGATGTTATTCCTACTATTGCAACTGCCAGGATTATTAACACAATATACGATATAAATAACCTATAAAATACTCTATTGAACCTTTTGAAAAAACTCATTTTAATATCTCCTTTGCAAATGAAAAGTCTTTTCATTATGCAAATTTTTATGTAAATCTTTATGTAAACCTTTACACAAATCTTTACGCAAACCTTTGAGCATATATTATGACCTTAAGCTATGATACTATACTATGACACTACTATGACACTGCACTATGATCTTTAACTATGGTCTTACACTATAATCTCATACTGTGATCTCACACTATGATCTTACACCGAAATCTTACTTTATGGTCTTACACTATATTCATACACTATTTTCATATACTGTAATCTTAGGCATAACCGGCGCATTTACCAGCAACTTCTCTTGTAAATAGTTTAGATAACAGGCATAATAAGAATATCTTATTACACCTGTTATCTTTAAACACTTAAACGCTTATATCACATAGTAATATTATACATAATAATATCGTACAGTAATACCACGCAATAGCATTACTATATATCCGCTATGTGCAATTTCCTATACACACTATATGCAATTCCCCATACACAATTTTTGTCCCTTACATCATAATTGCTATTTTAACACTTATTTCTTAATACTTTGATACCATTCATTAGCCTCTTTTGTCAGCTCATCACCTCCGGCTTCATTATAAATCTTTACAAACTCGTCGAAGTAGTCAACAGGCTTGTCACCGGTGACGATGGCTACAATCATCTCGTCTCTCAATCTATCAAGTTCACTTTGGTATTTACTAGCAGATTTTAAAGGCATTTTGAGCTGATTTCTTAATATGTCTTTATCACAGCCGATTGATTTGGCAAACTCTGCGTAACCAACATTTATTTTTGTGTGTAAAACATCCGGGTCTATATGATGTGTAAATGTACAGTGTGCACCTATTTTGGCTTGTTC
This sequence comes from Clostridiaceae bacterium, assembly GCA_012840075.1. Taxonomy (GTDB): domain Bacteria; phylum Bacillota; class Clostridia; order Acetivibrionales; family DUMC01; genus DUMC01. The sequence continues at coordinate 14,515 of DUMC01000151.1, read as the reverse complement.
TGCAACGTCTGCATATTTGCCAATACTGACCACTATACCTTGGTCATTTACCTTCCAATGTTTGCCTTCTATTCCTTTATATACTGTTACAACGTTTTCTTTGTCAGAAAAGTACTCACATATCTGCAGCAGTTTTCCAAGCTTATCAGGTTCCTTTTCCAGATGCTTACCAAAACTCTCCATAACATTTGAAATTTCGTTATTGCTGGGTAAAGCACTATTGTAACCGGGAACCTTTAATGCCCCACTAAACCCTAATATATTTTTAGTTTCTTCTCCATATATCTTATATAATTCGGTATAATTCATTCCCTGGTATGTGCCTTCGGCATATGCGGGCATCCAATGATAATATGTTCCCATGTTTGTCATACCTATCCGACCTTCAATAAATGAGTAGGAAACACTATTAGCACCACCTCTGTGCTCACCGGTTAACCATTCGGGATCAATTAGACCATCTTTATACCACTTTGCTAATTTTGCTAATACAATCTTCATTTCTGGTGTAGTAACACTGTTAACCAGTTTGCCGTCTCTTTCAACCCAGTGATCAAATGGCATGAACTTATTTCCTCCGGGGAAAATTCCATATGAACCGAAAATTGCAAACAGCCCTTCTCGGGAAAATGCATAGGTATCCTTTACACCATCCTTGTCAGGGTCATCATTTGCAAACCTATAGAAAACCTCTTCAGCTTCATCTAAAGTTTCAGGTATCTTATCATAACCTAAGTTTCTTAACCATTGCATATTCCATACCATTGTACTTCTGTACCTATAGTTAGCTTCATATGCTCTTAAACCATACAGTTTGCCATCTATCTTGCTGTATTCAATAATTTTAGGTTCAAGCGCTTCCATTGCAGCAATTTTATTAGGCATAAATTTTCGCAATAGCTCTTCTGATAATTCAGCCATAACATCCTGCTCTACCATTTTATATATGCTATTCATTCTAGGACAAAAACGATCGGGAATATCTCCTGATGCAAGAAGCAGATTCAACTGTTCTTCATATCTGTCGAAGTATAGTACGGTTAGATCAATATTAAATTTTTTTCCCAGTACTTAACCATTTCCGCATCTTCATCAGTAGGTCCCGAAGCTTCGCTAACCCAGGTAATCTTATACCTTTTACCTTCAATAGGATTATACTTTGCTAGTGGATCTTGCGCATCATTCTTCTCCTGTCCGTCTTTTTTATCCGTAGTTTTTTCTGTCGTACCTGCAGTGCTATCTGTTGCACCTTCTTTACTAGTCATCTGTGTACAGCCTATTAGTGTCAACAACATCAGCAATGCAATTATAATTGATAAAAACTTAATACTTGACTTTTTTGACATAAAATTACCCCCTTATTTTATCATATTATGTATATTTTGTAATATATGTATATTTTTTACTTAGCAAAACTATTTCATTCAAGGATACAGTAGGGGTTTTGTAATCCCCAAACAAACAAGATTGTTGTTACAGTTTACATCAATTCAGCTCTCGCTTATAGAAGCAAGAGACTTTTTATTACTTGGATTAAAGCTTGTTGAATTCGGTATTATTAATTTGGTATTACTAAATCTTGTTGATAATATTAAATCAACCTTATAGATAACATTAAATTCATCTTGTAGATAACATTAAATCAATCTGCGTCGATAACATTAAATCAGTTTTGCAGGTAACATAAAATCCTGTAGGTATCAATAAAACTTGTATATTTTGGTAGAGTTTTATTTTATGTATTCCTTTATTATTCCACCAGCGAACCAATTATTTATCCCTCTGCGAACCAATTGTAATTCCTTTTATAATCAATTATTTATCCTTTTAGCGAACCAATCATAATCCCTCTTATAAAGTATTTTTGTATAAAAGGATATACTAATATTATGGGTAACGTGGTAACCATTATGGTTGCTGCTTTTATCTTCTCTGTACTTACCCTGTAAGTGTCATCTCTTGCAGTGACTGATTCCACCATTTGAGAACCTTCAAGTATAACTCTTCTCAAAACTACTTGTAAAACTTGTAAACTTGGCTTTGTAGTATAGATTAAGCTGTCAAACCACGCATTCCAATGCCATACTGCAACCCAGAGTGTAATTGTAGCAATTATAGATTTTGATACAGGTATAATTATTCTGAAAAGTATTAAGATATCATTTGCACCGTCAATCTTTGCAGATTCTTCTAAACTTTCAGGAACTGTCATAAAATAATTTCTCATTATTACCATATTAAATGTATTAACTAATGGAGGAAGTATTAGTGAAAGGATATTATTTATTAAGCCGAGTTTTCTTACAAGTAGATAAGATGGTATCATACCTCCGCTGAAAAACATAGTGAAAACAATAACCATTGTCCAGAAAGTCCTATGAGGAAAATACTTTTTAGATAGAGCATAAGCAGTAAACGAGGTAACCAGAACGCTTGAAGATGTTCCTAATATCGTCCTTAAAATAGTCATAATGTATCCTGATTTAATAAAATCCGAACTTAACACCTTTCTGTACGCTTCCAATGAAACCTCTTTCGGAATTAGACTAGCAGAATAGCCAATAGTTAAAATTCTTTCCGAGGTGAATGATAATGAGAGTATAATCAAAAAAGGATACAAAGTTGATACGCATAAAGCAAAAAGCAATGCATAATTTATTACATTAAATATCTGCCCATATATTGATGTACTTACCGGTTGCCTCATCTTGTTTTTAGCATTTGATGCTTGATCTGTATTATTTGACATTTGAACACCGTTATCTGGTGTTTGATTTCTGTTGCTTAGTATTTGATCTATGTTATTTGATGTCTGATTTCCGTTGTTTTGTGTTCGATCCGTATTATTTGGCTCTTGATCTCTGTTAATATATTCTTTCACTTCATTCACCTGCCTTAGAACAACCCATAGTCATTTATTTTTTGGCTAATCGAATTAGTACTGATAATTAAAATCAAGGAAATGATATTTTTAAATAGTCCTACTGCGGTGGAATAACTGTAGTCCATATTTACCAACCCTGCCCTGTATGTATAGGTGCTGATAACATCACCTACTTTGTATACTGCGGGAGAATAAAGATTAAAAATCTGATCAAAATCATCATTTATCAGCTTTCCTGTTGCTAATATAAACATGATAGTGATTACAGGTGCAAGTGATGGTAATGTTATATATATCAGCTGTTTAAACCTATTTGCACCATCTATTCTTGCTGCCTCGTATAGATCAGGGTTTATATTTGATAATGATGCAACATATATAATAGCACCCCATCCAACTTCTTTCCATATAGATGTTACTACTAATGTAGTTCGGAACCATTTAGGATCGGCAAGAAAATATATAGGTTCTCCACCCATTGATTTAATTATCTGATTAACAATTCCGGTTGAAGGAGAAAGAATCTGCATAAATAATCCGGCAAGGACAACCCAGGAAACAAAATGAGGAAGATAACTAACGGTTTGTACAATTTTTTTATACCTAAGACTTCTAACTTCATTTAGCATTAACGCTAGTATAATTGGTGGCGGGAAGCCAAAAACCAACTTATAAAAACTAATACATAGAGTATTTTTAAATACCTCCCAGAAACTCTCTCTGCTGAATAAAGCCTTAAAGTGTTCAAATCCTACCCATTCACTCCCCCATATACCTTGAGAGAATTTATAATCTTTAAAAGCTATAATTACTCCATACATTGGAATATAATGAAAAATAATGTAATAAATTAGTCCGGGAAGGAAGAGTAAAACCAACCACCTATATTTTATGTACTTGTAAAACTCTTTTCCTACTTTCCCCCGAGTTAATATTGTTAATGCTTTTGAGCCGCTTATCGAATTTAATTCATTTGATTTACTTGTCCTGGTTAATGATGTTTTTGATTTACTTATCCTAGTTAACGATATTTTTGATTTGCTTATCCTAGTTAACGCTTTTGACTTATCTTTCATAACTGATCTATTTATTTCCAATGCACTCCTTTCATAATCATTCTGCAGAGGCATTTCAGTGTACAGTGCCATTCTGCTGAAATATAAGCAAATTTTTATTGCAGTTCGTTAATACCGTCCTCTTGCATCTTTTAACAATTAATCCGATAACTTTCATCAATTAATTTGTTACATTCGTAACTTACATTAATTAGCTATATTTTTAGTTTTTGTTAATTTGTTTTTAGTTTTGTTAATTTTCTTTATTTTTAACTTTATTAATTTGTTATATTTGCCTTAATTGTAAATTTATTACATAATTTAATATCAGTATCTTTAGCAAGTACTACCCTTGATTATATCGTTTTTATACAGCGTGGCCCTTGATTTGTATTGCTTTGTGTAATATTGCCTTTGAACATTATTACCCTTAGGCATTGTTACCATAGTTGATATATACATTTCAGTATATTTACACTTAAACTATACTTCCATTTATTTTGAATTTCAATAATAACATTTTACTATAATATAACTTTCTTACGATATTGATATAATACGGTATTATAATATATTAACATTATATATTTAATAATATTGTAATATATTAACTATATTAAATTGTAATATATTAACTATATTAATATTATATATTAGCATTATATATTATTTACTTACTTTAAAGCATACTAAAAGGGACAGGTTAAATGTTTGAAATTATTAAAAAAGTAACTTCCTTTTTCAAACATTACGAACCTGTCCTTTACTATTCCCTACTGTTCTCTACTCTCCTCTGCTATACTCTACATTCTACCCTAACTCTTTTAAATTACTGATCATTATACATGAAAGATTATCAAAGATTATCTATAATTATGTATCTTCCAATGTAATTGGACTTACTCCTGTTGCAAATATGCGATTTACTATTGTTTTAGTATGCTTTTTTAATACTTCATACCACTTTCTAACAAATCCGGTCTTGCTTACAGAATCTTTGAACATATCAAATTGAAAGCTTAAAAGTTCATTAGTAAAGTGATCATATTCAATCTGTAAGAACAAAAACAGGTTTATCTATTTTTGTAGTGATTTTAGTCATAAAATCCTTAAAAATACTAGCCGGTGGACCTTCTTGAAGATAATCAAAATAAATATTATATTTGCTTTGAAATAATTCAAAGCACTCTTCATAATTCAAAAGCTCTCTTCAGCTCTCTTCGTTATGTTAATAAAGTTTCTTCCAATTGTTCTTTTGTATCAGTAGTTATATCTGTAAAACCAAAGCTAAGGATATAGTAGTTATTTCTTTCTTTTGTTGGATTTTGCTCTATGTAAGTATTTCTAAATAATTTAATTTATCAAAACTATATCAAAACTATCTTTTTTACGTATATCATAGTAGTTTGAAGCATAGATATAAACAGGCTCTTTTCAAATCTCCTGGGGCGCAGAAAAGATGGAACGGTGAGTGTGGATTTTCTAATTTTTCAATATACATTGTTTTATCAACATATACGTAACTCTCCCGTGCTTCCTGTGCTACTGTTTTATAACTGCTAATGCCATATAGAATAACTGCTGATGCCATTTGGAAGTTTTTCTAAATGGATTTCGAATTTTAGTTCAAGCATGAATTATTGATTCATATTCCTCTATGTAATTCTCCCCTTTCTAAGCACTTAAGCGGGAAACACATGCTTAATTACTTCTTGCAATGTTTTAAGGGCAATTACTTCGATATTTTCAACTTTCAAATTGCTGCTTACCGCATCCCTTGCTACGTATACTTTCTTAAATCCTCTCCTGTCTAGCTCTCTTATTCTCATTTCTAGGGAAGGTACTTTTTTCAGCTCACCTGTTAAGCCAACATCGGAGATAAATGCAGTGTCATTGGGAATGCCTTTGTCAAATACTGAAGATACTATACTCATTATTACTGCCAGGTTCACTGCTTGTTCCTTAAATCTTAAACCTCCCGTACTTTTCACTACAACATCCTTATCATACAAAGAAATCTTTCCTCTTTGCTCAAGGATGGATATAAGTGTGCTCAGTTGTTCTCTTTTGATAGCTTCGCTTATCCTGGAAGGAAAAGGAGTAAATGTTTTTGTTACCAGGCTTTCTACTTCAGCAATTATAGGTCTTGTCCCTTCTCTTAATACAGTTATTGCACTTCCCGGTACTAATTCATTCTTAGACCTGTTTGTCATAAAATATTCCGATGGATTGTCAATTGAAATCATTCCCCGTTCAGTCATAGTAAAAAAGCCCATTTCACCAGTGCTGCCAAAACGGTTCTTTGTTGCAAGAAGAGATCGCAGTTCGTCGCTGCTTTCACTTTCTATATAAAGTACAGCATCTACCAAATGTTCAAGTGCTCTTAATCCTGCTAATTCATCTTCTTTTGTCATTTGACCGATTATTATTACAGCTCTTGGTCTTTCTTCGTTCTTAGCTATTCTTACAAGTGTGCTTGCGCATTCCATGGTCTGAGTAGGAGAACCCGCACGGGATTCTGGGAAAGCTTCAAGAGTAAAGGTTTGTATACTGTCTATGATAATGAGATCAGGATCTATTTCTTTTACGCTTTCCAGAACATTGTCCATATTTGTATCTGATATTATCCATAAATTTTCACTGATACTGTTCAATATCCTGTCAGCCCTGTTTTTTATTTGACTCTCACTTTCTTCCCCTGAAGCATATAATACTTTAAAACCTTGAGAAGCTACATCATTTGCAATTTCCAGTACCAGGGTTGACTTGCCTCCTCCAGGCTGTGAAGTAATTATCGTAACTGAATCCTTAACGATTCCCCCTCCCATTACCCTGTTAAACTCACTGATATTTGTAATAATCCTGTCGCTATTGCTCCCCTCAACATTCAACAACTTGGTGGCAGCTACTTTTTTACTGTTTACAGATTGCGAGGAAGTTCTTTTATTAGGAACCTCAACAGTAATTTCCTCCATAGTGTCCCATTCGTTACAACTGGGGCATCTACCGAGCCACTTTGATTCCTGACGTCCGCAATTTTTACATTTGTATATTGTTTTAATCTTCATTTTTGCACTCTCATCCATTCCAAAATTTATTTTTAAAATTGAATTTATTCAATTCTTTCATTCACATAATTAAATTAATTTAATTAATTTAATTTTATTCACAAAACTTACTTAACGTCAACATCGTTGGAAAATTTTTCATAACGCAAATACATTATAATACACTGTTTAACTATTAATATTTTTTGCCATAAAGCACAAAATATATTAAGCTTGTACTTTTATGACTTTTGTGGAGGAATAACATGGACCTTTTAGAACTTATAAATGCAGTAGTTTTTACATTATCTCAAATTATACATGTTTTGATTTTTGTAATTGGATGCTACTTTTTTAGCATATCTATATTTGGATGGATAATAAAGAAGGAAGATGATGCCGGATATTATCCTCCAAAAACAAAATTTGCCGTTGTTATTCCGGCTCACAATGAAGAAGCAGTTATTGCTCATATTATAGACTCATTATTCATGCAGAATTATCCGAGGGAACTCTATGATGTTTTTGTAATAGCAGACAATTGCACTGACAGAACTGCAGAAATTGCAGAAAAACAAGGGGCTAAAGTTTTCATAAGGCAAAACAAAAATGAAAGAGGAAAAGGATATGCTCTCGAGTGGATGTTTAATAAAATCTATAATATGCAGGAAAACTATGATGCAATAGCTGTATTTGATGCCGACAATCTGGTGTCTTCAAACTTTCTTTGTGAAATGAATAAACAGCTGCTAAAAGGCTATAAAGTTGTTCAAGGTTACATAGACAGCAAAAATCCTTTCGATTCATGGATAACTTGTTCTTATTCAATAGCTTTCTGGTTATCCAATAGAATTTATCAACTTCCAAGATACAATTTAGGTCTTTCATGTAACTTATGCGGAACCGGTTTTTGTGTCTCACTGGAAGTTCTTAGAAAGATCGGTTGGGGCGCAACATGCCTTACTGAAGATTTGGAGTTTACAATGAAGCTCGCTTTAAATGATATAAAAATCGGTTGGGCTCATAACGCAGTAGTTTATGACGAAAAACCAATAACACTTAGACAATCATGGAAACAGCGCATTCGATGGATGCAAGGCCATGCTGACTGTGCGTCAAGGTATCTGATACCATTATTCAAAAAAGCATTTAAAGAATCTAGTTTAATATCTTTTGATTGCGCTATTTACCTGTTTCAGCCCCTAAGATTTATATTACTGGGATTAGCAACAATTTTTATTTGGATTCAAGCAATATATCCCAAATCACCCTTTTTTAGTTTACAATACGTATTTCCTGTAACAGTATGGCAAGTTTATATCACCCTTCAGAGCTTATACGGTCCCCTCGTCATACTTGCGGAGAAAAAATTCAAACCTGCTGTAATATTTGGGTTTTTAGTATTTCCCATATATTGCCTCACGTGGGTTCCTATAGCTATCCAAGGATTTCTGAGCAAGAACAACAAAAACTGGCATCATACAATCCATACCAGGAAAATAAGCATTAAAGATTTGGAAAAAGCATAGACAGGGGGATAGACAGGGGGACGGTTCTTTTAGACAGGGGGACGGTTCTTTTGTCTCATTTTAGTGCAACCGGAAAATTCTTTTGTCATATTTTATCAATGTTGTCAGGCAGAGTGTATGCGAAGTAAGTAGATAATTCCCTTTTCTCGCTCTTGCTTTGCTAGACAGAGGAACCGTTCTCTTGTCTTTCGCAGTCTGCCGTCCCCTTGCCTTTCGTTAGACAGAGGAACCGTCCCCCTGTCTGTGTTAACCATGTCTATGTTACATTGCTGTAGTACCACCATCTACACAGATAATCTGACCGGTGGTATAGCTGCTCGCATCGGAAGCTAAATAAATTGCCAAGCCATCAAGTTCGCCGCTTCTTCCACATCTTCCCATGGGAGTAGTATATTTTATATACTGCAAAAATGCTTCATCTCGAAGAGCTTCTTCTGTCATTTCTGTCTGGAAAAACCCAGGACCTATAGCATTTACTGTAATATTGTACTTAGCCCATTCACAAGCTAAAGCTCTGGTTAAATTTATAACTCCTGCCTTAGATGCATGATAAGAGGATGCAGGTATAGCGTTATTTGCTACAACTCCGTACATTGAAGCTACATTTATTATCTTACCGTATTTATTTTTTATCATAATTTGCCCAACTTCTCTGGACATAAGGAATACAGAATTTAAATTGACATCTACTACACGTTTCCATTCGTCCATTGATAATTGTTCGGCCGGTGTTCCTGCTCCTATTCCGGCATTATTCACCAATATATCTATTTTGCCAAATACTTCTACCGCTTTTGCCACTGCTGCTTTAACTTCACTTTCAACAGAAACGTCACATTTTATAGGCAAACATCTTACCCCTGTTTCTTCTTCTATTTCTCTAGCTAAAGCTTCAAGTCTATCATACCTTCTCGCCAGGATTACTAAATCTGCACCTTGTCTTGCAAAAGCTCTTGCAAATTGCACACCCAGTCCGCTCGAAGTTCCTGTTATCAATGCCACTTTCCCTTTTAAGCTAAATAAATCGTTCATATTATCCACTCCTCTGTATTGTATATTGTGTGCTGTATACATCAAAAATAAAATTTGCATCGATGTTATGAATTCAGATTTTTTATGGATTCAAAACAAAACATTATAATTATAAAATTATTATTTTGCAACTAAAATTATTATTGCTTAGAACTATGAGAAAATTACTGTGAAGTTTTTGTCAATGTCCCTTCCATGTTAATTAACTTAATAAAATATTTTACCAAATTACGCAGAATATATTGTCTCTTTTATATAAAAGAATGTCATAAGCAAGAATCTCTTCTTGTATAAAAGAAAGATAAATAATTTTGAATGTCAAATAAACATCATTAATATATCCGTGCTACATAATTAATATTAATCGCTTCATTTTATGTATACCCAACATTCGCAGAAATGTAACATATTATATAAAATATTTGCAAGAAAACTTGCAAGATCTTATAACATTGAACATTGAATATCAAATACCATATGTTATAAATACCAATTTTTAAATATTAAATTGCAGAGTTCAAACGAAGGTTTAAAAAGAAGCTCAAAAAGAAAAAAGGAAGACATACTTTTCATATTTTGATTATGATCGTGATTATGATTACAACATATAACATAAAAACAATATATATTAAAATTAAATTAGCCAGGTTACCTCTTACCTTCTGATATAAGGTTTCAACATATAAATCCTTAAGAATCGGAAAATAGTGCTATGAACAATTATGAGCAAGAAATAAATTTGTACTTTGAACTTAAAGGAGGTTTCAGAAGTCTAGTGTACTCGAAGGAATACCAGACTCAACAAGATAATCGTATTTTCGTAGAGTAAGAGCGTTTATAAAATATATATAAGAGAAATGCATACAAGAGCAAGGAATATGAAAGATATAAAATTTTACAAGAAATAATATGAAAAAAACAACAACTTGAAAATTTAAAATAAAAGAAAAAAACTGCAATACCATAAGTTAATTTTTGATGTGCCTCGTGTTCTTGTTCTTGAGGTGTCTTGTGTTTCGCTACTTTGTTCTGTTCTTCTTGAGCATTCTTCTCGAGCAATCAAAAATTTTGCGCACGTTAAATATAGTGTTTTCGTAGGAAAAAGGCTCAACATGCATTGTATATCTACTAGTTGAGCCTTTTTCGTGTGCAAAACTTCCAATTGACCCTTTTAAGAACTGTCACTCTATTTATCCAGACAGAAGAACCGTCCCTCTGTCTATAGAAGAACCGTCCCTCTGTCTATACTCTGTCTATATTGCTCCCTTTTCTTGCCTTTGTCTTGATGTCTGAGACAGAAGAACCGTCCCCCTGTCTAAGAGACAAGAGAACCGTCCCTCTGTCTAAAAACAACTTTATCTTCTTCCGGATCCTTGTCTATTATTACCGTGTCGCCTTTCTTTACTCTGCCTTCCAGCATTTCTTCGGCTAGCCTGTCCTCAATCAAGTTCTGGATGGATCTTCTTAGCGGTCTTGCTCCAAATACAGGATCATAACCTTTCTTTGCTAAAAATGCTTTTGCAGCATCTGTAACTTCTATGGTTATATCGTTTTGTTTTAGTCTCGTAGCTAGGTTGTTAATCATGAGGCTTACTATATCTTTCAGATTTTCTTCAGTGAGCGGATGGAATACGATTATTTCATCTACTCTGTTTAAAAATTCAGGTCTGAATGTCTTTTTCAGTTCACCCATTACATTATTCTTCATTTCTTCATAGTTATCGGCAATGCTGCTTGTTGCAGTAAATCCCAAGCGTTTTGGCTCGGTAATTAGCCTTGCTCCTATATTGGATGTCATGATTATTACCGTATTTTTGAAATCTACCACACGCCCCTGGGAGTCAGTAAGTCTTCCGTCCTCAAGTATCTGAAGCAGAATATTGAAGACATCCGGGTGTGCTTTCTCTATCTCATCGAAAAGCACTACGGAGTAGGGTTTTCTCCTTACTTTTTCGGTTAATTGGCCTCCTTCTTCATATCCTACATATCCCGGAGGCGAACCAATAAGTCTTGATACAGCAAAGCGCTCCATGTATTCAGACATATCTATTCTTATAATTGCATTTTCATCGCCAAATAAAGCTTCTGCAAGTGCCTTGCTTAATTCTGTTTTTCCCACACCGGTCGGTCCAAGGAAAATAAAGGAACCAATAGGCCGTTTGGGATCTTTAATACCTACCCTACCTCTCCTGATGGCTCTGGAAACTGCTTTAACAGCTTCATCCTGACCTATTACCCTCTTATGGAGGATTTCCTCCATCTTCATCAATCTCTCAGTTTCCTCTTCAGCCAATCTTCTTACAGGGATTCCCGTCCAAAGAGATACTATTTCGGCGATCTCGTCTTCAGTAACTCTATCAGTACTGGTTTGCTTCTTTTGCTGCCAATCGTTTTTAGCCCTGTCAAGATTTTGCCTAAGCGCCTGTTCCCTATCTCTTATTTTTGCAGCTTTTTCAAACTCCTGATTCCTTATGGCGTCTTCTTTTTCCTTCACCAATTTTTCAAGTTGTTCCTGCATCTCTTTTAATTCCTTTGGTTCCGTAAAAGCTCTTAACCTTACTCTTGAAGCAGCTTCATCTATTAAATCTATTGCTTTATCGGGCAAGTATCTGTCTGTTATATATCTGTCCGACAACCTGACAGCAGCTTCAATAGCCTCGTCTGTTATCTTAACCCTGTGATGTGCTTCATATTTATCCCTGAGTCCTCTTAATATTTCAATTGTCTCTTCTCTTGAGGGTTCGCCTACTGTTATAGGCTGGAAACGTCTTTCTAAAGCTGCATCCTTTTCTACGTGTTTTCTGTATTCATCAAGGGTTGTAGCACCTATTACCTGGATTTCCCCTCTTGCAAGAGCGGGTTTTAATATATTTGATGCATCTATTGCTCCTTCTGCAGCTCCTGCACCGATTATGGTGTGCATTTCATCTATAAACAATATGATGTTTCCTGCTTTTCTTATTTCATCCATCGCCTTTTTTAAGCGTTCTTCAAACTCTCCCCTGTATTTCGCACCTGCAACCATTGCCGAAAGATCTAGTGTCACAACCCTCTTATCTTTTAATATTTCAGGAATGTTACCCTCTACAATTTTCTGAGCTAAACCTTCAGCAATAGCCGTTTTTCCGACACCGGGTTCACCTATGAGACAAGGATTGTTCTTTGTCCTTCTACAAAGTATCTGTACAACTCTTTCAATTTCCTTTTCTCTTCCTACGATCGGATCAAGTTTCCCTTCTCTTGCCATTTCTGTCAAGTCTCTTCCAAATTGGTTAAGAGTCGGTGTATTGTAATAAGTCGAGCCGGTTTTCTGAACACCTGGTCCCCCGGGAGCTTCTTCATTCAACATTCTTGCAATATCAGAAATCAACTTTTGAGGATCTGCACCAAGATTCATAAGTATTCTTACAGCAACGCTTTCGCCTTCCTTCATTATACCCAGCAGCAGGTGTTCCGTTCCTATATAACTTTGATTCATTCTTCTTGCTTCATTAAAACTCAATTCTAACACACGTTTAACCCTGGGTGTAAAGCCCATAGGCTGTTGCCCTATTTTTTCTCCTCTACCTACTAAATCAATAATTTCTTTTAATACTTTATCTTCCGTAATTCCTTGGCTTTGGAGTACTCGAGCCGCTATTCCGCTACCTTCTTTAATAAGTCCTAGCAATAAATGCTCAGTACCGACGTAACTGTGACCTAATTCATATGCGCTCTGCTGCGAATAACTTAAAGCTTTTTCAGCTCTTTCGGTAAAACGTCCAAACATTTCCATCTCACCTCTCATGCAAATTTTGTCTCACATTTCGACGTACATCAATGTATATCATAGTAATACCCGTTTGTCTCAATGTAATACACGTTTGTTTCATATTTATGCTCTAATTTCAATTTAAAGTTCAATTTCATGTACTTACTTTCCAAATGTGCAACAAAAAAGTTTATTCAAAAAGCTTTTTTCTTATTAATTCTGCTCTCTTAACATCCCTTTCAACAGGAGTAAGTTGTCTGCCTACAAATTTTTGTAATGATGCAGGTTGTATTAGAAGCATAATTTGGTCAATTTTTTCCATATTTATATCTTTAATTATTCCCATATCTATTCCTAACCTAACATCGGAAATCAAATTTAAGCTTTCCTCTGTAGAAAGCACCCTGGCATTAGTAAGTAATCCAAAAGAACGCCAAATCTTATCTTCAAACGTTACAGAATTTTGGTTATACAATTCAATTCTTACGGCAGCTTCCTGCTCTATAATTTGTGTTGCTGCATTAGTAATACCCGTTACTATTTCTTCTTCAGTCTGTCCTAAAGTAACCTGGTTTGAAACCTGAAATACATTGCCTAATGCACTGCTATGTTCACCGTAAATTCCTCTAACTGCCATATTAAGTTTGCTGCATACTTCCAGTATATTCCTTATATACCCGGTCATAACCAACGCAGGAAGGTGCATCATAACCGATGCTCTCAAACCTGTCCCAATATTGGTAGGGCAACATGTTAGATAACCATAATTACTGCTGAAAGCATAATTTGCTTTTTTCGCAATCAAATCATCAATTCTATTACCAATCTTGAGAGCATCAGCTAATTTCAAGCCATGAAATATAACTTGTATTCTTAAATGATCTTCTTCATTGATCATTATGCTGATTCTCTCATCCCGGGTTATAATGGCTGCGCTATCCTTTTTGTTTTCCGCAAGATCAGGGCTAATGAGATGTTTTTCTACCAACATCTGTTTATCAATATCACCCAAATCCTGCATGTGAACAAAAAGGGAATTCTTAAGTTCTTCCATTTCAGATTCGGAAATTATTTTTCTTACTTTGTTTATGATTTCTCCTGCTTGTGCATTATTCATCTTTATTGGAAAGGGATATTCATTTAAATTTCTGGCGAGCCTTATTCTGCTGCTCATTACTATCCCGCTGTTTTTAGTCGTTCCCCCCATCATCATTAAG
>DUMC01000150.1 GCA_012840075.1 Clostridiaceae bacterium | reverse complement strand
TTGGCATTTAAACTTATAACTCATCAGAGATTGGAATTTATTGCATGATGCTTGAAAATTTTACATCATAGGTATACAGTATTATTAGTAAACTATTTTTATTTAATATTATTGATAAAATTTTGAGAATGGATAATATTTTTTTCTTGTGCTAGGAGGAATTTATAAGTAAACTGATTTTTTAATTATAAATATTGATAAAGGCATACGCATCTATGGCCGTTTAAATTTATAAGTTCTTTTTAAGGAGTGAAATTTATGTATAAACTAATCATCGTAGATGATGAAAAAGAAAGTCGTGAAGGTTTAAAACGAATAGTTGACTGGTCATCTATGAATATAGTTATTGTGGGCGAAGCCGAAGATGGAATAGAAGCACTGGAACTTATCCAAAACACTCAACCGGACATAATGATCTGTGATATTCGTATGCCGAGACTCGATGGGCTTTCTCTTTTATCCCGTATTCATACAAAATATCCTCATTTACAAGTATTACTTTTAAGCAGTTATTCGGAAAAAGAGTACCTTAAGAGCGCAATTCATTTCGGTGTTGTTGATTATATTTATAAACCTTTTTCACTTCACGAACTTATAGATGCGGTAAAACGTGCGCAAGATAAGTATGAGCAATCCATACTCCATGCTAATAAGAATGAAAGTAATAATTTAGCAATAACTCTTATTGAAAAACCTACATCGGTATCAACACCTGTTTTCAAAGGTAGCAACAATAACAGCGTTGATAGCAATAGTAGTAATTATAATAATAACTGTTATAATATTAATGAATATATTTCTCTTGCCATAAAATTCAAGAATTGTGCTAATAATGAATCTTCCATCAATATCTCATATGATGATAATATTAAAGATATGTTATTTACACAACAACATTTTGCCAAATTCTACGATTCATTAACCTTTATATTTAAAAATAATTTTGTTATGTCAGCTATTCCTACCGGTTACATAGTCCATATTGCCGTTCCTCAATTATATTCAATACATCAGGATTTAATTCCTTGCTTGAAACCTCTTTTTTCAATTATTACGGATCCTGAAAAAGCGATGTGTATTGGCATAGGTAATAAAGTAAAAACGATTATGCAATTAAAAGAATCATATCGCAATGCATGTTTAGCATCGAAGTATGCATTTTTACTGGGATACGGTAGAGAATATTACATAGAAGATATGAGTAAACAGAGATTTACCAAAAACAACACTGCATATAATAGTTTTTTCGAGTGCATTGAAAATGCGAAATTTACTCAGGCTATAAAAATTCTTGATGATTATTTATGTGAAATGTCTCACTCAAGAGCAGAGGATATTCCTGAAATAATAAATCATTTAGCAGTTATTTCATATAAGCTCTATGAGAAATTAGGCACATATAATGATAAGGATTCAATATCTTGTAGTAAACAAATTTATCTTATGAATGACTTAAATGAAATCAAGAACCATTTGTTTGAATTAATAGATGAAATTGCATATCAATTCAATAATCTTAATAATAAAGGCAGGATAATTTTTGAAGTAGAGCGATATATAATGAACAACTATAATAAAGATCTTTCAATTAAAACTATTGCCGAAAATGTTTTTTTAACGCCGACTTATTTATGCTATTTGTATAAGAAAAATACCGGCAAGACTTTATATGAATTTATTCAGGAAGTCAGAATGTCTAAAGCAAAACAATTACTAAAAGATAGCTTCTACACCCTAGCTGAGATTTCTTATATGACAGGGTATAACAATCAAAATAATTTTACCAGGAATTTTAAAAAATATTTCGGCATTAGTCCAACTGAATATCGCAATAGTTTTCTATAAATAAGGTGTTGTTAAGTATTTGTTCTGCAATAATAATACATTGCTAAGTATGCTGTAATATTTTTAATCAATAATTGTTACAATATTTGTTAATCATTAGTTACTATTCATTATGAAAATTTGGGAGCATCATTATTATGAGTATTTTTTTTAATTTATTAAATTATTACAAAAATATGACATACAAAAATAGAATTCTATTATCAAATATATGTTTTATAATACTACCGGTAATTTTTTTAGCCTATTTTACATATAACCGCAGTTCCGGAGTGATAGAAAAACAAGCTATGACTATTGCTAAACAATCTTTGGAACAAGTAAATCAAAATTTAACCAGTCGTTTGACAAATGCACAAAAACTATCCGGTATAGTTGCAGGAAATGAAACGCTACGGGAAATCTTGGAAAAAGACCCCAAGACAACTCCAATTGGTGAACAAATAGACAATTTAAGGTATATTGAGAGATACATAGACAGCCTATTATATTTAAAGAAAAGACAGGGGGACGGTTCTCTTGTCTCAAAAGACAATAGAAAAGACAAGAGAACCGTCCCCCTGTCTTTTCAGAGAACCGTCCCCCTGTCTCAAGCCCATCCACCAGGGAGCTACCAGCGGCCATCGATACTTTCTTTAACTAACAATATTCTATCATTTTTAAAAACAGCTATCTGTTATCTGAATAAAAACACCCCCAATTTATGGGGGTTATTTTTCACAAATTATTTTTTTATCTGAAGAAAAATTGTTTATCTTTATCTTAAGAATTATTGTTCTTATCATCATTATTGTCAGGTGAGTCCTCCTTATTATCGGAAGAATTCTCCTTTTTGTCACTGGATTTATCCTTACTATTTGGCAGTAAATCTAAAATATTCGTACCTGTTAGCGCTTCTACTGTTGCCGGCAGTTGACTGATTATGTCGGTTATATAACCGGTTATCTTGGTCGCTCCTTTGTCGCCTCCGCCGCTTCCGTTATCTACAATAACAATCCTATCTGTCTTAGACAGAGGTTCTGCAACTGCTCTGGCAATTTCAGGCAATTTCTCAATAATCATTTGGGTTATAGCAGCATCATTATATTGTTTAAATGCTTCGGCTTTTTTCATCATAGCTTCAGCTTCTGCTTGGCCTTTTGCTCTGATTATTTCTACTTCAGCCATACCTTGTAATTTCAATGCCTCAGCCTTAGCCTTTCCTTCTAATTCAATAGACCTGGCTCTTGCTTCCGCCTCTTGGATTTCTTTATATCTAATAGCCTCTGCTTCTTTCTCTCTCCTATATTTTTCCGCTTCTGCTTGCTTGCGAATAGTTGCATCCAATTCTTTTTCTTTGCGAACAATTTCCTGTTCTGCTAATTCAATTTCTCTTTGTTTACGAGCAATTTCAATTTGCATTTCAGTTTCCGCCAGTTCTCTTTTTACTTTATTCGATTCAATTTGATAAGCTAAGTCAGCAATAGCCTTTGCTTGTTCTTGTTCCCTTCTGTAAGCTTGTACTTTTAATTCTTTTTCTTTTGTAGATTCTGCTATCTGGGTTTCAGCCAATAACTTTGCCTTTTCTCCTTCTTGATAAGCTTCAGCAGTTTTTATTTTTGTCTGTTTATCTGCTTCGGCTTTTGCAATTTCCGCATCCCTTTTTACTTGGGCAATCCTGTTTACACCAAGTGCCTTCAAATAGCCATTGGCATCACTGATATCCCTAATGGTAAAAGCTTTAATTTCAAGTCCCATTTCAGCCAAGTCTACAGCAGCAACTTCCTGCACTTGAGATGCAAACTTCTCCCTATCCTTGTAAATCTCCTCAACAGTTAATTTTGATACAATTTCACGAAGCTTACCTTCCAAAACGTCTTTGGCAGTATCCTTGATTACTGCAATAGTTTCATCTTCCTTACCTGTGTTAAACTGCTCAACAGCAGCCAGAATAGACTCCGTATCCGATTTTACTTTAATGACAGCAACACCATCGGCATTGATATCAACGCCTTGTTCTGTTAAAGCGCCATCAATACGGACTTCAATCTTCATGTTTTCCAAAGAAATCCTATCGCATCTTTCCAGGATAGGAATGACTAATCCCCCGCCACCGGTGATAACTCGTTTCTTTAAGCCTGTAATTACTAGGGCTTTATCCTGCGGTGCCTTTTTCCACATGGAAAGTAAACCTAAAACAAGTAATAAAATTACGCCTACAATTAAGACAGAAATTAATGTAGATCCCATATGTAAAACTCCCCTTTTTAATTATTTTATTTCTATGTTTAAATTTTTTATGTTTAAATTATTTCATGTTCAAAAATTTTTTAATCTCTGAAGTTTCATTTAAAGTAAGCACATAGAAAACTTTATCTCTTATTTCCCAAATCCTTACTTTTTCTCCTTTTTTAACTTCCTTACCTTCCAAATGTTTGGCAGGAGAAGTGTATTTGTTTCCTTTAAATGAATAAGAAATTGTACCAAATCCATTTTCAAATATAGTAGTAATAACCGTTGCTTTTAAACCAATAAGGTCTTCATTAGTCGGAGCACTGGTATTTTCTGCTTTTTGCAACGGAATAACAATAAATCTATTAATTAAGAATGAAACAATTAGCCCCGAACCTAATGCAATGCAAAAATTAATAGCTTGATTTAATTCATTTTTTATACCAATTAACCCAACTCCACCAAATACTGTTATAAATGATACAATATTTATAGGTTTAAAAATATTAAGCAAAGGAAGGTCTCCATCCAAATCAATATCTCCACCGATGTCAAATACATCAAAGGCAGCCCCTAATATTGTAGTGATAGCAGTATAAGCTAAGCCTACCGTAAATAATATTTTGTATATATTTTCCACTTCAACCTCCCTCCTTTATTGTTCTAAGATATTAATTTTTATATTTATGTTTTTGACTTAACATATAGTCGGTATAGCATTTTTAGTATAACATATAGTATAATGTTTTCCAATTTCGGAGAAAAAATGTAAGTAAGCAACTTTTACATCTTTTTCAAATCATAAATTAACATTCACTACACTACTTTATTTTATTCTTGCCATCTCCATTTTGAGAAGTATTTATTCACAGAGTAAATCACATACTGAACCGTATCATTACTTTGAAACCTATGCAAAGCGCCCATTTGATTTTCCGTATCTTCTTCAAACCCTAAGTTCTTCATATATTCTTGCAAGGAAACAGTTGGTTTGGCAACGATAACCCTTGGATATTTTTGTATCACAACATATTCTTTATCCGTAAAAATAACTTGAAATAATCCATATGCTGTAGAAAAAGGACTAAGTACATTAAATTTACTATATGAAATGAATGAAGCTATACCCAAAACAACAAATAAAACTAAACATGCAACTGCAATTTTCCTCTTATTTCTTTTCATTCCTCTCAACCTTTCTTCTTTTCTACTTTGAACTGTGCTTCAACCCCTTAATATTAAACAAGACATTGAGTAGATTATATTTTATATAATCGTAGATAGGAATACATTTTTATATAATCTGTCTAATCTATTATGTATGGGGGCCTCACCACTTATCTTTTTCTATTTGATAATTCTAATATTTGTTTCTATAACTACTATTTCTTCAGGATTAATACCTTTATCCCATATACTGCTGGCTTCTATAATAATAGATTTTTCCTTTTTTGTTACATATCCTGCAAGTATATATTTTTTGCCGTCCTTTACATATGGAGTATAAAAAAACATTCTTTTATCAAAATCTAAGTCTTTATTCATTTCCTCGATATGGGAAAGAATAGCTTGTTTTGTTTTATTAAAATCCAATCCAAATTCTTCTAAATTATTAAGAAATCTGTCTGAAAAAGTTATAACTTTTTTTCTTTCCATAACCTACACCCTTTTATATAAAGCCTTTTCCTATTTTAACACTATATTTAAACTGTTCTTTAAATTTCATTATTATTTTCTTGTTTTGCCGGTAAATATGTCTGTTATTTGTCGTTATCAGTATAAATACAAAATTGACCCTATCACTTAGTGCTTTTATAAAACTAACAACTTTTAATTTCTCTTCTTCATCGTACGCTATTACAATAAAAATACTATTTTTAAATATTGCTGTAGTACTGTTTCAAATTAATGATACTTAATCAAATATCGTAGTAAAATTATCATTATACCTGGCTTCAAAGCACATGGCAATTTGTTCTCTTGTAACTCTTCCTAATGATAATGGAGGTAAATCTTCTAAATAAAAGAAGCCACTTTCTAAAGTTTCTATATTTTTTTCAAATGCTCCGTCTATCAAGTCACATAGAACAAAAATCTTATATATTCCATAAGGAGATGCAGGATGATTATGTTTATTCCTATCCAATACTGCTATTAATCGCTTTGGTATTACGTTTAATCCTGCTTCTTCTCGTAATTCCTTTATGACATTCTCTCTTACGGACAAATTAACTTCAGCCCATCCACCTGGAAGCGACCAGAGGCCATCAATACTTTCTTTAACTAATAATATCTTATCATCTTTAAAAACAGCACCTCTTATATCTACTTTAGGAGTCTGATATCCGGTCTCATTGCAAAATAAATCTTTTATTTTTTCATTGCTAATACCTGTATATTCATTAAGTATCTCTACTGATATGTCTCTAACTTGTAGAAATCTTTCAATATCATACTTGTCTTTTGAATATGTTAATCCCGCCTGGGCTATTGATTGTAGCCGCTTAGCCCAAATTAACCATTTTGGTTCCATATGTATTACTTCTCCTTATACCTGCTTTTATCAGATTTTACTAAAAACTATATATTTAATTTTACACTATACTATCTATAAAAACACATATTTTTTCTTATTATAAAACAAAAATTCATTTAGATTAACTATCGTTAATTGAGTAATGCTATATTCCATAATGAATTAG
The DNA here is from genome assembly GCA_012840075.1 of Clostridiaceae bacterium. Classification (GTDB taxonomy): domain Bacteria; phylum Bacillota; class Clostridia; order Acetivibrionales; family DUMC01; genus DUMC01. Next base: position 2,738 of record DUMC01000150.1, on the reverse strand, counting down.
CCACTTATTTTTACTAATTGCATCAGATACCTTTTCAATAAGCATTTTAAGTTCCAGCGATTGATAGTGGTTATTCGCCTTTATAATAATATCTTTAAACTGTGCGAGAGATTCAGGAGGGATAAGCGTTACACCACAATAGTCTAATCCTTTACCTGGCTTGGTCATAATCTGAAAATATGTCTTTATTGCCATTAATTCTTCATTATATTTTATAATTAATTCTCCAATTAAATTATAAATATTATCATACCCTTGCGCAGCAATAATATCCTTTCCTTTAGTGTAAGAAAAACTGGGTTTATATGCAATGAATACGACTATCGTGATAGAAACCAATAAAAGAGTGAACCATCGTAATTTGGGATAGTCAGTGTTTATTTCTCTTTTCCAATTGAAAATTGTAATAACAATCAAGTGAGTTAATAAAATTATTATAAATTTAATTCGAAACGCATCTGCATAAATAAAATGAAAAATCAAGTACATGCTAACCTGAACAAATATACATAATATGATTTCAAAAACTAAAATTTTCTTTTGATTCATCTGTTATCCCCTTATCATAATATAATTCTCTAATGCGGCTTATAAAACAATGTATTTTAAGGTAATGTATAACTCTAAAATATAGTGTATCTACACCTTGATAGTTTAAAAATCAATTGCCTGAACTTTTATTAAGACCTTTAAACAAATATATTATAAATATAACGAGAGCCACAGCCATAAATATTAAGGGTGGAATAGTCGAATTTCTAACCAAAAGGCCAGGTTTATCAATTCCTTGTTCTATAAGCCTTGAAATAAATCTTGGTACAATCAAGGAATATATCCTTTCTATAAAAAATAAAAGAAAGAAGTAAAAACCACCTTTATAGAGAATATTTTTTGTTTTCATACCCATCGCACACACTACAACTCCTATCAAGGAGCAAGCAATGATTAAAATATTTAAACCTATGATTAGCACCCAAGTACCTCCATTTCTTATTTCGCATAAATCTACTAATGTGTACTAATATCTTTATTCTACACCATTTTGTCTATAAAAGCATCTACATTATTTATAACCCATATACAAAAATTTGCGACTCCAGTATATACACTCAAAATAAATTAACTATGTGACGTAAAAAATACAACTTTATTTTCATTTTGATAGAACTTTATCGATTACAATTTTATTTTTCTTTTTCAAAAATCTTTATGTTTTTATTTTGAAACAGAAAATACAGCGTATGTTCTATAGAAAATACAAATAAATTCGTTGTATAAATTTCCTATGATTACCAACCTTTTTATACTTCAAACCCATTTCAAACCTGGTATTTTCAATGTTTCCCCTTATTTCTTAAACTTTTCGATATAACAACTTTATTTTAAAAATAAAAGAACTTTATCGTCCCTAAAAATACTTTTTTATTTTCAGAATTCATTAATTACAATTTCTGAAACCGAAAAAATACGCTAAGTTCTTGTAAAAAAAATAATGTCCCTATTTCTTCTTCCTTTTATCCACACTCTTGTTATATTTTATATACTTTATCCGCATTCCTGTTCCATTAAATATAGATAAAATCCCAATACAAGAACTTTATCTTCTTTTTGCAACTACTTTTCTGCAATGAAAGAACTTTTTCTGTTTCTTACAATTTTTAACATGCCATTTTTAGAAACAGAAAAAAATGGCTATGTTGTATATTAAAAGTAAATAAAATACTTTCACAAATTGCCTTTAAATGCCATATGTTTTCAACCTTAAAACTCACCTAAAGCCTGTATTACCAATACTTTTCCTGATTCCTTACTACTTTTATTACAACTACTTTATTTTCTTTTTGCAACAACTAATTATGGCCTAAATTCCTACAAATTTTTTCTATTTTCTTTACCCCTTTTTCCTTGATCCTAACTATGTACACCCAAAACAAACTCCTCCTCTTTTTTAAATAAAGTCCTTACACCAACACCCCTCAAATCTTTGGGAATACTCACTTGTTATTCTCTACCAATTTCCCTCTTTATTCCTTTACCCTTAAACCTGACCTACTAAAGTACTTACATTTTAGTGTTTTTAGGGTCAAAAATGAAAATAAAGATGTTTATGCAACAACTTTATTTGCTTCTTCTCAAACATTTGCAAAATGAAAGGAGTTTATTTGATGTAGACATAGATGCAGGAATAAGGAGTAAGGAGCAAGTGAGTACAAAATTTTAACCTTTGCATTTATTCACATTTCTTGTTTTTCTTAACCGACTCAAAAAAACGCCGTAAATTTTCCGGTAATTGATATGCTTCTCTATCAACTATATCATTCGACTGTGCTTTCTTATCGCTATATACTTCACGAAGGATTGCATCAATTATCATTGCTTTTGGAGGAACATTGTATTCTTTACCTTCGTATATCCATACACGACAGTCCACTTCATCCCCGCACAAATCGCCACATGATTCACAAAGAGATTCTTTTACTTCTAATTGTATATCCTTCCCATTAATACGGATAGTAGGTGAACTCTCAAATCTGTACTGTATGGCCTTTTCTTTACTATCAATATGAATTTTATTTAGAACAACTTCTACACCTGCTAATTCAAGCACTTTGGCAACGTCCTTAATGGCTTCTTCAAGACTGCTCTCCGTGCCCTGGCATCTTGTACATATACTTAAATCTAAAAACAAAAAATCAATTATTATTTTTTTCTTTTCTTCTTCATAATTTTGCTCTTCA
>DUMC01000149.1 GCA_012840075.1 Clostridiaceae bacterium | reverse complement strand
TAGCTATTGAGAATTAAATACAATATTCGACAGCTAATGGGAAATAATGCAGGAAATAATGTCGTAATAATGTTGTAATATGTAAATATTAGTAGTTATGGGGTGATTCGTATTAATACTTTATTAAATCAAATAATAACATTAAAGCAATCATCGAAAAATCAAAGAGCAACAGTAGTAAATAAGCAGATAAAAGAGTTTATAACAATCGTGATTGTTGTTGTAATAATGACAATTCAAATATTTTGTCCTATTGGTTTCCAAAATGTATTGGCAGATAATTATGAAAAACAAATCACAATACTTTTTACTCACGACATGCACGACAATTTTTTGCCTTTTAAAACCGAACAAAATGGTGAAGTTATTGAATTGGGTGGTTATGCTAGGCTACAATCGGCTATTAATCGTGAAAAGCAAAAGGATGCTGAACTATTGTTAGTTAGTGCAGGAGATTATTCAATGGGGACTCTTTTTCAAACTTTATATGCAAGCGATGCTTTAAGCTTAAGAATACTTGGACATATGGGTTTTGACGTTATTACGTTTGGAAATCACGAATTTGATTTCAGAGCTAGTGGTTTGGCTGACAATCTTAATGCGGCCATGAAGAGCAAAGAAAGACTGCCGCAAATAGTTATCTCAAATGTCTCATTTCCGGTAGGCAGTGACGGTAAAATGGAAGATTCCCTTGCAAATCTAAAGAAAGCATGGGATGATTATGGAATAAAAGATTATACAATAATAGAGTGTAAAGGTGTGAAGATCGGAGTATTCGGAATAATGGGGAAAGAAGCGGCTTCAGGTGCTCCTATGTCAGGTGTGGTTTTTACTGATCAGGTAAAGAAAGCGAAAGAGATTGTTAAGATACTACAGGAAAAAGAAAATGTTGACCTTATAATATGCCTTTCACATTCAGGAACCTCAAAGGACAAATCCCAGTCGGAAGATGAAATTCTTGCCAAAAAGGTGCCCGGGATTGATGTTATAATAAGCGGGCACACACATACAACTCTTGAAGAACCTATACTTGTTGGTGATACTATAATAGGTTCATGCGGCAAATATGGGCAGTATCTGGGTGTTATTACCTTAACAAAGGGCACGGATGACAAGAGATGGAAATTGACTGATTATAGACTAGAACTTATTGACGGCAGCTTACCTGAAGATCCTTATATTTCAAGCGTAATAAATGAATACAAACAGATGGTTCAAGAAAAATACCTGGATAAATTAGGAATGAAGTTTGATGATGTTCTGGCAAAAACGGCATTCAGCTTTATACCGCCTTCACAAATCGGTGCTGAGCATAAAGAGGAGCCGCTTGGAAATTTAATAGGCGATGCTTACATATATGCGGTTAAACAAGCAGAAGGTCTAAATTATGAACCAATTACCGCTGCTATTGCACCGGCAGGGACGATTCGAGGCTCCTTTGTAAAAGGAGATATTACCGTATCTGATGTATTTAATGTTAGTTCTTTGGGAATCGGAAAGGATAAAATGTCGGGTTATCCTTTAATCTCGGTTTATCTTACCGGAAAAGAACTTAAAACGGTTTGTGAAGTCGATGCTTCCATAGCTCCCATGATGAAACCTGCTCAGCTATACATATCCGGCTTAAAATACTCCTTTAACCCCAAACGCCTAATATTTAATAGGGTCACAAAGGTTCAAATTCAGAGACCGGACGGAACATTAGAAGAAATAGACGATGAAAAACTTTACCGTGTAGTAGTCGGATTATATTCAGCACAGGTTCTTTCAATAGTGGGGGAAAAATCATTTGGGCTGCTTTCAATCCAACCTAAGGCTAAAGACGGATCCGTTATTACAAATTTTGAAGATCACATAATAATTGATACTTCAAGCGGTCGTAATAATGAAATAAAAGAATGGCTTGCAATTGCTCAGTACTTGCAGTCTTTTGAAAAAATAGGCGGAGTACCGCAGGTCCCGGAATACTATAGCCGTACCCATGGCAGAAAAATAGTAGAAAACGAAAGCGATATATTATCTCTGCTGAGTTATCCCAACAAGATTGCATTGATGGTTTACTCCGTTGTGGTTGTAATCTTTATTGTTATCATATTATTAATATTTATTATAATAAGGCGCAGAAATACAAGAAAAAGGCGAAATAGGTATAGTTCAAGATATATAGAAATCAGAAGGTGGCATTAAGGGATTTTATATGATAAGGATTTTATAATAGATTGGACAAATTGCGCAAAATGAAATGCAATTTGTTAAGGGGTTATATGACTTTAGTCGCGGAAAGTGTCAAGTGCCAAGATAACAATTTTCTTGGCATTTTTTGTATTCTTTGATGGAATTTTGCTAACTTTAATGGAATGTTACATGTGCTGTTAAACCAATTTTTCATATCAACTCACCCATTACTAAAATTCTAAAATTCTGACAAAAAGTTCTAATATTGTATATATATTTCACCGATATATTTATTAAATCATAAAATTTCAATAAATACAAAATTATTATAATAATGGTTGCAATATTACAAAAAGTGTTTTCCTTGGAAAAATCATAATTTTATAGAGAATATAAGTAGCGTAAAACTATTGTATATAATTGTTGCGATCAATGTCAAATATTACCAAAAATTATAATAAAAACAAAAATTGAGAAAAAATATATAAATTTTGTAATTTTTATTGTATAAATATGTAATATATTATATAATATGTTATATAAATACATAATAGTTATAAATTTACAATAACTATAAGAAAATAAATAAAATTAAAAAATTAAATTAATATTTAAAAATTTTAGAAAGGGAGTGTTTAATAAATGTACAAAAGAATACTTGAAAGAAAGGTTTCAATTAACCAAGATACTGAGAATTATAGGTATGAAATGCCTATAGAACTTGAATATTATTTGCTGGAGAATATGGCAAGTTATAATGATAAGCACAGAGAGGAAAGGGTTTACGGATTAAGGATAGCTAAAAAGATTGGTGAAAATTGTTATGAGGAAAAATCTATAATGAACTTTTCCTGTAATATAGATAAAACAAGAAAATTTATAAATAAACTGGCAGATAATGAAGTTACACCGGTAACCCTTGAATTTATTATTGAAGATATGGTTGATGCATAGAGTTAATGGTTATTATTCGAAATTTGTAAAAGCTGAGGGAAAGCACATAATCCAATTGGAACACCCTTTAAACAAAAGAGGAAATTGCTTTAGCAAATGGGGACACTTCTAATACATATGGAGACACTCCTTAACGTTAAAAATATCCATAATTCACCTTAATTACATGGGGACACTTTTCAACGTAAAAATTATCTATAATTCAGAAAGAAGTGTCCCCATACCTTAATATACCTTAATAAACCAAACTTAAACTTTTTTTATAATAATTATTGATAAGTACTACATTTTCCTTTAATGACCATGTATAATAATACTTAGGTATAATACCAACGCATATAATAAATATCTTGGTATAATACCAATGATGATTATAATTACGCAACATTTGAAAGTTAAAACAAGGTGCAAGATATAATTTAAAACATATTAATTTTTTGCCGTTATCACGAAAAATATAATAATAAAAAAATAATAAATAATCAGGAGGATTTATGGAAGGACCAAGAGCTGCAAAGATTGAAGAGTTACCTTTGATTGAAAAATTATCAAACACGGTTTTCAGAAGTTTACCCGGCGACGGACAAACAATGTTCCAGGAGTTTCCTGATCTGTTTTCTGTGGAAAATATTGAAAATATAAGAGTTATAGTAGAGGATGGAATTCCTGTATCAAATATCAATTATTTAATCAGACCTGTATCAATATACGGATGCACGGTAAGTGTTGCTTCTTTGGGCGCTGTTGCAACATTAGAAGAATATAGAGGGCGTGGATATGCCTCGGCTCTTCTTGATGATTGCATTAAGAGGATGAGTGGTCAAGGAGCACAGGTGCTTTTGATTTCAGGAAATAGGCGGTTATATAGGAATGTAGGTAGTGTACCTGCAGGATTTATGTATAATTTTGAAATAACCTTGAATGATAACACAGAGGTTAATTTATCTGAAATTGAAGAGTATACTGTCAGGGAAATTGATATTGAAAATTGCAGTAGTGATGATTTTTATAAGCTCGTTAAACTTTACAGAAATGAAAATGTCAGATTCATTAGAGGTTTTGATGAATTTAGAAGGTTGTTGTTGTCTCGTAAACACCTGAGAAAAATCAAAGATGAGAAGAAAATAATTGTTGCTGAAAAAAATGATGAATTTGCAGCTTACATGTACATGGGCGTGAATGAAAAGAACGGTCATATATATGACTGCGCCGGTTCGAGAAAATTAATAATTGAAACTTGTATGAAGCTTATAAAAGAAAATATACTGAAAAAAGTAAACGGAAGATTGTTACCTTACCATAAAGAGGCAATTGAATTTTGCAAAAAATCTAATATCAATCTTAAAGAAAGCAGACTCATAGGAACAATAAAAATTGTTGACTTTGTCGGATTCATGGAAGCAATTAAGCAATATTTTTATGAAATTTACAGCGAAGAGTTTGTTGATAAAATCGAATTTATAAACGATGAGAAAGGTGAAGGATTTAAAGTAGGAGATAAAAAATGCATAGTACCAAGCAAAGAAAAGCTGAACGATTTGATTTTCGGCGGTAGCAAAATAAGTAAAGAAGATTTTTTATGGGAATCAGAAAAAGGCGATTCCTTCAGGGATTCTGATTATGAAGAATTTATGAATTTCTTCGAGGAAGTATTTCCTATACCTTTTGTTGATCCATACAGTTTAAACTATATTTAATGTATATCATAAACTATATTTAATTTGTATTTTTTGAGTTGATATCTTGAGAATTAACTATATCAATTTAAGAATTAACCGTATAGAAAATTGCGGACAATAAGGGAGATTTGACGTGTTTCAGATAAATGAAGCTATTGGAAATGTGCAGCTTATGCAAAAGATTAACAGATTAAAAGTGTTAAATTATATCAGACGGCATTCAGGAGTTGCAAGACCTGAAATAGCCAAAAACACAGGTTTGAGCCCGTCTTCTGTTACAAATATTGTGTCGTATCTTTTGGAAAAAAAGCTTGTAATCGAAACGGGAAGGGTAGCTACCAGAGAAGTTGGAAGAAAAGCAACACTTATTAAATTCAATCCTTTAGCAGCAAATGTTATTTCGGTAAATATAGAGATTAATAAGATAATAATTGCAGTAACTGACCTTGAAGGGAATATAATAAGAAAAAAAGAGATTAAACTTCCAAAGAAGGAAAAAGAAGATGTTATTCTTAAAGATATTGAAAAGGGTATTTCAAGCATTATGAGTGATAAGCAAAGAAACTCGGAGCATGAAAAAATCATAGGAATAGGCATAGCTGTTTCGGGTGTGGTGACAGGTGATGCAAGACTTGAGATATCTGCAAGTATGCAATGGAAAGGGCTTCCCCTGCGGGAATATTTTGAAAAGCTCTTTAACCTGCCTGTTTTTATTCAGAATAATTCAAAGACGAAAGCATTGGCAGTTTTGAGACAAAACGGGGTAGAGGCTGATGAAAATGTAATTTTTCTTGACCTTGCAATGGGCGTGGGTATAATCAATTTATACAAAAATGAAATAAATGAAGCAGTTGCAGGTGAGATCGGGCATACTACGGTAAAAAAAGACGGACCTTTGTGTTTTTGCGGGAATAGAGGTTGCCTTGAGGTCATGTGTTCAGTTGACGCCATAATAAATCAGTGCAAAGAATTACTAACAAAAGGCAAATGCCCTGTACTAAGAAAGATACTGGAGAAAAAAACAAATGAAGCAAAATTTGTGGAAGTCGGCGATAGTAATTACCAGGAAATATCGGAAGATTTGAATGATAAATATGACAATGATATTAATGATATCGAACAGCATATTTCATATGAAGCAATATTAGAAGCGTTTAATAAAGGCGATAAAGATGTAGAAAAAGTATTAAGCGAATGTGCTGAATATCTTGGAATAGGTATTGCAAATATAATTAACATTTTTAACCCTTCAAGAATAATAATAGACGGAGATATACTTCTTGAGTCAGATTTCATATATGAAAAAGCATTAACAGAAGCCAGAAAAAGAGCTTATGAACAGTTTACAAGAAACATTAAAATCAATAAAGTTGAAATAGATGCAAATAAAGCAATAAAAGGAATATCGCATTACGTAACAGATAAAATTTTCGACTTAATGGGACCTTAAAGTGTAAATGAAGTCAGGCTTGAATACGATAAAGGTAGGGTAACAGGGGTCAGGCTTAAATAATTCACTTTCAAAAGAAAGTGAATTATTTAAGCCTGACCCCGTTTGTCTCTTCAAGCCTGATTCCTTAAACCATTTATTCTTCTACCCTTATTTCATAAGTAATAGGTGCGACTTTTTTAAGCATGGCACCGACACTGCAATATTTTTCTTGAGATAAGGAGACTGCTCTTTCAAGGCTTGCCATAGGAAGGTTTTTTCCTTTGAAAGTATATATCATGTGGATGCGCGTATATAAGCTTGGTGTGTCATCCGTATCTTCTGCTTCTACTTCTATGCTAAGGTCCTCATATTCAACTCTCATTTTTTTGAGTATAAGAGCGATGTCAATTCCGGTGCAACCTATTAAAGCTGCTAAAAGAAGTGCTTTGGGCCTTGGACCAAGGTCATTTCCTCCAATTTCTTCGGATCCGTCAGTTATGATTGTGTGACCGTCCAGATTCATCTCAAATGCCATTGAACCTTTTAGATTTCCTTTGACTTTCTTCAAACCCATTCTAAAGCCTCCTTTCAACATATTCAACTTCACTATTACTATATTTTACCTCAAAAAACCGGAAATGAAACATATTTATAGCACAATATAACTGTAATTTTTATCGAACTTTTGTATGCACTTCAATTATATGTATGCTAAAATAAATAGGGTGCATTTGTTTTTCAGGAGTGAATGAGGAGGATTTATAATAAGAATGAATACAAGAGATGAAAAGAAAATCAATATAAATGCAAATGAAAATGAAGATCAAAACAAACCGGAAGACAAAAAACAAAAAATGTTCCAAAATCAGATAGAAAGCCTAATAAAAGGTTTAGGTGGTTCTTTCGTAGGTTTTTCCGAATTGGAAGAAGTTTTGCCTGATTCTTTAAAAAAATATCCTTTTGCAATAACATTTGGTATTAGATTATCAGATGCAATAATTGATGAGATTGAGAATAAACCTACTTATACCTACTTTAACCATTATCGTACAGTGAACGCCCTGATTGATCAAATAGGTCTTAGAACGGCTTTGTTTATACAAGATATAGGTTATAAAGCTTATACTGTTCCGGCTTCCCAAACCATACCCGATGCTCCGATACCATATAGCGGCATATTTTCCCACAAGACAGGTGCTGTGGTGGCGGGGATGGGATGGATAGGAAAAAACGGACTATTTATACACAAGGACTTCGGTCCCAGGGTAAGATTGGGAATGGTTCTTACAAACCTGCAATTAGAGGAAAAACAACCTGACTTTAAATATAAAATTTTGGAAAGCAAATGTGGCACGTGCAATAAATGTGTCCAAGCTTGCCCTGCCATGGCGTTAACGGGGAAAACATGGTATATTGGGGCTAAACGTGAAGAAATTGTTGATGCTAAAGCTTGTTCTGAATTTATGAATAAAAATTTCAAACATATTGGCCGCGGTTCAGTTTGTGGCATATGCATCAAGGTTTGCCCATTTAGAGGTACATGATACCTATTTAAAGGTGCATGAGTGTTTGACTTAATCTTTTTTAAACATTGCAACATTCTAAATTGTTTGATATGATTATTTTGTCTATATATAGTAATCGATTACTTTACTTGAAAGGAGTATTGATAATGAAGGTAAAAGTTTTTAAAAATTCAGATGAATTGGGTAAGGCGGCTGCCAAATTTGCAGCAGAAGTTATTAATAAAGCTATTGCAGAACACGGTAAGGCAAGAATTGTCCTTTCTACCGGTGCATCCCAATTTGATACATTAAAACACCTGGTAAAAGAGGATGTTGATTGGAGCAAGGTTGAGATGTTCCATCTTGACGAATACATAAACTTGCCCGAAACACATCCTGCAAGCTTCAGAAAATATTTGAAAGAAAGGTTTGTAAGCATTGTCAATCCGGGTAAAGCAATTTTTGTTAATGGCGAAGGGAATGTAGAAGAAAATATTCGCAAATTAAATGAAGAAATCACGAAAGAACCAATACACCTGGGCTTGATAGGAATAGGAGAAAATACCCACATAGCATTTAATGATCCTCCTGCAGATTTTGATACAACAGAGCCATATATAATTGTTAACTTAAATGAAGACTGCAAGAAACAACAAGTACGTGAAGGATGGTTTGCTACAATTGATGATGTTCCAAAGCAGGCAATTTCAATGTCCGTACATCAGATTATGAAATGCGAAGTCATCTTATCCTGCGTACCGTATAAAGTAAAAGCAGAAGCCATAAAGAAGACTTTGGAAAATGACGTAACAAATATGATACCTGCAACAAAGCTTAAAGAACATAAAAATGCATATATTTATATTGATGAAGATTCAGCATCTGCAGTTGATAAAGAAGTTTTGGCCAAATATCTATAACAAATGTTTATAATAAGCTTTATATCTATTATCTATAAGTCTTATATCTATAAGTGAGTCTTCCTTATCAAAAACAAATTAGGGAAGTGCTACTTTAAAGGTAACACTTCCCTTTGTATGTTAACAAACCGGAAGCATTTATTGTGCCTTCCGGCTTGGAATCTTTCATGGTTTTAGGATCTTTCCCGGACTTTAGCTTAACTGAGAATAGCTCTTAAATCCTTTTCAGGTTCGCTGATTGGCGTTAAGTTAAACTTATCTATCAGGACGTTAAGAACATTAGGTGATAAAAATGCAGGCAATGACGGTCCGATATAAATATTCTTAATACCCAGCGCAAGCAGAGTAAGAAGAATACATACTGCTTTTTGTTCGTACCAGGACAGAACCAGCGTTAACGGAAGGTCGTTAACTTCACATTCAAAAGCTTTAGAAAGTGCGAGAGCAACTTGTATTGCAGAATAAGCATCATTGCACTGTCCCATGTCCATTATCCTCGGAAGACCGCCGATTTCTCCAATGTTAAGATCATTAAAGCGATATTTACCGCATGCAAGTGTTAAGATTACCGTATCTTTTGGTGCCTTTTGAACAAATTGAGTGTAATAGTTTCTACCAGGCTTTGCACCATCGCATCCGCCAACAAGGAAGAAATGTTTGATAGCTCCGGATTTAACTGCATCAATTACTTTATCTGCAACACTCAACACGGTGTTACGGGCAAATCCGGTCATTAATTCCGTTCCGCCGTTTATTCCGGTGAAGTGTTTATCTTCAGGCCATCCACCCAGCTCAAGAGCTTTTTCTATAACAAGTGTAAAATCTTTTTTACCGTTAATGTCAGGAATATGTTTTATCTCAGGATAACCTACTACTGACGTAGTGAAAACTCTATCTGCATATGATGACTTTGGCGGCATTAAGCAGTTGGTAGTAAATAGTATGGGAGCCGGAATGTTATCAAATTCTTTTTGCTGGTTCTGCCATGCAGTACCGAAATTACCTTTCAAATGCTTATATTTTTTCAGCTCAGGATAGCCATGAGCAGGAAGCATTTCTCCGTGAGTATAGATATTTATTCCTTTACCTTCGGTCTGTTCCAGCAATTGTTTCAAATCATGCAAATCATGTCCTGAAATCACTATAAACGGACCCTTTTCTACAATTGTAGAAACTTTTGTCGGTACCGGATGTCCAAATGCTGAAGTATTGGCTTCGTCAAGAAGTGCCATGCACTTTAAGTTGATATGCCCAAATTCCATAAGAAGATCCAACCATTCTTCTATTGTATGTTCTTCTCCTATTGCACGCATTCCCTTGTAGAACCATGCTGTTACTTCCTGATTTACTTTTCCGAGAACATACGCATGCCATGCATATGCTGCCATTCCCCTGATTCCAAGTAACAACGTGGAACGAAGGGATACAATGTCAGTGTCCCCATTCCACAAGGAATTAACATCCAGATCTTCTGCCCCACCAAGAAGCTCTTTTTCTTTTCTGACGGCATCGATTAGCTGTTGAACACGCTTACCATCAAAGTTGACATTAGTGACTGTAGTAAATAAACCTTGCATCATGAGTACATCGGCTGAGGTACCGGGGGTTTTCCCTTCGGCTGCCCTTGCCAGTCCTACCAAAGCACAAGTTAATTCATCCTGCTTGTTGGATACATCAGGAGTTTTACCACAAATACCTGTTACTGTGCAGGCTTTACCTCTTGCTGTTTGTTCGCATTGAAAACAAAACATATTCGACATACTAAATCACCTTTACCTTTCTAGTATAGTGGAATTTTTAATCTAGTACTGTAGATTTAAATTTGTTTTTCCGTAATTTTAAATCTATATTAAATCATCATCTGTAATTTTTGATTTGCTGTTCAAAATGTAATTTTAACTTACTGTTAATCTTCAAGTATATCGCCTTCTGTGGATATAGTTACAACACGCCACGGAATTAACTTTCCGCTGTTTATAAGAGCTTGCTTTACTGCATGTACTATACCACCGCAGCAGGGAACTTCCATTCTTAAAATAGTTATGCTTTTTATATCATTAAAACTCAAGATTTGAGTAAACTTTTCCGCATAATTCGCATCATCAAGCTTTGGACAACCAATAAGCGTTATTCTGTTTCTCATAAAATCCTGGTGTATATTTGCATATGCATAAGCAGTGCAATCTGCTGCAACCAGAAGATGTGCATTTTGGAAATAAGGTGCATTTGCAGGGACAAGCTGTATTTGCACAGGCCACTGGCGCAATTGTGATTCCGGTTTTACCTCTGAAACATAGCCTTGATTATTAGGAACGGATTCTGTAGTATTACTATCCCTCTTGATTGTTCTTGATCTGCTTCCGGCACAACCACAAGGAAGTGAACCTTCTTGATGTAATCTGACTTTTTCCCGCTCAGCCATCATCTTCTTTACGGTTTCTTCATCATATGCTTCTGCCAGCCGTTCTTCGATGATAATTGCATTTTGAGGACATGCAGGAAGGCAATTACCAAGCCCGTCACAATATGATTCCGATATTAACCTAGCTTTTCCGTCAATTATTTGCAAAGCACCTTCATGACAAGCTTCTACACATAGTCCGCAACCGTTGCATTTGTTTTCGTCTATTTTGACAATTTTTCTTTTTATCATAATATACCTCTGTTTAACGTTATAACTTATTATTTATATTAATTACTCTGCCAAGGTTGCTTCTATGTGACGGGTTATTTATTTAAAGAAGTACACTACAAAATATTTTCCCTATAGAAGCCACCTTGAAACAGATTTTCTTTTTTTGTATTATTGCAATTTTTTATAATATGGTTTTAAACTAACTTTTAAATCAGCAGTATCATTTCGTCACTATTCAAAACAATATTTGCTTTTAATTTTTTAATATCTTGCTTTTGACGGTTTAATTATAATAGAATAATAATGATAAATCGGTAACCTATGTTACCAAAATGATGATTATAAATCAAAGTTGCGAGTGCATTTGACGAGTATTTGATGCAAGTGAAAACCATTTTGTAATGCAGCGGAAAATATTTTGTTAGGGTGAATGAAGTTGATATGGAAATATATGGAAGAATGTATTGATGTATTGCAGAAATGCATACTATTTTCAGACATTGATAAAGAAGAACTCATAGACATGCTGCAATGCATGAAGCCTAAAGTGGTAAGTTATGAAAAAGGTGATTTTATTGCAGTTAGCGGCGAGAAGTTTGAAGGATTCGGATTAGTTATTTCGGGTAATATTGCAATAATTAAGGAGACTGCTGCAGGTGACAGGATCATTATCGATATACTGAAGGCCGGTCAAATTTTTGGTGAAATTGCAGCTTTTGCAGGTAATAATGCATGGCCTTCAACGGTAATTGCACATACTTCATGCAAAGTTATGTTTCTTACTCCTGAGATAATTGTTGGCTCTTGTCAAAAGCAATGCATAAGTCATAAGCAACTTATAGGCAATATGCTTCGTATAGTTGCTAAAAAGGCTTTTTTATTAAATCAGAAAGTTCACTATTTATCCATGAAAAGTATAAGGGAAAAATTAGCCAATTATCTTCTTGAACAATATAAGATTAATAATCAGACTACTTTTAGTTTGCCGATGAATCGCAATGAATTGGCGGATTTTCTTAATGTTACCCGTCCTTCCCTTTCAAGGGAAATGTGCAGAATGAGGGATGAAGGTATAATTGATTTTTATAAGGAATCCGTGAAAATATTGGATATGAATAAGCTATATGAAATGATAAAATAGAGAATTGTACAAATTCAAGTTAAAAAAATGCAATGTATGTTTTAAAAATTGTTTTATAATAAACGTATAAGCATTTCTTGGGGACATCTCAAGGAGACTAATAATATTATAACATGTATTTAGCATAGGAGAATGATAGGAATTTATATTTTAGAGTATGGTAAAAATATTGTTGCTTTATTATATTTCATAATATTTCATAATAATTCGTAATAGACAAATAAGTAATAAACAGTATATGGTAATAAATAATATATGAAGGAGTGTTAACTTTGAAAAAAATAGTCTCTTTACTTAACAAGAAAGCAACAGCAAGGATTTTTTCACAGGAAAGTTTGGATATGCTTTCACAAATGGGAGAATTGGTACTAAATGAAGATGCAGATGTAAATCCCGATGCTCAAAGAGCAAAAGAATTAATAAAAGGAGCAAATATTGTAATTACATCATGGGGTTCTCCAAAGCTTGATGCTGATATACTAAGTGCGGCACCGGACCTTGAATTAGTGATACATGCTGCAGGAAGCGTGAAAGGAATAGTATCACAGGAATTGTGGGAAAGAGGAGTACGAGTTACGAGTTCTGCTCCTGTGCTGGGCAAGGGCGTTGCTGAGACTACTTTAGGGTTGGTTATCGTATCTCTTAAATACATATGGAAACTCTCAGAAAACGTTCGAAATGGTGGCTGGAAAGAAGCTAGTGACAAAATCAGGGAAGTATATGATGTAACCATAGGTGTAATAGGTGCAGGATACGTAGGAAGGCATTTTATGAAATTGCTTCAAAGTTTTGAGGTTGAAGTATTGTTATATGACCCATATGTGACAGAAGATGAAGCAAGACAATTGGGTGCTAAGAAAGTAGAACTTGAGGAACTTCTAAGAACGTCGGATGTTGTATCAATTCATGCGCCGTCAATACCTGAGACAAACAAGATGATAAACAGAGACACTCTCAAACTTATGAAAGACGATGCTATTTTAATCAATACAGCAAGAGGATCCATCATTGATGAGGAAGCTCTTGTGGAGGAACTCAAAAAAGGAAGACTGTTTGCATGCCTTGATGTAACAGACCCGGAACCTCCTGCAAAAGATCATCCGTTGAGAAAACTGCCGAATGTAATTATGACACCTCATATAGCAGGTCTTGCCAATACAGGACTTAAAAGGATAGGCAAGTTTGTAGCCAGCGAACTTAGAAAATACTTAAATGGTGAACAAATGGAAGGAGAGGTTAAGTTAGAAAAACTAAAGATAATGGCATAGTAAGCTTCTTTTCTAAATATGAACTTAAATTAAGATTATGAAATAGAAAAATGATCCGGAACGATGGTAAATAATCCGGATCATTTTTTTATAAATCAAAAACATTTTTTATAAGTTGAAAATACATTAAAATAAAAATCTCAAGAATAAAAATCTCACTTCATGCAAAAATAATCTTATGAATAGATGGAAAGGTTTTTTCCGTTTTGACAAGAAAAGAGTTTAGGAAGAGATGCATTTGGCAAATATTTCTTCACATTTAATTAAGTATGCCTTTGAGGTATGCCTTTGAAGAAAAATGTGTTACTAATTGAAAGCTGGAGTGAGAATAAGTAGATGTATAATTTTAATAGACAAAAAGACAATGTTCTTTACAGGGAAAAGAAAAATAATTCCGGCAAGAAATCAGTCTTGCTAATCAGTTTTTATAATCAAAAAGCTTTGGGAGTACGATATCTTGAAAAATCCCTTAAGACTGCAGGTATTCCGGTCTATATAGTAATTCTTAAAAGATTCAACAGCAAAAGTCCTGAAGAAATAACTGACAGGGAAGTGAGCCTTCTCAAAGAAGTTATAAATCAATTAAAGCCAGGTCTTATCGGCTTTAGTGTTATGACATCCCTTTATCTTGAAAGCGTATACAAAGTCAATACTATGCTGAAGGAAAATTATGATATTCCGATAGTATGGGGAGGAGTATATCCTACCTTGTTCCCGGAAAAATGCTTGGAATATGCTGATTTTGTAATAAGAGGGGAAGGGGAGAAGTCTTTAGTAAAATTAGCTGAAATTATCTTTAAATATAATATCTACGGCTTTAACCTTTGTCATGACGGCGACAAATGTGACGTAAGGCCAAAAGTGAAATGCACAGACCGCACAATTGACCATAATGACTATAACACCGGTTTTTATGCGGAACTTAAAAATATTAGGAATCTTGCTTATAAAGCTTATGATGCGAATGAAAGCAGCATAGTAATTAATGAATTAGACTACCTATGTCAGAACCTGGATGAATACGGATATCCTGAAATTGATAACAGCAATAAATTTGTAATTGATGATGATAGGCTGATATTGGAAGATCCTCTCTTAAAATCCTATAGCTATGAATTATCGGCTTCAAGAGGATGTCCTTTTGCATGTTCCTATTGCAGTTCTATTAATCTTCACAGGTTATATAAAGGAAAAGGCAACTATGTAAGATATAGAACCGTTAATAATGTTATTGAAGAATTAAAAGAAGCAAAAAGCAGGATTAAAAATTTAAAGTTTGTACATTTTTGGGATGAAATATTTCCGCAGGACAAGGACTGGATAGATGAATTTGCAATTAAGTATAAACAAGAGATTAACTTACCTTTTAGTATCTGGACCCACCCACTTAAAATAAGCAGTGAATCAATTGAGAAGTTGGTGCAAGCAGGGCTGTATAAAACTGTTATGGGTATACAAAGCGGATCTCCTAGAATAAGAAAGGATATTTTCCACAGGATTGAAACACAGGAAGATATAATAAATGCTTCAAAAATTTTATCAGAAAGCAAAGTACCAAGAGTTATATACGATTTTATGCTCAGGCATCCTTTTGAAACGAGGGAAGATATGACACAAACTTTCGAATTATGTAAAAAATTGCACAAACCGTTTGAGCTTCAGCTTCATGGCTTATACTTTCTACCGGGTACTGATATAATAGATTTGGCTGTTAAAACAGGTGTAGTTGATGCTGTTGAACTTGAAAAAATGATGTATGCTCCTATGAAGAAGCAATATGCCTTCTATTGGGGTAAAAACTATAATGGTACAAAAGATGAGGATGTGGTTGCAAATTTCTGGTATTCAATGATTTACATGACCCAGTTCAAATTTTTAGATCCTATTACTGATTATATTTTAAGAAAGCTAAAAGAAAATGATGAGATTTTAAAGGTAATTGAACCGAATTTTTCATTAAAACTGCTTATTAATTCTTCAAAAATGCTAATGCCCATTGCAAGAATTAAAGATTATTATTCAAAATTCCGTCTTATAACGCGTACCTAAATTTATTTTGCAGTTACAATCAATCAAATGGTCAATCTTATTATATAGTCATTATATAATCATTATATAATCATTATATAGTCACATAAAAGCATGTTTCCATTTTCATGGTAAAACATGTAGTAAATTATTCACAAATGATGTAAAATATTATCATGTCCATAAAACAATTATAAATAACATAACTAAATACGGGATTTCAGTTATAAATTGTATAAATTAAATTTAATTTGTATGAAGTCAGTTATAAATTAACAAACAAAAATATTTTTTGAAAGCGAGGTATACTGTATATGTCATGCTTTATAAAAAATAATTCAATTGTTTTATTTCAGGGAGACAGTATTACAGATGCAGGTCGGAGCAGGACAAATGACAATGATCTAGGGTACGGATACCCTTCTATGATTGCTGCTTTCTTCTCTGCAAAATATCCCGAAAAAAATGTAAAATTCATAAACAGGGGTATAAGCGGGAATAGAGTAAAAGATTTGAAGGCAAGATGGAAAGAAGATTGCATTGATTTAAAACCTGACTGGGTATCAATTTTAATTGGAATCAATGATTGCTGGCGTAGATATGATAGCAATGATCCGACATCCGTGGAAGATTTTGAAAAAGGATACAGGGATATTTTGACCAGAACTGTCAAAGAGACAAATGCCCGTTTAATTTTATGTGAACCCTTTGTTTTGCCTGTGCCTGAAGACAGAAAGAAGTGGAGAGAAGATCTGGATCCGAAGATTCATGTAGTGAGGCAATTGGCAAGGGAGTTTAATGCCATATTTATACCACTTGATGGTATTTTTGCCGCAGCTTCCGTCAAAAAAGAACCGGCCTTTTGGGCAGCAGACGGAGTTCATCCAACGAGCGCCGGTCATGCACTCATAGCCATGGAATGGCTAAAAGCCGTTGAATGGTGATTTTAGAGTTTAACACCATTAAGTACAAGTCTAACTCCATTAAATGTAAACCTGACCTCATTAAATGAGAGGTGATTATTGTGATTGCTGCAAACAACAATGATAAGAACATCAAGTATGATGAATTTGGAGATTTCATTTGCAGCCTGGGCATAAAAAATTTGCCGGATATTTGGGGTACCATGTGGGATGAAGCACAAAAGGCGTATCCCGGTGAGCAGAATATGAAGTTTTTAACACAGGAGTTTATTTCCGAAGTAAATAAATATCTCAAACTTCCGGAAGGAGCCATTGATGCATTTAATATTGCTGTGAATATAATAAAAAATAATGAAGCACTAGCGAGATTACTATGGCTAAATCATTACATATTATTTAAAGATGAAATTGAAGGTGCTTCCAATGTTTTATCAGATAAAAAGCCGGTAAGATTCACATTCCCTGATTTCAGTCAACCGGATGCTGATTTTTCAAGGGAAGGAATTTCGTTTAGCGGGATGTTCCTGGCTGTTTTACTTATATCTGGCTTGCCAAGGTTGCTTAAATTTTATGGAAAACACGGCATACCCGAACGGGTTATATTGGATACATTGAGCGATATTGATATCTGGATGAGAGATTATTATGATAAAAATAAAGTATGGGGTTTGAGAGAGTTTTGGTGGATTTACAATCATTTTTCAGGACGACTCTTCAGGATAGGACGCTTACAATTTATTCATGCTAGGTTTACAGGGGATTTGAAAGCTTTTCGCAATATAAACACGGGAAAAGTAATATCCCTTTCGAATGCAGGTATTAAGTTTAGAACTGACGGGCTTGTTGACGGGACGAATGATATTTATGATCCAGAAGGAGGATGGGTATCGGATTATTGGGAAGATGAAAATACAGTAAGAGGTAATCCCATTTCACCTCTTGGATATGCAGAAAACAGGACTATTGAATTATCTAAGAAAGAATGGAAAGAGGTTTTATCAAAAGGAAGCCCTGTTCTTGATGTACATATTGCGGCAGGAAGCAAGCTTTCTCATGAGGCTTGTGGAGAATCCTTCAAGTCATCGGTGGAATTTTTTAATAAATACTTTCCGGAAATTGAATTTTGTGGGTTTATGTGTACATCATGGCTTCTTGACTCCCAGTTTCAAAAAATCCTGTCTTGGGATACTAATATTGTTAAATTTCAAAGAGAATTCTATTTATATCCGGTAAAATCAAATGATGTACAGACTTTTGAAAGGGTTTTTAACAGCAGACCGGATGATATAGAAAATCTTAAGGCTGAAACTTCTTTGCAGAAAGCGATTTTAGATTATGTAAGAAAGGGAAATAAAATGCATGCAGGTGCAATGTTTCTTTTGAAAGATGATCTTAAACATTGGGGAAGTGCTATCTATCAGAAAGATTGATATTTTAGGAAAGATTGATATTTTCATTCCAAGATACATTGATTTCTAAAATTTAACACAGAGGCGGTTTCATTGCTTCATAAAATGTTTATCAATATTTTAATGTGAAAGCAATGGAACCGCCTCCCATTTTTTTGCGTCTAAAATATAGCAAGGAAAAAGTTATGAAGCGGGGAATCAATTCAACAATACATAACGTAGATTGGCATCTCCGATAAAGTTAGAAATTTTTAGATGTTTAGTCAAATTACAAATTGAACAATAGGCGGGGTGGTATTATGAAGAGATATAAAAAAACAGTCGTCATTCTGGCACTGGTGTTGCTGTTAATTTTGGCGTCATATTCAGCATTTCTTGGCGTGCCGGGACTAAATTTTGTAAATACCGGTGTTAAGGCAGCAAGCGACTTAACCAAAACCAATTTACCGGAAAACAATTTATCTGAAAGCAATTCATCTAAAAACAATTTATCCCAAAACATTTTATCAACAAACACTTTATCCGAAAAAAATTTACCTGACCTAAGTGAAGTTATAAAGAATGTTGTGGTAATGTATATCGGAAACCCTAACGCTATAGTCTGCGGGAATAATGTCCAAATAGACAAACAATATCCCGAGGTTGTTCCCACATTGTATGAAAAGGATATTTATATTCCGTTAAGAATAACTGCGGAAGGATTGGGAGCAAGTGTTAAATGGGATGGAAAGACAAAATCGATAACCGTTGAACTTGGTAAAAAGCAAATTATTATGAAACAGGGCAGGGATGTAATCATTATTAACGGAGAAAAGTCGAAAATGAGCTCGACTATTATCGAGATTAAAGGAAGGACCCTTATTCCGTTAGCTGAATTTGCTCAAGCCCTTGGTGTGAGCTATGTAAGAATCCAGGATTTAATAATAATCGGAAATAATGAAGATGTAAAGTACCTGGCAGATGAGGAAAATAAAGATGTCATTCAAAATCTAATAAATCAAATTGGGGTATTGCCTGTGGTAGGCTCTTATGACAAGCTCGTTGAGCTATTGGAGTCATCAGAAAATGTCAATTTAGTTCGTTACAGGAGCGGCATACAGGATTTTGTTACTGTGGCCGAGAACACTACAGCTTCTAAAGAAATTTCTGCATCTTCCGCAAATGATTCAGGAGCAACAGCAAAAACTAAAGCAGAAGGTTCATTTGCAAGTACTCCACAAGCATCACAACCTTCACAGGTCTCGCAGGATTCGCAAAAAGCATTGGAAGCAGAAACGTACGGAAGCTCACCGGAACACTCAACTACCAACGTCCAGGTGGAAGGTGTTGATGAGGCAGATATTGTGAAAACAGACGGAAGGTATATATACCAAGTTAACAAAGGCAGAATAGTTATTGCCAGGGCGTATCCTGCAGAAGACATGAAAGTTGAAAGCATAGTTACTTTTGATGCTGAAGATTTTAATCCGTTAGAAATGTATCTTGATAATGATAAACTAGTAGTAATTGGTAATTCATATGCAAGATATAAAAACAATAGATATGAAAGTGTAAAAGTGTTTGTATTTGATATTAAGGATAAGTCTAAGCCCATTGAAATAAGGGATTTTGAAGTAGAAGGAAATTATGTATCTTCCAGAAAGATAGGAAATTACCTCTATCTCATAGCCAACAAATATATAGACTTCTATAGAATAATGAATGATAAAGGAATAAATCCTACACCTTTTTATAAAGATTCAGCTGTTGGTAAAGAGGCCATTGATATTGATCTAAAACATGTTCGTTATTTCCCGGGTCACATCCAGCCCAATTACATGATTGTAGTAGGTATTAACGTAATTGAAAATACTGAAAAAGCAAAAGTATCAACTTTTCTGGGCTCCGGTCAGAATATATATGCTTCTCTTAAAAACCTATATGTTGCAGTTACAAGTTATCATCCGGTTGTTAAAATATTAACTCCGGAAGATGAAACAAGTATTGATTCAAGCGAAATGGAGACTGAGGGAAACAAAGGTGATATAACAGCGGAACCTGAAAGATCAGTTGGAACGGCCATATTGAAAACAGAACCCGACGTTGTTGATAATATTACGGTGAAAATAAAACCAGGTAAACCTATTTCAGTAGAGCCTGTCACGATGATGCAGGAAGATACCTTGATCTACAAGTTCAGCTTAAATAACGGCAATGTTAACTTTGTCAGCAAAGGAAGCGTTCCCGGAAGGATCTTAAACCAATTTTCAATGGATGAGCACGAAGATTATTTCAGAATTGCAACAACAACCGGTGATGTTTGGCGGGAAGATGAATTTACTTCAAAGAACAATATTTATGTGCTTGATAATATGATGAATGTCGTAGGTTCCGTAGAAGATATTGCTCCCGGTGAACAAATATACTCCGTAAGATTTATGGGAGACAGGGCATATATGGTCACTTTCAAATTAACGGATCCGTTATTTGTCATTGACTTGAAAAACCCTAAGGAGCCTCGTGTCCTTGGAGCGCTAAAAATACCGGGTTATAGTGATTATCTCCACCCTTATGACGAAAACCACATAATAGGATTTGGTAAGGATACCGTAGAGGTAAAAGGACAGGCTTTTTACATGGGAATTAAGATTGCGATGTTTGATGTCAGCGATGTTTCTAATCCTGTATTGAAATTTTCAGAGATAATAGGAGACAGGGGAACCGAATCGGAGCTTTTGAGAAACCATAAGGCTTTGCTTTTCTCCAAGGAAAAAGGTATTATGGCATTTCCTGTGACTGTTATGGAAGTAAAATCAGGTAATAAATTTGATCGGAATGGAATTCCGAATTACGGCGAATTTACCTTCCAGGGCGCATATGTCTATAGTGTGGACTTAGAGAAAGGATTTGCTTTAAAAGGCAGAATTACACATTTAAATAATGAAGATATGCTAAAATCCGGTATGAATTGGTACAGCAGTGATAGGAACATAAATAGAATTATTTACATTGGTGATAACTTATATACATTATCAAATAAAATCCTAATGGCAAATAAATTAGAGAATATGAAACAAATTAACCGAATAGAAATCCCGTAGTTGAGCCTTACACGTAATTGTAGCTCACACGGGATATTTACCAACAAGGGGATACACATTTCATAACAAATGGACATACATTTCATAACAAGGGGATATCCCTCAACACAATAGGAACATTTTTTCCTCCGATGAGGTATGTCCCCTAACCTTACAATTTATCCACAGGTGAAATGAAGAATTATAACTTATTCACAGATTTATTCACATTATCCACAGGTCAAGTATACACAAAACGCAAGTTTTGATAAAATTGAGCAAAAAAGCTTAAATCTTAAATTGATGTATTTCAAATTAAAATTTATCTACAAAGTTGTGAAATTTATTGAGGACAAGCTGTGGATAAAATCTATGCATATAATTATAATCAAAAATTGTTGGGTAACGAATAAATATTTTTGAATTTTGTTTGATATAATTTTAATGTGGTAAAAATAAGTATAGACAAAATCTCGGAAGGAGTTGTATTTTATGAACTTTATCATAAGCGGAAAGAATTTTGAAATTACCGAGGCTTTAAGAAACAGAGTGGAGAAAAAGTTAGGGAAGCTTGATAAGTTTTTTGATCCTGATACTGATGTATATGTTAGAATGAGTGTAGAGAAAAACAGGCATATAGTAGAAGTTACAATTCCTTTTAACGGAGTGGTCTTAAGAGCTGAAGAATCAAGTGATGATATGTATTCTTCAATCGATAGCGTAATTGATGTATTAGAAGGACAAATAAGAAGAAATAAAACAAGGTTAAAGAAGAAAATGTATGATGGTTCAATCAAAACCGGATCGGTAAAAGGTGGAGCTATTAGAGCTGAATATTTAGAACAGCTTGAAAATCTGGGTGATGACGAAGAAGAACGTGAATTTAAGGTTGTTAAGACCAAAAAATTTCCAATAAAGCCAATGACCGTAGATGAAGCAATTTTGCAGATGAATTTGTTAGGTCATGAATTTTTCGTATTTTCAAATGCTGAAACAGAAGAAGTAAATGTGGTATATAAGAGAAGAGACGGAAATTACGGTCTGATTGAACCTGAATATTAAATATGGGAATATTAAAAAATTAATGTAATAGATTTGATGTAAATAATATGATGTAAATAAAAAGAAATGAAAATACATAGAAAGGAGATAAAAAGAAAAAATTGATCGCCAAAGCGGATCATAAAAGCAGCTCGTAAAAGCAGGGCAAAAAAACAGAATAAAACAGAAAAAGAGAGATTTATGAAGTTTGTTTTAGCTAATTATCAGGAGGAAAAAAATTACAACTTGCTTCAGCATAGAAAATAAAATATAATAATAAAGAAAAATACTTAATTTAGTAAGCTATAGCCGTGATAATCAAAATCACGGCTTTTTAATTGCAATAAAGTATGAAATTTAATTACAATAAAGTATAAAATTAGAAAAGTACAAAATTAGAGCTTGAGTACAAAATGCATAGGTAGAATGGTGGATAAATATGGATGATACATTGCTTAACAACTTAAATAAGGAACAACGGGAAGCAGTATTGCATACTGAAGGACCTTTACTCATACTGGCAGGGGCAGGAAGCGGAAAAACAAGAGTAATAACTCATAGAATTGCCCACTTGATAAAAAATAAAGGTGTTTATCCGGGATGTATTTTAGCAATTACTTTCACAAACAAGGCAGCAAGGGAAATGAAAGAAAGAGTGGAAGCACTTATTGGACAAGCTGCCAATGATATGTGGATAAGTACATTCCATTCCGCATGTGTCAGAATACTCAGAAGAGATATAGAAAAAATCGGGTATGACAGGAATTTTGTAATATTCGATACTTCCGATCAGCAAGTTGTGATAAGGGATTGCCTCAAGGAGTTAAATTTAAACGAGAAGAATTATCCTCCTTCTAATATTCTTAATACTATTGGAAGAGCGAAGGATGAGTTGATTGATCCTGAAACTTTTGCCAGGAGATATCAAACGGATTTCAGGATGACCAAGATTGCACAAATATATAGATTATATCAGCAAAAGCTTAAGCAGAATAACGCACTTGATTTTGATGACATAATTATGTGCACTATAAGGCTTTTTGAAGAAAATGAGGCAGTTTTGGAATTTTATCAGAAAAAATTTAAATACATTCACGTGGATGAGTACCAGGATACAAACAAAGCCCAGTTCGTGTTAATAAGCCTGCTTGCCCGTCAGCACAGGAATCTGTGCGTAGTAGGGGATGATGATCAATCCATTTACATGTTCAGAGGAGCTGATATTACCAATATTTTGGATTTTGAGAAAGAATTTAAAGGGGCTAAGGTAATCAAGCTTGAGCAAAATTACAGATCAACAAAAACGATACTTGCTGCTGCAAATAGTGTGATTAAAAATAATTTGGGTAGAAAGCCGAAAACACTGTGGACCGATAATGATACAGGGTGCAAAATCAAATATTTTGAAGGAGACAATGAACATGAAGAAGCTTTATTTGTAGCAAGAGAGATTAAAAGGATTGTTGAGAAGGAAAATAAAAGTTATAAGGATTTTGCAATATTATACAGAATGAATGCACAATCCCGTGTATTTGAGGAACGTTTCATGAGGGAAGGAATCCCATATCGTATTTTCGGGGGATTAAGGTTCTACGATCGTAAGGAAATAAAAGACGTTCTTGCTTACTTGAGGCTTATTCAAAATCCTTCGGACAGCTATGCTTTCAAGAGAATTATTAACGTTCCGAGAAGAGGTATAGGCAATGCAACATTAGAAGTAATAGAAAACCTTGCATCCAACCATGGGTGTAGCATGTATGATATTATTGCTTCTGCGGAAAAGTATATTGAACTATCGCGAGCAGCTTCTAAATTAAAAAAATTCCATACACTAATAGAAGAATTTAGAAAATTGAAAGATGCCTTGCCTGTTTCTGTGCTGATTGGAGAAGTCATTGAAAAATCAGGAATATTAAGTGAGTTGGAAAACGAAAAAACTGCTGAAGCTGAAGGCAGGATTGAAAACATTAAGGAATTAATATCCGCTGCAATGGAGTTTGAAAAACGAGCCGCCCAGGGGCTAACGGGAACTGATGATTATGGAATGGAAAGTTACGATGAAAATATAGTCAGTAATGAGAATATAGTTATAACTGATATTAATATAAGAAGTGATGAGCTTGGTGTATCTAAAGATATTCAAACGTTAAATTCATCCTTGACGAACGTAGTCGGGAAATTCGGACTGGAAGAATTTTTGGCTAATGTATCACTTGTTGCTGATATTGATAACTTGGATGAAGCAAACAATAATAATGTGGTCCTGATGACAATACATAGCGCTAAGGGATTGGAGTTTCCTGTTGTGTTTTTAGTTGGATTAGAAGAAGGAATATTTCCCGGGTATAGGTCGCTATATAACGAAACGGAATTGGAAGAAGAACGAAGACTCTGCTATGTCGGTATAACAAGGGCTAAGGAAAAGCTTTATATGTCTTCTACCAGAAGCAGGACATTATTTGGGAAAACGACTAATAACAGGGTATCAAGATTTGTAGAAGAGATACCGTTAAAATATCTTGAAGGTTATGTAGATACAAGTTATGACGATGATGGCGATTATTATGGTGATTGGTACTATAATGACTTTGAAAATGAAGATGATGACTACAATACTGCAGGTTACAGCAGAATTCGTAAAGAGTATAATTTTAAAGGTGATTATAATAGCGGTGGAAACTTATATAATTACAGGGATTACGGATACGGAAACTTAGGGGCAAATATTTTTGGAAAACCTGCAGTCAGTAAAGAAAGTCCGAAAAAGTCTGCGGTCAATAATTTTAATAAGGTCAATAATTTTGGTAACCAAAAAACTTTAGCCGGTGGTTTTGAAAAACAAGAAGTTGTTGAAAAATTTGAAGTTGGGAATATTGTGCTTCATGATAAGTTCGGCAAAGGCGTGATTACAAAAGTTGATGGAGAAGGGACAGGCCAGAAGCTGGAAATTGTTTTCAATAATCATGGGATGAAAAGGCTGATGGCTGCTTATGCGAATCTTAAAAAGTACAAGTAGAGGTAACTATGATGAAATTGAAAAACTACGGTAAGATCATGGCATTTATATGTAAGTGTAGTATTAAATGCTCTGGTTTTTACCGTAGTTTCTATTTATCTAATAAAACTCAAATTATAATAAATTCAGAAGTTCAAGAGGATGTTCAATTACCACTTTTGCTCCGTTTGCTATGAGTTCATCTTTTTCCCGAAAACCCCATAAAGCTCCAACGGCATACATACCTGCACTGACTGCCGTTTTCATGTCAGTACCGGTATCTCCTAAATAAAGTATTTCATGAGGCTTTAGATTCAATATATGTGCTATCTCCAACGCACCTGTAGGGTCAGGCTTCCTGGGTATAGAATCCCTTTCTCCGAATACTACCGCAAACTTCCACTTGGGAAGCAGTTCCTTAATAATAATTTTTGTAAAATTATCAGGTTTATTGGATAAAACGGCCTTGTCTATTCTCTTAACCTCAAGTATGTCCAACAATTCAGGAATACCGTCATACGGGCGGGTTTTTACATTCCACCTTTTAGCATATTCTTCTTTCATTTTCTGCGTGAAAACTTTTATTGTTTCTTCATTCCTGTGCTCAGGAGGCAAAGCATTATAAACAAGGTTTTTCATACCTTTTCCAACAAAATACTTGTAACTTTGAATACCGTGAAGAGGGTAGCCTGCTTCAGCTAACACTGCATTCATTGAATCAGCCAAATCTTCAATTGTATCTAATAAAGTACCGTCTAAATCAAAAATAACCGCTTTAAATTGGCTCATAACATTTATTCTCTCCATTATTCGTTTTTTTATTTTAAAGACATTATATATAAATGAAAGTCTTTTCTCAAGATAGATATTAGCAATAAAAGCTTTAGCTACTTAATGTTGATACTTAATTCTGCAATAAGTATAATAATGATGATAAATAAAAGCTTCATTATATTTTTTAATATTTTTATCAAACTAAATATAACTAATATAAGTGAGACAGGAAGATTTATATGGATGATTTTTTACCTATAAACAAAGAAGACATGAAAAAAAGAGGCTGGGAGCAACTGGATTTTGTACTTGTAACAGGGGATGCATATGTAGATCATCCTTCTTTCGGAGCAGCTGTTATTAGCAGAGTGTTGGAAAGTTTCGGGTATAAAATTGGTATAATTGCCCAACCGGGCTGGAAAAATGCTGAAAGTTTTAAAGTGCTTGGAAAACCTAAACTTGCATTTTTGGTAACCTCAGGAAACCTAGATTCCATGGTAAATAACTACACAGTAGCAAAGAAGAGGAGGGCTGAAGATCTTTATTCTCCGGGCGGGAAACCCGGATATAGACCTGATAGGGCAGTTATTGTATATTCAAACAAGATAAGGGAAGCATATAAGGACGTACCCATAATTTTAGGAGGACTTGAAGCAAGTCTGAGAAGGTTTGCTCATTATGACTATTGGAGTGATAAGGTAAGAAGATCGATTCTTCTTGATTCAAAAGCAGATTTAATAGTATACGGAATGGGAGAAAAACAAATAGTAGAAATAGCGGAAGCGTTGGAAAGCGGCATACCTATAGAAGAAATAACCTTTATAAGAGGTACGGCATATAAGACAAAAGATAAGGATAGACCATATGATCCTATATTTTTACCATCCTATGAGGAGATAGTGAATTCGAAGAGAAAATATGCAGAAAGTTTCATGATACAGTATAATAACATGGATCCGATAACCGGTAAGACACTGGTTGAAACTTATGATGGTTATTATGTTGTACAAAATCCGCCTCCGGAACCGATGACCCAGTCAGAACTTGACAGAGTATATTCCCTTCCGTATATGAGAAACTACCATCCGATATATGAAAAAGACGGGGGCGTACCTGCTATAAAAGAAGTGAAATTCAGTTTGATAAGTAGCAGAGGTTGTTTCGGGGGGTGTAGCTTTTGTGCCCTAACCTTCCATCAGGGCCGTATTGTTCAAGCAAGAAGTCATAAGTCTATTCTGGCAGAAGCGGAAAAGCTTGTTTGGGATCCGGATTTTAAAGGATATATACATGATGTGGGGGGACCTACTGCAAATTTTCGTCATAAGGCATGTAGAAAACAAGAGAAGTACGGGGGTTGCACCAATAAGCAATGCCTGTTCCCTGAACCTTGTAAGAATTTAGTAATAGATCATACTGACTATTTGGCATTATTAAGAAAGTTAAGGGACCTTCCAAATGTAAAGAAAGTATTTGTGCGTTCGGGTCTGCGGTATGACTATATTATGTATGATAAAAATAAAGATGAGTTTTTGCGCGAGCTTTGCCAATACCATGTAAGCGGCCAGCTAAAAGTTGCACCTGAACATGTATCGGCAAATGTATTGGATAAAATGGGAAAGCCAAAAAGAGAGGTTTACGAAAAATTTGTTGAAAAGTATAAAAGAATAAACGAGGAACTGGGAATGGAACAGTTTCTTGTACCGTATTTTATGTCCAGTCATCCGGGATCAACACTGAATGATGCAATAGAGCTTGCTGAATATCTTAGGGACTTAGGGTATATGCCAGAGCAGGTACAGGACTTTTATCCGACGCCCGGTACTTTATCTACGTGTATGTTTTATACCGAACTTGATCCAAGGACCATGGAGAAAGTATACGTACCAAAGACTGCTCACGAGAAGGCTATGCAAAGAGCATTGATGCAATATAGAAATCCCAAGAATTACGATTTGGTTTACGAAGCCCTTACTTTAGCCGGAAGAACCGATTTGATCGGATATGGACCAAAGTGCCTTATAAGACCAAGAAAAGAAGAACAGACAAGAAAAGCAGGCAAATATGATAATTCTATAAGCTCTAAAAGGTATAAAGAAAGAAGTAAGAAAAAGAAAAACCTGCAAAAGTATAAAAAAGGAATTAATAAAAAGGGTGGGAGATAAAACATGGATTATAAAGCCTATTCTTAATTAAAAGCATTCCAAAATTCCCCGCAGGTATCTATTATATTAGAAATTTGGTCAAAAGGTATTTTAAAAGTAGGAAAGCCTGCGGCATATGGTGCTATTTCGTAAGGGGAGAAGTAAATATTTAATGTATTTTCCTTTATAAAAAAGGTTTGATCGGGTGAGATTTTATCGAAGTTTCCCGGCTGGACTATCGAGTCTTCTCCCTGTTCTATGATTTGCTTTTTAATAATATCACTAATAACACTTTCATAATCACTGTTTTTTAAAAACAAATCTCCAAGCTTATAAAATTTGCCTGTTTCCAAATCAATATGAACACATTTGCGAATGGGCATACCGTGGGCAGCACCGTAATAATATTCGTATCCAAGTATGTCAATTACTACCAATTTTTTGCGGAAATAAATAACATCATAATCACTTTCATAAGTAAAATCAAGCTGTATGTCTTTTTCTATTTCTTCAACTATTGCAATTTGCCTAAGTTTGGTATTTATG
>DUMC01000148.1 GCA_012840075.1 Clostridiaceae bacterium | reverse complement strand
TGAGAACCCCCTTTAATTTTTAATTTTAGTATATTAATTTTACTACAGGGAACAATTCTCACCTACTGTTATATTATGGTATCCAATATGTTACATTTTCAAGGTTCATGTTTGTACAAAACTTACGGGATTAATATTTAAAGTTATCCGTTGAGATTATTGAGAATATTTTTATTTTTTAGGATTTTTTACGATGCATCATCTGTTGAATTTTAATACATTATGTTTGTAAATTTGATTGTTTAGTTCAAAAAAGAGCGCTGCACGGTTCAGCTCTTTTTTGTATACTAAAATGACAAAATAAGCTATAGTTAACTAAATATTACAATATGCTGTAATTATCATAAAGACAATCTTGGAAAATTTATAATTTCAAGGGAACTTTTTTATATCGTGTAAAGTCAAATATATTGTTTAATGGCAAATTTTGCAAAGAATTTTTGTGGTATTGTATATTTAATAATAACTGTTTATTTTTATTATAGAAAATGGTAAAGTATTATTAAATTTAAGTTTACATATAAATGAACGTGAATTTTACTGAAGTAGGTGGTGTTTTAAGGTTAAGGATTATTTTGAGTTAGAGCGCTTTGATCTTTTGTAAGTTTGGAAATTTGGAAGTCGTCATTACTATATAGAAAACATTACTATATAGAAAAAATAGCGAAGAAACATTCATGAATTTTACGTGAGTAAGGGGGTGTGGGAGCGTTTGGAGAATATCATATCGGTACAAGATGTAAGCAAAATATATAGAGTCGGTAGCGAAAAGGTTGTGGCATTGAATAATGTCACCCTTAACATATCAAAAGGTGAAATCTGTTGTTTTTTAGGTCCTTCAGGTTCAGGAAAATCAACTCTGTTAAATCTGCTTGCGGGATTGGAAAAACCTACAAAAGGGCGTATTATTATAAAAGGTCAGGAGCTAAACAAACTAAGCGAAAACAAACTTACAAAGTTCAGACAAAAACATATTGGATTCGTTTTTCAATCATATAACTTATTGCCTACCTTGAGTGCCCTTGAAAATGTTAGTTTGCCTCTGGCTTTCAGAGGGATTTCCAAAAAGAAAAGGGAGAAGATTGCCAAGAAGATTTTAAAGGATGTTGGTCTTGAAACCCACCTGAAACACAAACCTACGCAGATGAGCGGAGGACAACAGCAAAGGGTGGGAATAGCAAGGGCTTTTGTAGGCAAACCGGAAATTGTTTTTGCAGACGAGCCAACCGGCAATCTTGATACAAAAACGACCATAGAGGTGATGGAACTTATAACTAAAATGGCCAGGGAAAATGAGCAAACTCTGGTTATTGTCACCCATGACGTTGAGGTGGCAAGATATGCAGACAGGATATTTTATATAAGAGATGGAAGGATTGATAAAATTGAAGAAAACAGTGCAAGAGTTTAAGGAGGTCAATATGAAAGAGTTCAAAACTAAGCTGAGTAAAAAGTTTTTCATAGCTATAACATTATTATTGATAGCTTTTCAGGTGGTATCCGTATTATCTGTGCCTGTAACGGCTGCAGAATCGGAAGATACTTTTGTAGATGTAAATTTAAAATTGGACATAAACGGAAAATCTCCCGGCATAGCCACAAGGGGGGAAATTTTTCAACTGAGAGCTGTTATTCAAAATAATACTGGTAGTGCAATTAATGATGTAAAATTGGTTATTAG